>NZ_CP027773.1:0-300000 GCF_003019815.1 Variovorax sp. PMC12
GACGGATCACGCGTTCCTTCGTGAAACGCCGTGGAACCGGCTTTGCCGGGCCGCTGGCGTTGCCCCCTGCAAGGGGGTTGGCGAAGCGACACGAAGTGCGCGAAGCCTGGGGGTGTGCCATATCAAGAGCTCTTGCGCACCCGCAGATACCACTCGCAGAGCAGGCGCACCTGCTTGGCGGTGTAGCCCTTCTCCACCATGCGCGTCACGAAGTCCTCGTGCTTCTTCTGCTCGTCGGCGCTGCTCTTGGTGTTGAAGCTGATGACCGGCAGGAGTTCTTCGGTGTTGGAGAACATCTTCTTCTCGATCACCGCGCGCAGCTTCTCGTAGCTGGTCCACGCCGGGTTGCGCCCCGCGTTGCCGGCCCGTGCGCGCAGCACGAAGTTGACGATCTCGTTGCGGAAGTCCTTCGGGTTGCCGATGCCTGCAGGCCGCTCGATCTTCTCGAGTTCGGCGTTGAGCGAGGCGCGGTCGAACACTTCGCCGGTGTCGACGTCGCGGAACTCCTGGTCCTGGATCCAGTAGTCGGCGTAGGTCACGTAGCGGTCGAATATGTTCTGGCCGTACTCGCTGTAGCTCTCCAGGTAGGCGGTCTGGATTTCCTTGCCGATGAACTCGGCATAGCGCGGCGCCAGCAGCTCCTTGATGTAGCTGATGTACTTCTGCTCGACCTCGGGGGCGAACTGCTCGCGCTCGATCTGCTGCTCGAGCACGTACATCAGGTGCACCGGGTTCGCGGCCACTTCGGAGCTGTCGAAGTTGAAGACCTTGGAGATGATCTTGAAGGCGAAGCGCGTGGAAACGCCGCTCATGCCCTCGTCGACGCCCGCGTAGTCGCGGTACTCCTGGATCGACTTGGCCTTGGGATCGGTGTCCTTGAGGTTCTCGCCGTCGTACACCTGCATCTTGCTGAAGGTGCTGGAGTTCTCGGGCTCCTTCAGGCGCGTGAGCACCGAGAGCTGGGCCATCATGCGCAGCGTTCCCGGCGCGCAGGGTGCCTTGGCGAGCGACGAATTGCGCACGAGCTTCTCGTAGATCTTGATCTCTTCGGAGGCGCGCAGGCAGTAGGGCACCTTGACGATGTAAATCCGGTCGAGGAAAGCCTCGTTGTTCTTGTTGTTGCGGAAGGCCTTCCACTCGCTCTCGTTGCTGTGCGCGAGCACGATGCCGTCGAAGGGGATGGCGCCGAAGCCTTCGGTGCCCTTGAAGTTGCTTTCCTGCGTGGCCGTGAGCAGCGGATGCAGCACCTTGATGGGCGCCTTGAACATTTCCACGAATTCCAGCAGCCCCTGGTTGGCCAGGCACAGGCCGCCGGAGTAGGCGTATGCGTCGGGGTCGTCCTGGGCGTAGGTCTCGAGCTTGCGGATGTCGACCTTGCCGACCAGCGAGGAGATGTCCTGGTTGTTCTCGTCGCCGGGCTCGGTCTTGGCGACGGCGATCTGCCGCAGCACCGACGGGTAGCGCTTGACGACCTTGAACTGGCGGATGTCGCCGCCGTACTCCTCGAGCCGCTTGACGGCCCAGGGCGAGAGAATCCGGTTCAGGTAGCGGCGGGGGATGCCGTATTCCTTTTCGAGGATCTCGCCGTCTTCTAGCGCGTCGAAGAGGCCGAGCGGGGATTCGTTGACCGGCGAACCCTGGATCGCATAGAAGGGCACGTGCTCCATGAGCTGCTTCAGGCGCTCCGCGATGGAGCTCTTGCCGCCACCCACCGGGCCCAGCAGGTAAAGGATCTGCTTCTTTTCTTCCAGTCCCTGCGCGGCGTGGCGGAAATAGGACACCACCTGTTCTATGGCGTCTTCCATGCCGTAGAACTCCTTGAACGCCGGGTAGATCTTGATGACCTTGTTGGCGAAGATGCGCGACAGACGGGGGTCGTTGCGCGTGTCTACCAACTCCGGCTCGCCGATAGCCTTGAGCATTCGCTCGGAGGCCGTGGCATACGCGGTGGGATCGCGCTTGCAGATGTCAAGGTAGTCCTGCAGCGAGATGACTTCCTCGCGTGTGCGCTCGTAGCGGGCGGCAAAGTTGCTGATCACATCCATGGTCACGCCTCCATCAAGAGTCAGTGGGCTTTTGGCCCGATGGCGTGCAACAAAGGCTTTGCGCAACATTTAAGGTGTGCCTGCCCTTGGCTGCATGCCGCGGAAAACTCCCTTACAACAATCTGCTAACAATCAGCATAAAGCAAAGATTGAACCCGGCAAATCATTTGTTAATTCAGAACCACGCTATCAAGTAAAGTTCCGCGAAAAACAAGGAACAAATTTCCGGATTTCGGCTAAATTCAAGGGCTGACTTTTTGATTTTCTCCGGGTGAAAACGTCTATGTCGAACGGCCATTGGCCATTTTTGATTTTTCTCCGGGAAAAACTCACCTATTGAGCTTCAAGTCTCAAAAAAACCTGCCTTCTTCTGCAATAACGCGCGATCTGCCGTTTGGTTTATTGCTCTAACAAAAAAATATAAAAGCAATCCTTGCGCCACCTCGCGATAGGCGGTTTGCGCCAACTGGCGTGGGAACGCTGCCCGTGCCCGCACCAACTTGGTGATCCATGAAAGACAAAGGGCCGCGATCGCGGCCCTTGTCGTGGATGTGGTGCGGTCATGTCACCGCAGCGGCATCGAGTTCAGCTGAAGAACTCCTTCGCCTTGTCGAACCATCCCTTGTCGGTCGGGCTGTGCTTCTCGCCGCCCTTCTTGAGGGAGTCGTCGAGGTCCTTCAGCAGCTTGCGCTGGAACTCGGTGAGCTTCACGGGCGTCTCTACGCGCACGTGGCAGTACAGGTCGCCGGGGTAGCTCGAGTTCACGCCCTTGATGCCCTTGCCGCGCAGGCGGAACTGCTTGCCGCTCTGCGTGCCTTCGGGAATGTCGATGGCTGCCGCGCCCTTGAGCGTGGGCACGTTGATCTCGCCGCCCAGCGCTGCCGTGGTCATGCTCACCGGCACCACGCAGTGCAGGTTGTCGCCATCGCGCTCGAAGATGTCGTGCTTCTTGAGGCGGATCTCGATGTACAGGTCGCCCGGCGGGCCGCCGTTGACGCCCGGTTCGCCGCTGCCGGTGACGCGCATGCGCTGGCCGTCGTCGATGCCCGCGCGGATCTTCACTTCGAGCGTCTTGTTGCGCTTGATCTTGCCCTGGCCGTGGCACGCGGGTGCAGGGCTCGGGAATGATCTTGCCGCTGCCGTGGCAGGTGGGGCAGGTCTGCTGCACGCTGAAGAAGCCCTGGCGCATCTGCACCGCGCCCGCGCCGTGGCAGGTGGTGCAGGTGATGGGCTTGGTGCCGGGCTTTGCGCCCGAGCCGTGGCAGGTGTCGCACTCGTCCCAGGTCGGGATGCGGATCTCGGTCGTCTTGCCTTCCGCGGCTTCCTCGAGCGTGATCTCCATCGCGTAGCTGAGGTCGCTGCCGCGGAACACCTGGCGCCCGCTGCTGGTGCGGCCGCGGCCGCCGCCGCCGAACACGTCGCCGAAGATGTCGCCGAAGGCTTCCGCGAAGCCGCCGAAGCCTTCCGCGCCCGGACCGCCGCGCATGTTGGGGTCGACGCCGGCGTGGCCGTACTGGTCGTAGGCTGCGCGCTTCTGTCCGTCGGACAGCATTTCGTAGGCTTCCTTCACCTCCTTGAACTTGGCCTCGGCGTCCTTTGCGGTGTCGCCGTGGTTGCGGTCCGGGTGGTGCTTCATCGCGAGCTTGCGATAAGCCTTCTTGATTTCGTCCTCGCTCGCGTTCTTGGGGACGCCGAGGGTTTCGTAGTAGTCGCGTTTGGTGGCCATGGCAGGTCGGTCAGCAGATCAGGGAAGCAGCGGGAACTCGGGTAACTTGAAGCGAGAAAGGCTGGAGCACCTGCGCAGGTGTTCCAGCCTTGCCGAAGGGTCTGAAGATCAGCCCTTCTTGACTTCCTTGACTTCGGCGTCGACCACGTTGTCGTCGGCCTGCGCATGTGCGCCGGCTTCCGCGCCCGCCGGACCCGAAGCTGCCGAGGCGCCGGCCGCGGCCTGCGATTCGGCATACATCTTCTCGCCGAGCTTCTGGCTCGCGGTCATCAGCGTGTTGGTCTTTTCCTCGATCGCGGCCTTGTCTTCACCTTTGAGGGCTTCTTCCAGGTCCTTGATCGCGGCTTCGATCGCGTCCTTCTCGGCGGCTTCCAGGCTCGCGCCGTGCTCGCCAAGCGACTTCTTCACGCTGTGGACCATGGCTTCGCCCTGGTTGCGGGCCTGCACGATCTCAAGCTTCTTCTTGTCGTCGGCCGCGTTCAGCTCGGCGTCCTTCACCATCTTCTGGATCTCGTCTTCGCTCAGGCCCGAGTTCGCCTTGATGGTGATCTTGTTTTCCTTGCCGGTGCCCTTGTCCTTGGCGCCGACGTGCAGGATGCCGTTGGCGTCGATGTCGAAGCTCACCTCGATCTGCGGCGTGCCGCGCGATGCCGGCGGAATGCCTTCGAGGTTGAACTCGCCGAGCAGCTTGTTGCCCGAGGCGATGTCGCGCTCGCCCTGGAACACCTTGATGGTCACGGCCGGCTGGTTGTCCTCGGCGGTCGAGAAGGTCTGCGCGAACTTCGTCGGGATGGTCGTGTTCTTGGCGATCATCTTCGTCATCACGCCGCCCATGGTCTCGATGCCCAGCGACAGCGGGGTCACGTCGAGCAGCAGCACGTCCTTGCGGTCGCCCGAGAGCACCTGGCCCTGGATGGCGGCGCCGACGGCCACGGCTTCGTCGGGGTTCACGTCCTTGCGCGGTTCCTTGCCGAAGAAGGCCTTCACCTTGTCCTGCACCTTGGGCATGCGGGTCATGCCGCCGACCAGGATCACGTCGTTGATGTCGCCCACGCTGATGCCGGCGTCCTTGATGGCCAGGCGGCAGGGAGCGATGGTGCGCTCGATCAGCTCGTCGACCAGGCTTTCGAGCTTGGCGCGGGTGAGCTTGATGTTCAGGTGCTTCGGACCCGTGGCATCGGCAGTGATGTAGGGCAGGTTGATGTCGGTCTGCGCGCTGTTCGACAGTTCGATCTTGGCCTTTTCAGCGGCTTCCTTCAGGCGCTGCAGGGCCAGCACGTCCTTGCTCAGGTCGACGCCCTGTTCCTTTTTGAACTCGCCGATGATGTAGTCGATGATGCGCTGGTCGAAGTCTTCGCCGCCCAGGAAGGTGTCGCCGTTGGTCGACAGCACTTCGAACTGCTTTTCGCCGTCGACGTCGGCGATCTCGATGATCGACACGTCGAAGGTACCGCCGCCGAGGTCATACACGGCGATCTTGCGGTCGGCCTTGTCCTGCTTGTCCAGGCCGAAGGCCAGGGCGGCAGCGGTGGGCTCGTTGATGATGCGCTTGACGTCGAGGCCCGCGATGCGGCCGGCGTCCTTGGTGGCCTGGCGCTGGGCGTCGTTGAAGTAGGCCGGCACCGTGATCACGGCTTCGGTCACGGTCTCGCCGAGGTAGTCTTCGGCGGTCTTCTTCATCTTGCGCAGGATGTCGGCGCTGACCTGCTGCGGGGCCATCTTCTTGCCGCGCACTTCCACCCATGCGTCGCCGTTGTCGGCCTTGGCGATGGTGTAGGGCATCAGGTCGATGTCCTTCTGGACTTCCTTTTCCTCGAACTTACGCCCGATCAGGCGCTTGATCGCGTACAGCGTGTTCTTGGGGTTGGTGACGGCCTGGCGCTTGGCCGAGGCACCGACCAGCACTTCACCGTCTTCCTGGTACGCGACGATCGACGGCGTGGTGCGCGCACCTTCCGAGTTCTCGATCACACGCGTGGTGTTGCCTTCCATGATCGACACGCACGAGTTGGTGGTGCCGAGGTCGATGCCGATGATCTTTGCCATGTTCTTTACTCCTGAAAGCCTGAAAAATATGTTGTTATGAACTTGTGGATAACCCGTCGCGATTCAAGGCATGAAGCGGGGATTTCCTGTGGGAATCTTGTGTGCGGGTGTTGGCTGGGGCCGATTACTTCGGCGCGCTGACCGTGACCAGCGCCGGGCGCAGCACGCGCTCGTTGATGGTGTAGCCCTTCTGCAGGACGGTCACCACCGTGTTCGGCTCCTGGTCGGCGGGCACCACCGAGATGGCCTGGTGCTGGTGCGGGTCGAACTTGGTGCCGGGGGCGGGAGCCACTTCGATCACCTTGTTGCGTTCGAGCGCGCTCTTGAGCTGGCGCAGCGTGGCTTCGGCGCCTTCGCGGATCTGCTCGGGCGTGGCGTCCTTGACGGCCAGGCCGGCTTCGAGGCTGTCGGTCACCGGCAGCAGGCTTTCGGCAAAGGCCTCGACGGCGAACTTGCGGGCCTTGGAGACTTCCTCGTCGGCGCGGCGGCGGGCGTTCTGCACGTCGGCCTGGGCGCGCAGGTATTGGTCGGCCAGTTCGGCGTTCTTGGCCTGCAGGGCAGCCAGCTCGCCTTGGGCCTGCGCCAGTGCGGCGAGGGCATCGGCTTCGTTGGCGGCTTGCGCGGCCTCCAGTTCTTCGGGGCTTGGCTCGCCTTGCAGCATTTGCGAATTCTGTGCGGATTGTTGCGGGTCAGACATTTTTCAAAGAACCGGCGTGAGCCGGAAAACAAACGATAGCCAGCCACTTGGGGCTGGCCAGAAGCATTTCAAGCGAAAAAAAGCAGCAAAAAGCGCCGCGCAGGCATGAAAAAGGCCCGAAAACGGGCCTTGGAGCCGTAGGCGCGAACGCTCAGTGGGCGTCGAGCAGCTCTACGTCGAACTTGAGCGTGGCGTTCGGGGGGATCACGCCGCCGGCGCCGCGGGCACCGTAGCCCAGCGATGCGGGGATGATCAGCGTGCGCTTGCCGCCGATCTTCATGCCGGCCACGCCTTCGTCCCAGCCCTTGATGACCTGGCCGGCACCCAGCGAGAACGCGAACGGGTCGTTGCGGTCGCGGCTGGAGTCGAACTTGGCGCCCTGGGTGCCGTCGTTGTAGAGCCAGCCGGTGTAGTGCACGTGCACGTGCTGGCCAGCCTTGGCTTCGGCGCCGGTGCCGACTTCGGTGTCTTCGTATTGCAGGCCGGAGGGGGTGGTGGGCATGGGAAACGCTCCTTGCGTCGATGTGAGAAGAATGAATCGAAGGCGCGGAGTTTAACGAGGCCGGATTCGCCCGGCCTGTAGTGCGTCAGCCGTGGCTGGTGTCGTCGCCGGGCTGCGCGGGTGTGGGAGCGGGCGCCGCGGCCTGGGTTTGCGGTTCCGGCGCGGGGACGGCAGCGGCGGGCGCGGACACTGCCGGCGCAGCGGGGGCTGCCGCCTTCTTGATCTGCCCCAGTTGCCACTTGCCGGCAAACGCCTGCAGGTCGGACAGCCGCTTGAGCAGGTCCTGTCCGCTGAGCGTGAGGCTGTAGCCGTCGCTGCCGTGGCCGACGATGCCGGCCTCGCGCAGTTCCTTGATGCGGGTGTTGAGCGTGTTGGGAGTGATGCCGCCCACGCTGTCCTGCAGCAGGCGGAAAGTCTGGGCATGACCGTCGCGCAGCGCCCAGAGCACGCGCAGTGCGTAGCGGGCTTCGAGCAGGGCGAGCAGCTGGCTGACGGCTGCGTTTTCCTTGGTACTCATCGACATCATCTCCTCGAAGCTGGGCGGGCCGCCGACCTGGGGGCAGGGGCGATGGCGCGCGTTCTCTTGTATGTGGTTATGAACCGTCAGGGTGGCAGACGACTATAGCGCAAAGGATCGTGATGCTACTAGTTTTATAGCTGTGAACGCAAGCGGCATGCGGGTTGTGAGACAAAGCCTCACAAATTGGAGTAATTGGCCATGGCTTCGCCCAGCCGGATCGCGCGCCCTGGGGACCACTCCGGGTTGAACGCCAGCGCAGGCGCCGGGAACAGCATGACGACCGTCGAGCCGAGCAAGAAACGGCCCATCTCGTCGCCCTTGCGGATGTCGATCTGCTGGTCGTTGTAGCTCCACTCGCGCAGTTCACCCACGCGCGGCGGATTGACCACGCCGTGCCATACCGTGGCCATGCTGCCGACGATGGTGGCGCCCACCAGCACCAGCACGAAGGGGCCGTGCGCCGACTCGAACACGCACACCACGCGCTCGTTGCGCGCGAAGAGGCCGGGCACGCCGCGCGCCGTGGTCGGGTTCACCGAGAACAGGTCGCCCGGCACGTGGATCATGCGCACCAGCCGACCGTCGCAGGGCATGTGGATGCGGTGGTAGTCCTTCGGGCTGAGGTAGAGGGTCGCGAAACTGCCGTGCGCGAACTTGGCCGCCAGCGTGGCGTCGCCGCCGACCAAGGCAGTGGTCGTGTAGTTGTGGCCCTTGGCCTGGAAGATCTGGTCGCCCTGGATCGGGCCGAATTGGCTGATCGCGCCGTCCACCGGGCAGGTCAGGTCGGCCTGCGCGAGCGGGCGCACGCCCGGCTTGAGCTCGCGCGTGAAGAACTGGTTGAAGCTCTTGTAGTGCTCGATGTCGGACTCGAGCGCCTCGCCCATGTCCACGCCGTACTTGGCCACGAAACGCCGGATGATCCACGTCGTGACCGCTCCCCGCTCCTTGCCCGCGACCCAGCCGGCGAAATTGGTCAGGGCCTGCTTGGGGAACAGGTATTGGGGCAGTACGGCGGAGCGGTCGGACACGTGGTGGGGGCCTGGAATGCGAATTGGAGGGGCATTCTATAAAGGGCTTCCCGGGCGCGGCCTAGGAAGCTTCCCTCGGTATTGGCCACGCGGGCCACGGGCGCGGCGTTGCGTGCTAGTCGGCCTTGATTCCCGCGGCCTTGATCACCTGCGCCCACTTTTCCACCTCGGCTTTCTGGAAGGCCGCGATCTGCGTGGTCGTCAGGTCGGCCGGCTCCATGCCGAAGCCCTTGAGCTTGTCCTGCATCTCGGGTGTCGCGAGGATCTTGCGGATCTCGGCGTGCAGCCGGTCGACCACGGGTGCCGGCGTGGCGGCGGGCACGAAAATCGCCTGCCACGACACCACTTCGAAGTCCTTCAGGCCCGGCAGGCCCGACTCCGCGATCGTCGGCACGTCGGGCAGCGAGGCCAGCCGCTTCGACGACGTCACCGCGATGGCGCGCAGCTTGCCGCTCTGGATGTGCGGGCCGGCCACCACCGTGGTGTCGAACATCATGTCGACCTGGCCGCCGATCGCGTCCTGGATCGCCGGGCCGCTGCCCTTGTACGGAATGTGCGTGAACTTCACGCCCGACTTGTAGGCCAGCAGTTCGAGCGCCAGGTGCTGCGACGTGCCCGTGCCCGCCGAGGCCGACGACAGCCCGCCCGACTTGGCCTTGCTGGCCTCCAGGATGTCCTTGAGCGTCTTGTACGGGCTGTTCTGGCTCACCACCAGCACCACCGGGTTGGTGCCGATCAGCGTCACAGGCGCGAACGACTTGATCGGGTCGTAGCCGATCTTGGGGTACAGGCTCACGTTGATGGCGTGCGAGCTGATGGTGCCGCCCACCAGCGTGAAGCCGTCCGGCGCGGCGCGCGCGCCGACCTCCGAACCCACGCTGCCGCCGGCGCCGCCCTTGTTGTCGATGATCACGCTCGTGCCCAGCACCGGGCCGAGCTTCTGCGCGATGAGCCGGCCCAGCACGTCGGTCGTGCCGCCCGCGGGAAAGGGCACGAGGTAGGTGATGGCCTTGCCCGTCGGCCAGTTGCCGCCGCCCTGCGCGAAGGCTGCCGGAAGACCGGCGGCGAGCGAAGAGGCGAGGGCGGTGCGGATGAGTGTGCGGCGTTGCATGGTCTTGTCTCCTTGGATTTCAGCGCGGCTCAGGGCTTGATGCCGAGTTTGGTGATCAGCGCCTTGAAGTACTCGTTGTCCTTGGCCAGCGTTTCCTTGAAGGCGGCGCCGTCGGTGTAGGCGTAGCCCAGGTTCTGCTTGTCCATCACCTCGCGCAGCAGCGGCTCCTTGGCGGTCTTGGCGGCGATGTCGCGCAGCTTGGCCATCACTTCGGGCGGCGTGTTCTTCGGCGCGCCGAGGCCGCGCCAGGTGCCGATGGAGATGTCGATGCCGCGCTCCTTGGCGGTCGGCACCTTGTCGAAGGCGGCCAGGCGCTTGTCGGCCATCACCATCAGCATCTTGAGCTTGCCGCCCTGAACGTAGGTCGACACCTCGGCCGGGCTCACGGCCACCGCGTCGACGTGGCCGCCGAGCAGCGCCAGCACGGCCGGGCCCGCGCCCTGGAACGGAATGTGGTTGAACCTGGCGCCGGTCTTGTCCTCCAGCGCCGATGCGGCCAGGTGCCAGATCGAGCCGGTGCCCGAATTGCCCACGCCCAGCTCGCCCGGCTTCTTCTTGGCCGCGGCCAGGAATTCCTCGATGGTGTTGTAGGGCGAGTCGGCCTTCACCGTGATGGCGGCCGGGTCGGCGTTGAGCTGCGCGATCGGCTGGAAGTCGTCGTAGTTGAACTTGGCCAGGCCCAGGTGCGGCAGCGTCAGCAGCTCGACCGTGAGCACGGCCAGCTTGTAGCCGTCGGGCCGCGAATGGATCACCTCGTTCCAGCCGATGGCGCCGCCGGCGCCGGGGCGGTTCACGATCACGATGCTCTCGGACATGTGCTTGCGGCTCGCGTCGGCGAAGGCGCGGGCCAGCGCGTCGGTGCCGCCGCCGGGCTGGTAGGGCACGACCAGCTCGACCGTGTGGTTCGGGTAGTCGTTGCCGGCTGCTTGCGCGGCGGGCGCCGCAAGGCCGAATGCAAGGCCGACCGCGCCCGAGAGGGCCGCGAGCTTGCGCAGGAATTTCGTCGTCATCTGTCTCGTCTCCGTTGTTGGTCTTGCTGTTGCTGGAAAAAAGCGTTCGCGGTCAGGGCATGTACTGCCCCCCGTTCACTTCGATCACCTGCCCCGTGACATAGCCCGAGAGCTGGTCCGAGGCGAGATACAGGAAAGCGCCGACGCACTCCTCGGGCTCGCCGAGGCGGCCCATGGGAATGCTGGCGCGGAAGTTGTCGAGCATCGCGGGCGTCGAGAAGCGGTCCTGGAACGGCGTCTGAATGACGCCCGGCGCCACCGCGTTCACGCGGATGCGGTCGCCCACCAGTTCCTTCGCAAGGCCGTGCGTGGCCGTGCTCACAAAGCCCTTGGAGCCCGCGTACAGGTACGCGGCCGGCCCGCCGCCGGTGCGTGCCGCGACCGAGGTCACGTTGATGATGTTGCCGCCGCCCTGCGAGCGCATCAGCGGCACCACCTCGCGGCAATAGGCGAGCACCGAGCGCGCGTTGATGTGCATCACCTCGTCGAACAGCGCGTCGTCGAACTCGGCGATGGGCACGCGCTTGACCAGGCTGCCGGCGTTGTTGACCAGCACGTCGATGCCGCCGAACTCGGCCACCGTCTGCTTCACGCTGTCGCGGATCGCGCCGGTGTCGCGCACGTCGGCCTTCACGGCCACTGCCGCGCCGCCCGCCGCGCGGATGGTCTCGACCACCTGGTTGGCCGCGGCCGCCGAGCTGTTGTAGTGCACCGCCACGCGCATGCCGCGCGCCGCGAACGCAATGGCCACCGCAGCGCCGATGCCGGTGCTGGCACCGGTGACGAGGGCTGTCTTGTCCTTGAGGTCTTCCATGTGTGTGCTCCGTACGGGTTGTTCAGGTCACCGGCGCCGGGTTGAAAAGCACCAGCGCGTTGTGCAGCTTCCAGTGCTCGGCCCAGGTCTTCTTGCGGCCGCTGGCCACGTCGAGCATCAGGTGGAACATTTCCCAGCCGATGTCTTCGATGGTGGCCTCGCCGTCGGCGATGCGGCCCGCGTTCACGTCCATCAGGTCGTGCCAGCGGCGCGCCAGGTCGCTGCGCGTGGCGACCTTGATGACCGGCACTTCGGCCAGCCCGTAAGGCGTGCCGCGGCCGGTGGTGAACACATGCAGGTTGATGCCGGCCGCCAGCTGCAGCGTGCCGCAGATGAAGTCGCTGGCCGGCGTGGCCGCATAGATCAGGCCCTTCTGCGTGGCTTTCTCGCCCGGCGCCAGCACGCCCGTGATCGGCGCCGAGCCCGACTTGACGATGGAGCCCATCGCCTTCTCGACGATGTTCGACAGGCCGCCTTTCTTGTTGCCCGGCGTGGTGTTGGCGCTGCGGTCGACGCGGCCCTTCTGCAGGTAGGCGTCGTACCAGGCCATCTCGCGGATCATGGCTTCTGCCACCTCCGGCGTGGAGGCGCGCGAGGTCAGCTGGTCGATGCCGTCGCGCACCTCGGTCACTTCCGAGAACATGACCGTGGCGCCCGCGCGCACCAGCAGGTCGGTGCAGAAGCCCACGGCGGGGTTCGCGGTGACGCCGGAGAACGCGTCGCTGCCGCCGCACTGCACGCCCACCACCAGTTCGCTGGCCGGCACGGTCTCGCGGCGGCGTGCGTTCAGGCGCGCCAGGTGCACCTCGGCCTGCCGCATGATTGAATCGATCATCGACATGAAGCCGATGTGCTCGTCGTCCTGCAGGCAGACCACGTCGAGTTCCGCGTCGCCCTCGGTTTCGCCGCGCTTGTCGACGATGGGAATGCTGCCCGGCGGCAGGAGCCGCTCGGGCTGCAGCTTCTCGCAGCCCAGGCTCACCACCATCACCTCGCCGCCGAAGTTCGGGTTGAGGCTGATGTTGCGCAGCGTGCGGATCGGCACGATGGCATCGGGCGCGTCGATGGCCACGCCGCAGCCATAGCCGTGCGCCAGCGCCACCACGTCGTCCACGTTCGGGTACCTGGGCAGCAGCTCGGCCTTGATGCGCTGCACCGCGAAGTCGATCACGCCGGCCACGCATTGCACCGTCTCGGTGATGGCGAGGATGTTGCGCGAGCCCACCGAGCCGTCGGCGTTGCGGTAGCCCTCGAAGGTGTAGCCCTCCAGCGGCGGCAGGGCGGGGGGCTTGACGGTCGCGACGGGCAGGCCGTCGAGCTCCGGCGCCACCGGCATGCGCATCACGCGCTCGTGCACCCAGCTGCCGCGTGGCAGCGCCTTCTGCGCATAGCCGATCACCACGTCGTAGCGGCGGATGGCCTCGCCTTCGGCCAGGTCGACCAGCGCGACCTTGTGGCCCTGGGGTACGTTGTCCACCAGCCGCAGGCCGTCGGCGAATTCGGCGCCGGCCTTCAGGCCGCCGTCGTTGGCGACGATGGCCACGTTGTCGTTGGCGTGGATGCGGATGTAGAGCGGTGGACGTGAGCTTTCGGGCATCGTGGTTTCCTTTGCTTACTTCACCACCATGAACATGCTGGGCAGCCAGGTCGAGAAGGCTGGCACGAATGTGACCACACCGAGCGCAAAGATCAATGCCCCATAGAACGGCCAGATGGTGCGCATCACCGTTCCCACCGACACACCGCCGATCGCGCAGCCGACGAATTGCGTCGTGCCCACGGGCGGCGTGTTCAGGCCCAGTGCGCAGTTGATCAGCATCACGATGCCGAACTGCACCGAGGTCATGCCGTAGTGCTGGGCGATGGGCAGGAAGATCGGTGTGCACAGCAGGATGGTGGCCGCCATGTCCAGGAAGGTGCCGAGCACGAACAGGATGATGTTGATCAGCAGGAAGATCACCCAGGGCGTGCTCGTCACCTGCGACAGCATCTGGCCCGTGAGCTCGGCCACGCCGTACAGGCTGATGAGGTAGCCGAAGGTGCTGGAGATGCCGATCAGCAGCAGGATCACGCCGGTGGTGCGCACCGCCTTCGAGGCCGCCTTGATGAAGTGTTCCCACTTCAGCGTGCGGTACACGAAGATCGTGAGGCCCAGCGCATACAGCACGGCCACCGCGGCCGATTCGGTGGCCGTGAACACGCCCGAAAGAATGCCCCCCAGGATCAGCACCACGATGAACAGGCCCGGCAGCGCCGCCGCGAACGAGCGCGCCACGATGGACCAGCCCGGGAAGCTGCCGGCCGGATAGCCGCGCTTCACCGCCACCAGGTAGGCGGCTGCGAGGTTGCTGATGGTGAGCACGGCGGCCGGCAGCAGCGCCGCCAGGATCAGCGCCGCGATCGACACCTTGCCGCCGGCTGCGAGCGAATAGATGATCAGGTTGTGGCTGGTGGGCATCAGCGCGCCGACCAGCGCCGCATGGGTCGTCACGTTGACTGCGTAGTCGGCGTGATAGCCCTCCTTCTTCATCATCGGGATCATCACGGCGCCCATGGCCGAGACGTCCGCCACGGGCGAGCCCGAGACGCCGCCGAACAGCGTGCAGGCCACCACGTTCGACATGCCGAGCCCGCCGCGGACGTGGCCCACGAGGTCGCGCGCCAGGTTGACGATGCGGTCCGCGATGCCGCCGTAGAGCATCAGCTCGCCCGCGAAGATGAAGAACGGGATGGCGAGGAACGAGAAGATGCCCATGCCGGACGTCATCTGCTGGAAGCCCACGGCCAGCGGCAGGCCTTCATAGAGCAGCGTGGCCAGTGCCGACAGGCCGATGGAAAAAGCGACCGGCACGCCCAGCAGCAGGAAGAGCGTGAAGGAGAGGCAGAGAATGAGCAGGGGAATGGTCATGGTGGCTCAGGCCCAGGCAGGTTCGACTTCGCGGCCTTGGGCGAGCGCGATGATGTGTTCGATGGAGAACATCACGATGAGGACGCCCGAGATGGCGGCGGGCACGTATTTCCACCCCTCCGAGATCCAGAGCGTGGGCAACCTGTAGTCCCACACCGATTCGGCGAGCGAGGCGCAGTTCCATGCCATGGCAACGCCGAACAGCAGGATCAGTGCATGGATGAGGTATTCCATCTTCAGCCGCAACCAGTCGGGTGCGAGCACGAGAAAGGATTCGAGCCCGATGTGGCCCGCGTCGCGAACGCCCACAGCCACGCCGAGCATGGTGACGTAGAGCACCAGCAGCAGCGCGAGGCTTTCGGCCCAGGTGGGGGTGTTGTTCAGCACGTAGCGGCCGAACACCTGCCAGCTCACGGCGCAGATCACCGCGACGAGACCGAAGATGCCCAACCACATGCAGGCACGTGCGAGGGTGCGGCAAAGTTTGGTGTACATGGATTTTCTTTGCCCTTCCCCCGAGGGGGAAGGAGGGAAGCGGGTCGAACCGACGAGGGCGGGCTTACTTCGTGTCCTGCACGCGCTTGACGAGGTCTTTCAGCTTCGCGTCGGTGATGAACTTGTCGTACACCGGCTTCATCGCGGCCTGGAACGGGGCCTTGTCGACTTCGATGATCTCGGCGCCGCTGGCCTTCACCGTGGCGAGCGACTTCACTTCGCGCTCTTCCCACTGCTTGCGCATGTAGGGCACCGATTCCTTGGCGGCCTGGCGGATCCAGCCCTGCTCTTCGGCGGAGAGCTTGTCCCACACGCGCTTGGAGAACAGCAGCATCTCGGGCGCCATCGAGTGTTCGGTCTTGCTGTAGTACTTGGCCACTTCGAAGGCGCGCGCGCTTTCGTACGTGGGGTAGTTGTTCTCGGCGGCGTCGATCAGCCCCGTCTTCAGGCCGGTGTAGACCTCGCCCATGGGCATCGGCGTGGCGTTGGCGCCCATGGCCTCGAGCATCGACACCCACAGGTCGGACTGCTGCACGCGCACCTTCAGGCCCTTCATGTCGGCGAAGCTGCGCACCGGCTTCTTGGCCGTGAACATCGAGCGCGCGCCGCTGTCGTAGTAGGCCAGCCCCACGAAGCCCTGCTTCTCGCACGACTTCAGGATCTCTTCGCCGATCGGGCCGTCGAGCACCTTGTGCAGGTGGTCGACCGAGCGGAACAGGAAGGGCATGGTGGGCACCTGCGTCTCGGCGCAGATGTTGTTCATGGGCGCGATGTTCACGCGCACCATCTGCAGCGCGCCGATCTTGGTCTGCTCGATCGTGTCTTTCTCGCTGCCGAGCGAACTGTTGTTGAACACCTTGATGCTGTGCTTGCCGCCGGACAGCGCCTTCAGGCGCTCGCTCATGAACTTCACCGCGGTCACGGTGGGGTAGTCGTCGGGGTGGATGTCGGCCGAACGGAACTCGGTGGCGTGTGCAGCCATGGTGGTCAGCGCGGCTGCTGCGCACGCGGAAAGTGCGATCAGTGTCTTCTTTGCGAATTTCATTTGTCTCGTCCTCTGCTTTGGTGGTTGTTGAAAAGGGTTCAGGCGCCGAAGGCCGGCTCGGGCATGCCCTGTGCGCCGGGCCGCAGCGCGAACACGCCGCCGGCCAGTGGTTGGTCCGACAGGTCGATGCCGCCGGGCCGGATGGAGGTGACGAAGAGGGTGTCGAGCCCGGCGCCGCCGAAGGCGCACATCGCGGGCTTCTTCACCGGCACTTCGAGCGAGCGGTCGAGCCGGCCGTCGGGCCTGAAGCGGTGCACCAAGCCGGCGTCGTTGCCGCAGATCCAGTAGCAGCCGTCGGTGTCCATGGCCGCGCCGTCGGGGCGCCCGGGCAGGGGCTTCATGTCGATGAAGAGGCGGCGGTTGCCGGGGGTGCCGGTTTCCGTGTCGTAGTCGAAGGCCCAGACGGCCTGCACCGTGGGGTGCGAGTCCGAGAGATACATCGTGCGGCCGTCGGGGCTGAAGGCCAGGCCGTTGGGCACGACGAGGTCGTCGAGGCGCAGGGCGGCGCTGCTGTCGCCCCTGCCGTAGCTGTAGAGCCGGCCCACACGTGCGCCCGCCGCCATGTCGAGCAGCATCGTGCCGGCCCAGAAGCGGCCCTGGCGGTCGCAGCGGCCGTCGTTGAAGCGCATGGCCGGGGCGGCGTGCTCGACGCGCGCCAGCGACGAGGCGGCCAGCGTGCTGTCGGCCTGCGGCTTGAGCGAGAACAGGCCGCTCTCCATGCCGGCGATCCATTCGCCCGGCACATCTGCGCGCGGCGCGATGCAGGCGATCATTTCGCCGGCGGTCCACTTCGCGTGGCCTTCGCCCGCATGCCAGCGGTTCAGCGTGCGCGCCGGAATGTCGACCCAGTAGAGCGCCTGTTCGCGCGCATGCCACACCGGGCTTTCGCCGGTGCCGTTGCGCGCGTCGAGAACGAGTTCAGCGCTCATCGCCGAACGGGCCTTGTGCCGTGAAGGCGCCGCCCTGGTAGATGGCGTTCGGGTCGGTCGGCGCGACGGGCGGCTGTGCCTCGACCTTGTCGCGGAACACTTCCGAACTGTCGCGCGGCAAAAAGCCCAGGTGCGCGGCGGCGCTGTTGTCCCACCACACGTCGCGGTTGTTCGACATGCCGTAGACCACCGTGTGCTTCACGTCCGGCACGAACAGCGACTTCTCGATCAGCGCGGTCAGGTCGTGGTAGCTGAGCCAGGTGCTCATCATCCGGCGGTTGGCCGGCTCGGGGAACGAGGAGCCGATGCGGATGCTGACGGTCTCGATGCCCCAGCGGTCGAAGTAGAACTGCGCCACGTCCTCGCCGAAGGACTTCGACAGGCCGTAGTAGCCGTCGGGCCGGCGCGGCGCATGCGCGTCGATGTGCTCGCTCTGCTTGTAGAAGCCGATCACGTGGTTCGAGCTGGCGAACACCACGCGCTTCACGCCGTGGCGGCGCGCAGCCTCATAGATGTGGAACACGCCCTTGATGTTGGCTTCGAGGATTTCCTCGAACGGCCGCTCGACAGACACGCCGCCCAGGTGGACGATGGCGTCGCAGCCGTCCACCAGCGCATCGACCGCCGCCTTGTCCGACAGGTCGCAGGGCACGACTTCCTCGTGCGCATCGGCGGCCGGCGCCAGCGAGGCGATGTCCGAGAGCCGCAGCACCTCGGCGAATGGCTTGAGGCGCTCGCGCAGCACCTTTCCGAGGCCGCCGGCGGCGCCGGTCAGCAGGAGGCGGTTCATCTTGTTGTCTTTCATCTTTGCCCGTCCGTGCACGCAGTGGTTGCGGTTTCCGGCAGCCCGCCGTCGTGGTGTCTTGCCGACGGCAGCGGCCGGTACGATGCCGAAAGGGCGAGGTCGAAAGGGCGCTGCATGTCGGTGCCGTGGAAACCGGGAAGCCGCTGGCGGATCGGCCGGCGGCGTCCAGAGGTTATTGAGTGTTAGGTTATCTGTTGTCGTACAACTAGTTTGGGGATTATCATCGTGACCATGGTTCAGTCGACTGCGGGTAATCCCTCGATATCGGAAGCGCCGGCGGAAGCGGCGTTCGTGGGGCGTCCGCGCCAGCGCGCACGCGGCCTCGCGCATGGTCTGGTGGAAGACCTGGGCGAGAAGATCCGCAACCAGTCGCTGCGGCCCGGCGACAAGCTGCCGACCGAGTCGGCCATCATGCAGGCCTACGGCGTGAGCCGCACCGTGGTGCGCGAGGCGCTGTCGAAGCTGCAGGCCGGCGGCCTGGTCGAGACGCTGCACGGCGTGGGCACCTTCGTGCTGCAGCCGCGCACGGGCGGCGTGTTCCGCCTCGACCCCGGCGAGATCGCCGCTTCGGTCGACGTGCTGGCCGTGCTCGAGCTGCGCATCAGCCTGGAGACCGAGTCGGCCGGCCTTGCCGCCAGCCGCCGCACCGACGAGCAGCTCGTGGCCATGCGGCAGGCGCTCGACGACTTCGAGCACAACGTGGTCGTGGCGGGCGACACCGTGGGGCCGGACTTCCGCTTCCACCTGCAGATCGCCGAATCGACCGGCAATCCCTACTTCGCGGACATCATGAGGCACCTGGGGACCACCCTCATTCCGCGCACCCGCATCAGCGCGATCCGCACGCACGAGGGCGGGGCGCCTTACCTGAGCCGCGTGAACCGCGAGCACGAAGAAATCTACGCGGCCATTGCGCGCCGCGACCCCGAATCGGCCCGCGCGGCCATGCGCATCCACCTGACCAACAGCCGCGAGCGCCTGCGCATGGCGCAAGAGGCCGCGCAGCAGCAGAAGGCGAAAGCCGATGCCGTCACCGCCGACGGTGCTGCTTCGGCCGACAACGCCACCTCGAGCTGAGTTTTCTTGTTGTCCCGGCTGGACAACTTGTTTTTGTAGTTGTACGATGACTGATAACTTGATTCGGATATCAGGCACAGTCACGACAGCCAGCGAACAAAAGGAGACAGCATGACCATCAACCGACGCGGCGCGCTAGGGGCCGCACTTGCCACGACACTGGCCGCGAGCCTGCCCGCGCGGGTTCTTGCGCAGGGCAGTGGCGGCAACTGGCCGTCCAAGCCGCTCAAGCTCATCGTTCCGTACCCGCCGGGCGGTTCGTCCGACATCATTGCGCGGGCGATCAGCCAGCCGCTGTCCGAGGCGCTCGGCCAGTCGGTCATCGTCGACAACCGCGCCGGTGCCAACGGCAACCTCGGCGCCGACCTGCTGGCCAAGGCGCCGGCCGACGGCTACACGCTGATGCTGTGCGACCTGGGTGCGCTGGCCATCAGCCCCTCGCTGTACCCCAAGCTGCCGTTCGACCCGTCGAAGGACCTGCGCGGCGTGGCCATGCTGGCCTACTCGCCGCACCTGCTGGTGGTGCACCCGTCGGTGCAGGCGAACACCTTGAAGGAGCTGGTCGAGCTCTCGAAGAAAAGCGATCTCAACTTCGCCGTCACCGCCAGCGGCAGCACCGCGCACCTCGCGGGCATCGAACTGCAGCGCAAGGTGGGCGCCAAGTGGGAATACGTGCCCTACAAGGGCGGCGTGCAGGCGGTGCTCGACACGGTCGCGGGCCAGACGCAGGTGCTGATGAACGGCATGCTCGCCACCTATCCGCAGGTGCAGGCCGGCAAGCTCAAGCTCATCGCGGTGTCCAAGGCCACGCGCATGCCGCTGATCGGCAACGTGCCGACCATCGCCGAGCAGGGCGCCCCCGGCTACGAGTCGGGCACCTGGCAGGGCGTGGTCGCGGGACGCGGCGTGCCCGACGCCGTGATCGCGCGGCTCAACCGCGAACTGGTGCGCATCATCCGCACGCCCGACATCCGCGCCCGGCTCGCCGGGCAGGGCGCCGAAGTCGTGACCATGGCCGCGCCGGAGCAGGACCAGTTCTTCGCCAAGGAACGCGCGCGCTGGGCGCAGGTCGTCAAGGAAGCGAACGTCAGGCTCGACTGACCGGCCGCCTCGCACCCCTTTTCTTTCTCATTCAAAACTTCACTGGACTCTTTCCCATGAACCCGCAAGAACTCAAGACCATCATGGGCTCCGGCCTGCTCTCGTTCCCGTTGACCGACTTCGACGCGAACGGGGACTTCAACAAGAGCAGCTACGAGAAGCGCCTCGAATGGCTCGCCCCCTACGGCGCCAGCGCGCTGTTCGCGGCCGGCGGCACGGGCGAATTCTTCTCGCTCACCGGCGACGAGTACCCCGGCATCATCAAGACGGCGGTGGACACCTGCCGCGGCGTGGTGCCGATCATTGCCGGTGCCGGCGGCCCCACGCGCTTTGCCATCCAGTGCGCGCAGGCAGCCGAGAAGGCCGGGGCGCACGGCATCCTGCTGCTGCCGCACTACCTCACCGAAGCCGGCCAGGAAGGCCTGGCCGCGCACGTCGAGGCCGTGTGCAAGAGCGTGAACTTCGGCGTGATCGTCTACAACCGCGCCACCAGCCGCCTCAAGCCCGACACGCTTGCCGGCCTGGCCGAGCGCAACCCCAACCTCGTGGGCTTCAAGGACGGCATCGGCGACATCGAGGCCATGGTCGCCATCTACCAGAAGATGGGCGACCGCTTCGCCTACCTGGGCGGCCTGCCCACGGCCGAGGTCTATGCCGCCGCCTACAAGGCGATGGGCACGCCGGTGTATTCGTCGGCCGTCTTCAACTTCATTCCGAAGACCGCCATGGACTTCTACAAGGCCGTGGCCGCCGACGACCTGCCCACGCAGCACCGCCTGCTGAAGAACTTCTTCATGCCCTACCTCGAGCTGCGCAACCGCGTGCCGGGCTACGCGGTGAGCATCGTGAAGGCCGGCGCAAAGATCGTCGGCCACGACGCCGGCCCCGTGCGCGCGCCGCTCACCGACCTGAAGCCGGCCGAGATGGAGCAACTCAAGGCGCTCATCGACGCGCTCGGCCCGCAGTAAGCCCCGGCAAAAGACCAGAAAAATACTGGAGACGCATGTGATGCCCGCCATGCGCATGACTTCACGGCCTTCCAGTTGCGCGAATGGACGCGATGGAAGACATTGATCGACACCCGCCACATCACCGCAGACTGAGGCACCGAGCCCGAAGATGACAAGTCCTGAATCCGTTGTTTCCAAAGCCGTGCCGGGTGCACCCGTCGTCACCGGCATGCGCGTGGTTCCCGTCGCGGGCCACGACAGCATGCTGATGAACCTCAGCGGCGCGCACGGCCCGTTCTTCACGCGCAACCTGCTGATCCTGACCGACAGCGCCGGGCGCACCGGCGTGGGCGAGGTGCCCGGCGGCGAGAAGATCCGCCAGACGCTGGAAGACGCGCGCGGCCTCATCGTGGGCCAGCGCATCGGCAACCACAACGCGGTGCTCAACAGCATGCGCAGCGCTTTTGCCGGCCGCGACAGCGGCGGCCGCGGGCTGCAGACCTTCGACCTGCGCGTGACCATCCACGCGGTAACGGCCGTCGAAGCCGCGCTGCTCGACCTGCTCGGCCAGTTCCTCGAAGTGCCCGTGGCGGCCCTGCTCGGCGAAGGCCAGCAGCGCGACGCGGTGCAGATGCTCGGCTACCTCTTCTACGTGGGCGACCGCAAGAAGACCGACCTGCCCTACGAGAGCGACCCCGGCGCCGACAACGACTGGTTCCGCCTGCGCCACGAAGAAGCCATGACGCCCGAAGCCATCGTGCGCCTGGCCGAGGCCACGCATGCGCGCTACGGCTTCACCGACTTCAAGCTCAAGGGCGGCGTGCTGCGCGGCGAGGAAGAAGTCGAGGCCATCCGCGCCCTGCATGAGCGCTTTCCGCAAGCGCGCGTGACGCTCGACCCGAACGGCGGCTGGCTGCTGCAGGACGCCATTCGCCTGTGCCGCGACCTGCACGGCGTGATGGCCTATGCCGAAGACCCCTGCGGCGCCGAAGGCGTGTTCTCCGGCCGCGAGGTGATGGCCGAGTTCCGCCGCGCCACCGGCCTGCCGACCGCGACCAACATGGTGGCCACCGACTGGCGCGAGATGGTGCACAGCCTCTCGCTGCAGTCGGTCGACATTCCGCTGGCCGATCCGCACTTCTGGACCCTGCAGGGCTCGGTGCGCGTGGCGCAGCTGTGCCAGGCCTGGGGCCTGACCTGGGGCTCGCATTCGAACAACCACTTCGACGTGTCGCTCGCGATGTTCACGCACGTGGCCGCTGCCGCGCCGGGCAAGGTAACAGCCATCGACACGCACTGGATCTGGCAGGACGGCCAGCGCCTGACCAAGGCGCCGCTGCGGATCGAAGGCGGCTTCGTGAAGGTGCCTACGCGCGGGGGCCTGGGCGTGGAGCTGGACATGGACGAGGTCGAGAAGGCGCACCAGCTGTACCTGAAGCACGGCCTTGGCGCTCGCAACGATGCGCAGGCGATGCAATACTTGATCCCCGACTGGACTTTCGACAACAAGCGACCGTGCATGGTCCGCTGAAGGAACAACCCTCATGCAGAACTTCGACAACCTCATCGCAGGCGAATGGCGTGCCGGCGCGAGCTACAGCCCCAACGTGAACCCGAGCAACCTGTCCGACGTGCTCGGCCAGTACACGCAGGGCGATGCCGCCCACGTGGACGCTGCCGTCGCGGCGGCTACCGCAGCCTTTCCGGCATGGGCCACGGGCAGCATCCAGGCCCGCTCCGACGCGCTCGACAAGATCGGCAACGAGATCCTCGCGCGCAAGGAAGAGCTGGGCACGCTGCTGGCGCGCGAAGAAGGCAAGACCAAGGCCGAAGGCATTGGCGAGGCCACGCGCGCGGGCCAGATCTTCAAGTTCTTCGCCGGCGAATGCCTGCGCCTGTCGGGCGAGGTGCTGCCGTCGGTGCGGCCCAACATCGGCGTGGAAATCACGCGCGAGCCGGTCGGCGTGGTCGGCCTCATCACGCCGTGGAACTTTCCCATTGCCATTCCGGCCTGGAAGATCGCGCCCGCGCTGGCATTCGGCAACTGCGTGGTGCTGAAGCCCGCGGACCTGGTGCCGGGCAGCGCCTGGGCGCTGAGCGAGATCATCAGCCGCTCGGGCATTCCGGCCGGCGTGTTCAACCTGGTGATGGGGCGCGGCAGCGTGATCGGCAATGCGCTGGTCAATCATCCGGGCATCCACGCGATCAGCTTCACCGGCTCGGTGGGCGTGGGCCGCAACATCGCGATCCAGTGCGTCACCAACCACAAGAAGGTGCAGCTCGAAATGGGCGGCAAGAACCCGCAGGTGATCCTGGACGACGCCGACCTCGCACAGGCCGTGGAACTGAGCGTGCAGAGCGCGTTCTACTCGACCGGCCAGCGCTGCACAGCGTCGAGCCGCCTCATCGTCACGGAGGGCATCTATCCGAAGTTCATCGCCGCCATGAAGGAACGCATGGCGAAGATCAAGGTGGGCGACGCGCTCGCGCAGGGCACCGACGTGGGCCCGGTCTCGTCGAAGTCGCAGCTCGACCAGGACATGGAATACGTCTCCATCGGCAAGGGCGAGGGCGCCACGCTGGCGGCCGGCGGCGAGCTGCTGAAGCTGGAGACCGACGGCTACTACATGTCGCCGGCGCTCTTCAGCGAATCGGCCGCGAGCATGCGCATCAACAAGGAAGAGATCTTCGGCCCGGTGGCAAGCGTGATCCGCGTGAAAAACTACGAGGAAGCACTGGCCACGGCCAACGACACCGAGTTCGGCCTGTCGGCCGGCATCGCCACCACGTCGCTGAAGTACGCCACACACTTCAAGCGCCACAGCCAGGCCGGCATGGTGATGGTCAACCTGCCGACGGCGGGTGTGGACTACCACGTGCCTTTCGGCGGCCGCAAGGGCTCGAGCTACGGTCCGCGCGAGCAGGGGCGTTATGCGCAGGAATTCTTCACTACGGTGAAGACTGCCTATACGCTGGCTTGATTCGTTCGTTCGTTCAGGGCGCGTGCACAGGCCATCGGGTACTCCCCTCCGCGAATGTCCCCCGGCCTGCGGCCTCCTCCTTTATTTCGCTGCGGGGAGCACCCGACGCCCTGCGCACAGGGACGCAGCTTGGGCTTTCAAGCCGAGCCAGTTCCGGGTTCTGCGCTGCGCGCCTTTTCGTTCAGCTGAAACAGTTGGGCCGCTTTGCGAGCCAGGTCGGCCGCTAGCCAGAGCAGGTTGTCCAGCTGCCTGGGCCCGTCGTCGCTGCACCAGTCGATCTCTTCGCCGTGGCACACCCACAGCAGGGCTTCGAGTTGGGAGAGGGTGTTTTCGAGAAGATCGGCGGGGTCTTGGGCGGTGTCTTCGTAAGCTACCGGCGTGCGAGGCCGGGCTATAGTCTTGGTAGCCATTTTTGTGCGGTTCCTTCACGGTGATGCACGAACTTGGTTAGACGGCTGGGGTGCTCGTAACACCTCAGCCGTCGCCTTTTGATACCTCGCATTTGCATCGCTGCTGTCGCACCGACGACCTGCCGCGAGGCAAGCAGCCTTCGAACATACAAGTGGGTTGTGGAGTTGCTCCCCCTAGCGGGGTGTGGAGTGACAGGGGCATTCACTCTAGAGAAGAACCGGGCGAAACAGCCGCACCGCGCTGCACGAAGTCTCGCCAACCGCCAACAAATGCAGCTTCCACAGCGGCGCTCAACGATCAGGCCGATGGGGTGCCTTGCGCAGCGAAATAAAGGAGGAGGCCGAAGGCCGGGGGACATTCGCGGAGCAAGGTACCCCGTCGGCCTGATCGCGCCCTGAACGACACAAGCAAAGCTAGGCCGCAAGCGCCCCGCGCCCGCGCCGCATCCAAAGCTCGATCAACTCGAACAGCCCTTCGCTGACCAAAGCCAACGCAGCAGCCGGCAACGCGCCCGCCATCAGCAGCTCCCGGTCGTTGAGCGCCAACCCCGTCACGATGCGCTCGCCGAACCCGCCGGCACCGATGAAAGCCGCAATCGTCGCCGTGCCGATCGCGATCGCCGTCGCCGTGCGCACCCCCGCGAGCAGCGTCGGCAACGCCAGCGGCAACAGCACCAGCCGCAGGCTCTGCGGCGGCGTCATGCCCAGCGCCGTGCCCGCCAGCCGCAGGCCGTCAGGCACCTCGGCCAGGCCCGTGACCGTGTTGCGCATGATCGGCAACAGCGAATAGAGCGTAAGCGCGATCAGCGCCGGCAATGCACCGATGGCGCCGAGCATCGAGATCAGCACCGCCAGCAACGCCAGCGAAGGCACCGTCTGCAACAGGCTCGCGAAGCCCAGCACCAGCGCGCGCAGCCGCACATGCGGGAACACCAGGATCGCGATCGGCACGCCGATGAGAATCGCGACGCCGACCGACAGCGCCACCAGGAACAGATGCTGCCGTGCCAGCTTCCACAAGTCCGGCCCGAACAGCTTGGCGGTGAAGCCGCGGCGCTCTTCCTTCGGCTGCTGCTGCCCCGCCTTCGCTTCCTTGCCGGAGCTCGCGAGAAAGTCGCGCGCAATCACGTCAAAGGGCACGCTCTGCAGTTCGGCGCGGGCATTCATCGCGATCATCGCGTGCTCGTCCACGCTGCCTTCGAGCGTTTTCAAAGCAGCCCAGGCCTCGGGCAGGCGGTTGGGCAAATCGAGCTTGTAGAGCACCACCGCGTCGTAGCGCGGAAAGTACTTCCTGTCGTCCTCCAGCACGCGCAGGCCCAGGTGGTCGATCTTCGCGTCGGTGGTGTAGATGTCGATCGCGTCGATCTGCCTGGCCCCTATGGCGTCATATGCCAGCCCGTGGTCGAGCCCCGAGGGTGTCTGCTTGAAGCCGTAGCGCTCGGCCAGGCCCTTCCAGCCGTCGGCGCGGCCTATGAATTCATTGGAAAGGCCCAGCTTGAGTTCAGGGTGCTTCGCCAGGTCGCTCAGCGTGCGCAGGCCCAGCCGGTCGGCATCGGCCGCGCGCACCGCGAGCGCATAGCCGTCGTTGAAGCCCAGCGGAATCGCGACGCCCAGGCCCATCGGCGCGAGCGCCGCGTTCATGGCCTCGCGCGTGTCCGCCGGGGAGCCCTTGAGTATTTCCAGCGCGATGGTGCCGGTGTATTCGGCATACATGTCGATCGCGCCCGAGCGCAGCGCCTCGTACACGATGGCCGTGTTGCCCAGGCCCTGCCGCACGACGGGCGGCGACGCGGTGTGCGGCGCGGCGGTCTGCGCCAGCAACTCGGCAAGGATGTACGACTCGGTGAAGCGCTTGGAGCCGACGCGCAGCGTGTCGTCCGCCGCATGCGCGACATTCGCTACATGCGCCAGGCCCAGCCAGGCGAGCGTCAGGACCAGGGCAAGGCGGCGGAGGCAACGGGGCAGATGCATCGCGGCCAGTTTATAGACATCGACCGGATTGGCGTACCCGCCAATCTCCTACACGCCGTCGTGCGCGCAACCGATGGGCCGCGGGCTGCCGCGCGCGCACCATCCGAGTCATGAAGTCCAAACCCGCGAAGCCCGAAACTCCAGAAACGCAAAAGGCCGAAACGGCCGACCCCTTGCCCGCTGCCGATGTGCACGGCCTGCGCGAACTCCCCGGTGTGCATGTCGAAGGCTACAGCCTCCAGTTGCGCGACAAGGACGGCTTCGTGGGCGACCAGGCGAGCCAGACAGCCTTCAGGGAACTGCTCGAGCGCTGGCGCAAGCGCCGCCGCAAGAACGGCAAGGATCCACTCGGAGTGCTGCACTCGCGCGACCTGAGCAAGAAGGCGCTCGACCGCGTGCTGGGCGCGAAGAAGGCCTCGGAGGCCGCCGACGTGATGCACGGCGTGATCGAGGAGTTCACCGAGGAACTGGCGTCCGTCATCCAGCGCTTCCTGCGCCAGCCCTCATGGCAGAAGGTGGAGCGCATCGTCATCGGCGGCGGCTTTCCCGAGAGCGACGTGGGCGAGCGCGCGGTGCTGCAGACGGGCGCCATCCTCGAAGAGATGGGCCTGCACGTGCAACTGGGCCGCCTCTCGCACAACGTGGACGACGGCGGCCTGATCGGCTGGGTGCACCTGACGCCGCCCGCGCTGCTGCGCAAGTACGACGCCATCCTGGCGGTCGACATCGGCGGCACCAACGTGCGCTGCGGCATCGTGAAGACGCGCTACCGCAAGGCGCCCGACTTCTCGCGCGCGGAGGTGATCCGGCGCGAGAAATGGCGCCACGCCGACGAAGGGCCCAACCGCAGCAACATGGTCGAGCACATCGCCGACATGCTGATGGACATGGTGCGCTACAGCGAGCGCAAGAAGATCCGGCTCGCGCCGTTCATCGGCATCGGCTGCCCGGGGCTGATCCGCCCCGACGGCTCCATCGCGCGCGGTGCGCAGAACCTGCCCGGCGACTGGGAAAGCCACGCCTTCCACCTGCCGACGGCGGTGTGGCGCCGCATGCTCACACTGGGCGCCGACCCGATGCTGGTGCTGATGCACAACGACGCGGTGGTGCAGGGCCTGAGCGAGCTGCCCTTCATGCGCGACGTGAAGCAGTGGGGCGTGCTGACCATCGGCACGGGGCTGGGCAACGTGAGCTTCACGAACAGGCCCTGAAGCGGCGGCCTGGCGCTACAGGTCTTCGGCCCGCAGTCCTTCGACGCGCACGTTCGCGGAGGCGGAGGCAACGTTGCCTGCCGCGTCGGCGGCGCGCACCTCGACGTTCGCGGCGCCCGGCCGCTTCGGCGTCCAGGCGCATACGTAGGGCGCGGCGCGCAGCGTGCACGCGGTCCTGCCGTCGACGATGAACTTCAGCTCGGCCACGGCCACGTTGTCGGAGGCGGTGGCGGCAAGCCGCGTCGCCATGCCGGCCGCGACGCCTGGCGGAACCGACAGCGAGACGGCCGGCGGCACGCTGTCCGAAGGCGGATTGACGATCACGTTGGCCGAGGCGACAGCGGAGTTGCCCGCCGCGTCCACCGCCACCACGCGGATCGTCTGCGCGCCGGGCGAGGTCGGGGTCCAGCTGCAGGTGTAGGGCGGGGCGGTGAAGGTGCAGATCGGAATGCTGTCGGGGCCCAGCACCTTGACGCCCCACACCCCCGCGTTGTCCACCACGGCCGGCGCGATGACGGTGAGCTGCCCCACCGTGGCCATGGAGGGGGCGGCGAGCGACACGATGGGCGGCGTGGCGTCGGCGCTGCCGAGCGCCAGGTCGATGGTGAACATCGACTGCCCCTGCACGGCCTTCTGCTCGAAGGCGTCGAAGATGGTGAACCAGCTCGCGCCGGGCGCGCGGTTGGCGGCGCGTGCCTTGGCCAGCAGCGTCGTCTTGCCGACGGCGAAGCAGCTGAAACCGCAGTTCCAGTCGAAGGTGAAGCGGCCCGACGCATCGGCCACGCCGGTCACCAGCATGACCAGCGGCTTGCCGCCGCCCGGGTCCCGCCACACCGAAACCTGCGCGCCGGGCAGCGCGGCGCCGCTGTCGCGGTCGGTCACGCGCACCTGCGTGGCTGTGGTGGCGGCCATGAACTTCGAGCTGCCGAGCTTCGGCCAGTCGCTCCAGTCGGTGTCGATGTTGGCCTTGGTGCCGGCGGTGAAGCGGATCATGTCCAGCGTCGCGACGCGGTTGGCGGCGGGGTCGCGGCGCTGCTCGAACACGGTGCCCAGCAGCGGGTCGAGCCGCCAGTCCTGGCGCGTCCACCAATAGCGGTCGGTGTCGCTCGACAGGGCGAGGTCGGTGATGGGCGCGACGCCGGTGGTGTCTGCCACGGCGATGCCGTTGTAGTACTCGCCCGCGCCGGCGCCGAACACATGCTCCAGCTCGTGCAGCAGGGTCTTGAGCTGGCGGCCCAGGTAGTCCTTCTCGGTGGACTCCGGCGCCGCCGGCGTGATGGCGCGCGACAGGCGCAGCGGGTCGTGGATGGCGATCCAGTTCAGGTTCCAGGCCACGCCTTTCTGCGGGAAGGTCCAGCTGGTCGACAGGCCGCCGTGGCTATAGCCGCGGGTGGATTTCGATACGCAGACCACCACCTCGCCGTTCACCAGGCCGTTGTAGCTGCAGGCCGGCGCGGCGGCGGGCGCCACCAGCTGCAGGTCGGTGGCGGGGTCGAAGACGAAGCTGCGCACGGTCTCGCGGGTGAAGACGGTGTTGACGTCGGCCACGTACTGGGCGAGCCGGCGGCCTGCCTCGGCGGGGCCGATGTCGGCGGCCAGCTCGGGGTCGACGAAGAACTTCAGGCGGTGGCTGCTGGGCGTCGCGCGGCCGACTTCGTCCATGGCGGCGAAAGCGGACGGTATTCCGGACAGTGCGATGAGAACTGGAAGCGCCAGGACCAGTTTCGCGAGATTCGCAAGTGCGCGCGGCGAGAAGAATGCTCGCATCGGATTTCCCCGGATGGCCGGGGCACTGGACTCGAACGGACGGCGCTTCGGGCCGCCGTGTGGCGGCGTCCCGGGCGGGCTTCCCCGCAGGGCGAGGGGTTGCGGGAATCCGTTCGAGCCCGCCTCACGACTGGAAAGTCAGGGGCCGGGCACGCCTGTCAACTACCGAAACCGGTGGATATTTTAGTGTCCGCGTTCGTCTGGTTGCACTTTTGTTGCATTTATGCACCCAAAATTACAGCTGAAAGGCTACCGTGAGCAGCAGCCCTTCGGCCAGGTCGCGCATCAGGCCGGGACGCCGCGCGCGGTAGGGCTCGCCGGCTGATGCGGTGGTCTCGATCCACTCGGCCAGCCAGTCGATTTCTTCCTCGCCGTAGAACACCACCGCCGCCTCGTGGTTCAGCAGCAGGCTTCGCAGGTCGAGGTTGATCGAGCCGCACATCGCCAGCTCCTCGTCCAGCACCACCGCCTTGGCATGCACCATGAACGGCAGCATCCTGAAGTCCACGCCTGCGCGAGCGAGGTCGCGCATGGCGCGGGCGCGCACGAAGTCCGCCAGGCGATGGTTCGACTGCGCGGGCATCGCGATGGTCACCTGCACGCCGCGCCGGGCGGCCAGCCGCAGCGCGTCGCGCAGTCCGTCGCCTGGCACGAAGTAGGGCGTGATCGCCAGCACGCGGTGCTCTGCACGGAAGCAGGCGTCGATCAGCAGCGCGTGCGCGGTGTCCTCTGTCTGGTCGGGGCCGCTCGGCAGGAACTGGGCCATTGCGGTGCCGGGGCCTTCGGGCATGTCGTCGGCGGTGATGGCGCGGGCCTTGCGCGGGCGCACCGAACTCCAGTCGTGGTCGAACTGGCGCGCCGCCGCCGCGGCCACGCTGCCGCGCAGGTCGAACGACAGGTCGCGCCATGGCTGCGGGTGCTTTGCGTTGCCGGTGAAGTACTCGCCCGCGAGATTGCGCCCGCCCGACCAGAGCCAGCCGTCGTCGGCGATGGTGAACTTGCGGTGGTTGCGCAGGTTGCGCGGGCCGATGCGGCGCAGGCTGAAGAAGGGGCGGAACACCGCCACCTCGCCACCCGCCGCGCGCAGCCGGTCGAAGTGATGGCGCGGCAGCGACAGCGCCCCGAAGCCGTCGAGCAGCACCCGCACCTTGATGCCCTCGCACGCGCGCTTCGCGAGCCGGTCGATAACCGCATGGCCGAGCGCGTCGTTGCCGATGATGAAGGTGCACACGTCGATGCGCTCCTTGGCGCCGTCGATCACCTGCCACAGCGCCTCGCGCGCGGCCTCGCCGTCGGCATGCATGCGAATGGCCGAGCGGCCCGGCGGCGCGAGGCCGAAGCTTTCGATCAGGTCGGCCGCCCAGTGGCCCGGCGGCACCGAGCGCGGCGGCCGGGGCGAGCCGGCGGGGCGCAGCTTGCGCTGGCCGAACAGCAGGTACATCGGCAGGATGAAATAAGGCATCAGCACCAGCCCCATGACCCAGGCGATGGCCGTGGTGGGGGCGCGCTGCTCGCGGCGCGCGCGGGTGGTCAGCACATAGACCAGCAGCGCGAAGGTCACGACGAGAAAGTGCTGCGAAGGTGTGGGCAGCCAGTCGAAACGGGTGTTGTGCGGCATGGCGCAATGATGCGTCAGCGCGGAATCAGCGTTGCAGGAAGGCCGGCACACCGCGCCCTTGCGAGGCAAGGAACCGCATCATCGGATCGACCACCGCGCGCACCGCCGGCCTTTCGCCAACGCGGGTGCGCCATGCGAGCAGGCGCGGCGTGGCCTCGGTCATGCCGGCGCCCTTGCGGTCGGCGAACACGCAGGCCATGTAGAAGGCGATGTCCGCGAAGCCGTAGGGCCCCGCGAGGTAGTCGCGCGCGGCGAGCAGGCCTTCCATTTCGTCGTAGTAGCGCGCGCAGGCGGCGCAGGCCGCGACGGCGGGCGCGCTCTGCATCGCGTCCTGCAGGCCGAAGAGCTTGATGACGTGGGGGAAGAAGACCTCGTCGGACTTCTGCTCGAGTTGCCGCGCGCGGGCCCGGTCGGCAATGCCCTCGGGCCACAGCGCGGGAGCCGGGTAGCGGTCTTCGAGGTACTCGAAGATCTGGGTCGAGTCGAAGAGCGAGACCCCGCCGTCGATCTCGTCCACCAGCACCGGCACCTGCTGCTTGACGGGGTTCACACGCAGCACCTCGGGGTGCTTGGGCTCGTAGGCGTCGCCTTCGATGAACGGCACCATGACCAGTTCGAAGGCAACGCCTTTTTCGCGCGCCGCGATCTCGACCTTGGCGCCGAACATGCTGAGGGGGCCGGAGTAGATCCGGGTCATTGCAGCTGCTCCGTTGCATGACTTGATCCGCGATGCATGAAGCCGAGCCGGGCCATTCGGGGAACACCGTGGAACCGGCTTTGCCGGGCCACAGGTGTTGCCCCCGGCGAGGGGGTTGGCGAAGCGACACGAAGTGCGCGCAGACTGGGGGTGAGTCTTTTCATTCCCCCGACTTCAACAGAAACCGCGCGTCAGGTCGAGCCCCAGACCTCCTGCGCGGTCTCTACCACCAGGCGCAGCTTGTTGCGTTGCGCTTCCACCGCGATGTTGTTGCCGTGCACGGTGCTGGAGAAGCCGCACTGCGGCGACAGCGCGAGCTGGTCGAGCGAGGCGTACTTGGCGGCCTCGTCGATGCGGCGCTTGAGCTCGTCCTTGTCTTCCATCTCGCCGAACTTGGTGGTCACCAGGCCGAGCACCACCGTCTTGCCCTTGGGCAGGTAGCGCAGGGGCTTGAAGTCGCCCGAGCGCGCGTCGTCGTACTCCATGAAGTAGGCGTCGAGGTCCATCTCCTTGAGCAGCGCCTCGGCCACCGGCTCGTAGTTGCCGGCGGCGGCGTGCGTGCTCTTGAAGTTGCCGCGGCACAGGTGCATGGCCAGCAGCATGCCCGGCGGCTTCTGCGCGACCACCTTGTTGATGAATGCGGCGTAGCGGTGCGGCAGTTCGTTCGGGTCGTCGCCGCGCTTGCGGGCGGCTTCGCGCATGTGCTCGTCGCACAGGTAGGCGAGGTTGGTGTCGTCCATCTGTACGTAGGTGCAGCCGGCGGCGGCCAGCGAGCGCAGCTCGTCGCCATAGGCCTTGGCCACGTCGTCGTAGAACGCCGGGTCGAGCTCGGGGTAGGCGTCCTTGCTGATGCCGGCGCGGCCGCCGCGGAAGTGCAGCATGGTGGGCGAGGGGATCGTCACCTTGGGCGTGTTGCCCGCGGCCACCTGGCTCTTGAGGTACTGGAAGTCGGCGAGCTGGATGTCCTTCACGTGGCGGACCTTGTCGATCACGCGCATCGCGGGCGGTGCGAGTTCCTCGGTGCCGTCGGGCTTGCGGATGGTGACCGGAATGTCGGTCTTCACGCCGCCGAGCTGGTCGAGGAAGTCGATGTGGAAATAGGTGCGGCGGAACTCGCCGTCGGTGATGCTCTTCAGGCCGATGTCTTCCTGGAACTTGACGATCTCGGTGATCGCCTTGTCTTCGACCAGGCGAAGCTGTTCCGGCGTGATCTCGCCCTTGGCCTTTTGCTCGCGCGCTTCGAGCAGGTATTTGGGGCGCAGGAAACTGCCCACGTGGTCGTAGCGGGCGGGCAGGGCGGCGTGCTGTGACATGGATGACTCCGTCTTGGTGAGGGGGAACTGGCCGGACATCGTATCGCCATCGAAACGTCGGAGGCTGTATACAGCGGCCTCGGTATTTTCCCTATAAATGCCCGAAATGACTGGAAATTTCCGTGTTTCTGTATACATTGAGTATTCATGAAAACGCCCACGACCGCCTTTCCGCTGAACGCCTGGTATGCCGCCGCCTACGACGTCGAAGTGCGCCATGCGCTGCTGCCACGCACCATCTGCAACCAGAAAGTGGTGCTGTTCCGACGCACCGACGGCGAAGTCGCCGTGCTCGAAGACGCCTGCTGGCACCGGCTGATGCCGCTGTCGCTGGGCCGCCTCGAAGGCGACGAGCTGGTGTGCGGCTACCACGGCCTCGTCTACAACAGCCAGGGCCGCTGCACCCACATGCCGAGCCAGGAAACCCTCAACCCCTCGGCCTGCGTGCGCAGCTTTCCGGTGGTCGAGAAGCACCGCTTCGTGTGGATCTGGCCCGGCGACCCCGCCAAGGCCGACCCGGCGCTGGTGCCCGACATGCACTGGAACGACGACCCGGCATGGGCCGGCGACGGCAAGATGATCCGCGTCCACTGCGACTACCGCCTGGTGGTCGACAACCTCATGGACCTGACGCACGAGACCTTCGTGCACGGTTCGTCCATCGGCAACCGCGAAGTGGCCGAGGCGCCCTTCGTGGCCACGCACGGCGACCGCTCGGCCACCGTCACGCGCTGGATGGAGAACATCGACCCGCCGCCGTTCTGGGGCGGCCAAATCCGCCATGCGCGCGGCTACACCGGCAAGGTCGACCGCTGGCAGATCATCCGTTTCGAAGGCCCGTGCACCGTGAACATCGACGTCGGCGTGGCCGAGGCCGGCAGCGGCGCGGTGCCGAAGAATGGCGACGCGGGCGACCGCAGCAAGGGCGTCAACGGCTACGTGCTCAACACCATCACGCCCGAGACCGACAAGACCTGCCTGTACTTCTGGGCCTTCTCGCGCAACTACTGCCTGGGCGAGCAGCGCCTCACGCACGAGCTGCGCGAAGGCGTCGCGGGCATCTTCCGCGAAGACGAACTGGTGCTCGAGGCGCAGCAGAAAGCCATGGACGAGCACCCCGACCACAAGTTCTACAACCTCAACATCGACGCCGGTTCGATGTGGGCGCGCAAGCTCATCGACCGCATGATCGAGAAGGAAAAGCCCGCGCGCGCCGCCATTCCGATCCACCCCGCCGAGCAGCCGGGCGAGAAGCAGGCCGCATGAGGGCGGCCGTGGTCTCCTCCGCCGCGGAACAGCAGCCCGGCGACAGCGGCAGCTCGCAGGCCGTGAAGGCGCAATTGCGCCTGCGCGAAATGATCCTCGCGGGCGAACTGCCCGGCGGCGCGCGCATTGCCGAAGTGGCCGTCTCCGAGCAGCTCGGCGTGTCGCGCACGCCGGTGCGCACCGCGCTGATGCGGCTCGAGCAAGAGGGCCTGCTCGAAGCGCTGCCCAACGGCGGCTACGCGGTGCGTACCTTTTCCGAGCGCGACGTGGCCGATGCCATCGAACTGCGCGGCACGCTCGAAGGCCTGGTGGCCCGCCTCGCGGCCGAGCGCGGCGCCGCGCCGGTGGTGCTGCGCGAGGCGCGCGCCTGCCTCGCGCGCATCGACGAGTTGCTGCGCGAGCCCGCGCTCGACGACGCGGCTTTCTCGCGCTACGTGACGCACAACGAACGCTTCCATGCGCTGCTCTGCGAAATGGCCGGCAGCCCGGTCATCGCGCAGCAACTGGAGCGGGTGGTGAACCTGCCGTTCGCGTCGCCCTCGGGCTTCGTCATCGTGCAGGCGAATTCTCCCGCCGCGCGCGACATGCTCGTGATCGCGCAGGACCAGCACATCCAGGTGCTCGACGCCATCGAGTCCGGCGAAGGCTCGCGCGCCGAGTCGCTGATGCGCGAGCACAGCCGCATCGCGCGGCGCAACCTGCGCGAGGCGCTGCACGGCACGCCGAGCGCCGAACAGCGCCCGCTGCCGGGCGTGCAGCTGATCCGCCGCCGCGGCTGATTCCATTCCTTTCCCTTCCTTCCTGTTGGTGTTGTTCCCCGATGAAAAGCGATCTTCAATGGATGCAGGCGCAGGTGGTTGCGCTGCGCGACGTGACGCCCACCGTGCGCGAGTTCGAACTGCGCCCCGACGGCGGATTTGCCGGTGCCTATGAACCCGGCGCCCACCTGCAGGTGCAGGTGATGACGGCGCAGGGCAGGCTGCAGACCCGCTCCTACTCGCTGGTCGGCGAGGGCGACGGCCGCTGCTGGCGCATCGCCGTCAAGCGGCTGGACGACGGCCGCGGCGGATCGCTCGCGATGTGGCGGCTGGCCGTGGGCGACCGGCTGCAGGTCAGCGCGCCGCAGAACCACTTCGCGCTCGACATGTCCGCGCCCGGCTACCTGCTGGTGGCGGGCGGCATCGGCATCACCCCGCTGGTGCTGATGGCGCAGCGGCTGGGCGAGCACGCCCGGCGCGGCGGCGTGCCGGTGAAGATGCTCTACGGCGCGCGCAACGCCGACGAGTTCGGCTATCTCTCGCATCTGCGCGAAGCGCTGGGCGAGGGCGTGGAGGCGCACGAAGGCTCGGCGCCCATCGACTTCGCCGCGGCCATCGACGCGCTGCCGCCCGGCGGCCAGCTCTACACCTGCGGCCCGGTGCCGATGCTCGAGGCGCTCAAGCGCGCCTGGCATGCGGCCGGCCGGCCCATCGCGGACCTGCGCTTCGAGACCTTCGGCAGCAGCGGCCGTCTGGCCACGCAGGCGTTCCAGGTGCGCATTCCGCGCCATGACCTCGCCATCACCGTGCCTGCCGACTGCACGCTGCTCGAGGCGCTGGACGCCGCCGGCGTGCAGACGCTGTCGGACTGCAAGCGCGGCGAGTGCGGCCTGTGCGCCATGGACGTGATCGCCGTCGACGGCGAGATCGACCACCGCGACGTGTTCCTCAGCGCGCACGAAAAAGAGGCAACCACGCGCATCTGCGCCTGCGTGTCACGCGCGGTGGGTACGCTCACGCTCGACTCCGCCTATCGCCCCGACAGCTGATCCCCGCCCCGGGCGAAAGCCGTCTTGCGCGATGATCGCGCAGTTCATTTATTGATCGCGCAACAATGCCAGCCTCATGAGGCGGGGTAGGTGAATGCCTGCTGCGCCCTTTGTTGCAAAGTGTTGAAAATAGCCCCGGTTTCGAGTTCCGTCCCTGAAGGAAAAAACATGCAAAGACGCCATCTCATCCAGACCGCAGCCCTGTCGGCGCTCGCGCTTTCAATGTCGCTGGCCAGCGCCCAGGACAACAAGTTCAAGATCGGCCTGATCCTGCCGATGACGGGCCAGTCGGCGTCCACCGGCCGCCAGATCGAAGCCGCCGCGCGCCTGTACATGGCCCAGAACGGCGACACCGTGGCCGGCAAGAAGGTCGAGTTGATCGTCAAGGACGACACCGGCCTGCCCGACGTCACCAAGCGCCTGGCGCAGGAACTGGTGGTGAACGACAAGGTCAACGTGCTGGCCGGCTTCGGCCTGACGCCCCTGGCCCTGGCCGTGGCGCCCATCGCCACCCAGTCGAAGACGCCCGAAGTCGTGATGGCCGCCGCCACGTCGAGCATCACCGAGGCATCGCCCTACATCATCCGTTCGAGCTTCACGCTGCCGCAGGTGTCGGTGGCCATGGGCGACTGGGCGCCGAAGAACGGCGTGAAGACGGTCGTCACGCTGGTGGCCGACTACGGGCCGGGCAACGACGCCGAGAAATTCTTCAGCGAGCGCTTCCAGCTCAACGGCGGCAAGGTGATCGAGAAGCTGCGCGTGCCTCTGCGCAACCCCGACTTCGCCCCGTTCCTGCAGAAGGTGCGCGACGCCAAGCCCGACGCGCTGTTCGTCTTCGTGCCCTCGGGCGCCGGCGCGGCCGTCATGAAGCAGTTCCTGGAGCGCGGCATGGACAAGGCCGGCATCAAGATGATCGCCACCGGCGACGTGACGGACGACGATCAACTCAACGACATGGGCGACGGCGCGCTGGGCGTGGTCACCTCGCACCACTACTCTGCCGCGCACCCGTCGGCAATGAACAAGAAGTTCGTCGAGGCCTTCGAGAAGGCCAACCCGAAGATGCGCCCCAACTTCATGGCCGTGGGCGGCTATGACGGCATGCGCGTGATCTACGAGGCGCTCAAGGCCACCAAGGGCCAGGGCGGCGGCGAAGCGCTGCTGGCGGCCATGAAGGGCCAGGTCTTCGAGAGCCCGCGCGGCCAGGTGCTGATCGACGCGCAGACGCGCGACATCGTGCAGGACGTGTACCTGCGCAAGGTCGAGAAGAAGGACGGCCAGCTCTACAACGTCGAGTTCGATGTGATCAAGAACGTCAAAGATCCCGGCAAAGCCAAGTAAAGGGCTCGCCCCCAGGCTGCGCGCACTTCGTGTCGCTTCGCCTTCCCCCTACCGGGGGCAACACCCGAGGCCCGGCGAAGCCGGTTCCTCGGTGTTTCCCGAAGAGACCGCGAGGCGCGGCAAGTGTTTGAGTAGCTGACATGTTGACCATTCTTTTCGACGGCATCGCCTACGGCATGCTGCTCTTCGTGCTCGCCGTGGGGCTGGCCGTGACGCTCGGGTTGATGAACTTCATCAACCTCGCGCACGGCGCCTTTGCCATGGCCGGCGGATATCTCACGGTGTTTGCCATGCAGAAGCTGGGCGTGCCGTTCCTGGCCTGCCTGCCGCTGGCGTTCATCGTCGTCGCGCTGGCCGGGGCCTTGCTGGAACGCACGCTCTACCGGCCGATGTACGGCAAGCCGCACCTGGACCAGGTGCTCTTTTCCATCGGCCTGGCCTTCATGGCGGTGGCCGCCGTCGACTACTTCGTCGGCTCTTCTCAACAGAACGTGCAGTTGCCCGAATGGCTGCGCGGGCGCACCGAGATCGGCGACGGCGCGCTGCTGCTGGGCATGGGGCACTACCGGCTCTTCATCATCGCGGTCTGCGCGGTGCTGACGGTGGTGCTGCAGCTCATCCTGTCGAAGACGCGCTTCGGCAGCCGGCTGCGCGCGGCGGTCGACGACCCGCGCGTGGCGGCGGGGCTGGGCATCAACGTGAACATCGTGTTCCTGCTGACCTTTGCAGTGGGCTCGGGCCTCGCGGGGCTGGGCGGCGCGCTGGGCGCCGAGATCCTCGGGCTCGACCCGACCTTCCCGCTCAAGTACATGATCTATTTCCTGATCGTGGTTTCGGTCGGCGGCACCTCGTCGATCACCGGGCCGCTGGCGGCCGCGCTGCTGCTCGGCATTGCCGACGTGGCGGGCAAGTACTTCATTCCCAAGATGGGTGCGTTCACCGTCTACCTGCTGATGATCCTGATCCTGATGTGGCGCCCACAGGGCCTGTTCACGCGCAAGGGGGGCCGCTGAATGAGCGCTCCTTCTTCCGCCGCCGATTTCCAGTCGGCCCTGCTGCGCAAGGCGCGCTGGCATCCGCTCGAGTTCGTGGCCTGGGCCGTGGCCTTCGCGCTGCCGCTGGTCATGCCTTCGCATTCGCTGCTGGTCAACGAGATCGCCATCGTCGCGCTGTTCGCGATGTCGCTCGACCTGATCATGGGCTACACCGGCATCGTGTCGCTGGGCCATGCCGCCTTCTTCGGCTTCGGCGCGTATGCTGCGGCGCTGTTCGCCAAGCTGGTGATGCCCGACCCGACCGTGGGCCTGCTGTTCGCCGTCGTGCTGTCGGCGTTGCTGGGCCTGGTGGCGAGCGTGACCATCCTGCGCGGCAGCGACCTCACGCGGCTGATGGTCACCCTGGGCACGGCGCTGCTGCTGCTCGAACTGGCCAACAAGCTCGACTGGCTGACCGGCGGCGCCGACGGCCTGCAGGGCGTGGTGATGGGCCCGGTGCTCGGCATGTTCGACTTCGACCTGTACGGCCGCACGGCGGCCTGGTATTCGCTGGCGGTGATGCTGGTGCTGTTCCTGCTGATGCGCCGGCTGGTGCATTCGCCGTTCGGCGCCACGCTGAAGGCGATCCGCGACAACCGGCTGCGCGCGATGGCCATCGGCATCCCGGTGGTGCCGCGCCTGGTCACGGTCTACACCGTGGCGGCCGGCGTGGCCGGCGCGGCGGGCGCGCTGCTGGCGCAGACCACCGGCTTCGCATCGCTCGACGTGCTGGCCTTCGACCGTTCGGCCGACGTGCTTCTGATGCTGGTGATCGGCGGCGTGGGCTGGCTCTACGGCGGGGTGGCGGGCGCCATCGTGTTCAAGCTCCTGCAGACCTGGCTGTCGGCGGTGACGCCGCAGTACTGGATGTTCTGGATCGGCCTGATCCTGGTGCTGCTGGTGCTGGTGGGCCGCGACCGCCTGCTGAAGCCCTGGACATGGTTCGGCGCCGGCAGGAAGAAGGGCGGTGCGGCATGAGCGACACCGTGCTCTCCACCCACGGCCTCGTGATGCGCTTCGGCGGCATCACGGCCACCAACAACTTGACGATGGAGCTCAAGCGCGGCGCCCGCCATGCGCTGATCGGCCCCAACGGCGCGGGCAAGACCACGCTCATCAACCAGTTGACGGGCGTGCTCACGCCGACCGAAGGCCGCATCACGCTGCTGGGCGAAGACATCACGAAGCTCGCGCCGCACAAGCGCGTGGCGCGCGGCCTGGTGCGCACATTCCAGATCAACCAGCTGTTCGACTCGATGACGCCGCTGGAAACGCTTGCGCTGGTGGTGTCGCAGCACCAGGGCGCGGGCGTGCAGTGGTGGCGGCCGCTCGGCTCCAGCAAGGCGATCGTCGAACGCGCGACGCAACTGCTCGAGCAGTTCCACCTGAGCGACGTGGCCCGCCAGCAGGTCAAGCACCTGGCCTACGGCAAGCGCCGCCTGCTGGAAATCGCGATCGCCCTGGCCTGCGAGCCGCGCGTGCTGCTGCTCGACGAGCCGGTGGCGGGCGTGCCCGCCGGCGAGCGCGAAGAGCTGCTGCAGACCGTGGCCGCGCTGCCGGCCGACGTGTCGGTGCTGCTGATCGAGCACGACATGGACCTGGTGTTCAGCTTTGCCGACCGCATGACCGTGCTGGTCAACGGCACGCTGCTGACCGAGGGCGACCCCGAAACCATCGCCAACGATCCCAAGGTGAAAGAGGTCTATCTGGGCCACGGAGAAGCCGCCCATGTCTGAGCTGCTGCGAATAGAAAACCTGAGCGCCGGCTACGGCGAGGCCGTGGTGCTGCACGACGTGGCGTTCACGCTGGGCGAAGGCCAGACGCTGGCGCTGCTGGGCCGCAACGGCACCGGCAAGACCACGCTGATCAACACGCTGGCGGGCGCGACGCGCCAGCACGGCGGCAGCATCGCGCTGGGCGGCCAGGCGCTGCACAAGCTGGCGCCGCACCAGCGCGCGGCGGCCGGCATCGGCTGGGTGCCGCAGGAGCGCAACATCTTCAAGTCGCTCACGGTGCACGAGAACCTCACCGCCGTGGAGCGGCCCGGCAAGTGGAACACCCAGCGCGTCTACGAGATGTTCCCGCGTCTTGCCGAGCGCAAGACCAACCTGGGCACGCAGCTCTCCGGCGGCGAGCAGCAGATGCTGGCCGTGGGCCGCGCACTGGTGCTCAACCCCAGGCTGCTGCTGCTCGACGAGCCGCTCGAAGGGCTCGCGCCGATCATCGTGGAAGAGCTGCTGCGCGCCATCCGCCGCATCACGCAGGACGAGGGGCTGGCCGCGATCATCGTGGAGCAGCATCCGCAAGCGATCCTCGCGATTTCCGACGAGGCGGTGGTGCTTGACCACGGCACCATCGTGCACACCGACTCGGCCGCGGCGCTGCGCGCCCAGCCGCAGGTGCTGGACCGGCTGCTGGGCGTCGCGCGCTGAAGCCTCTTCAGATCGCGCAGCCGTCGGGGCCGCACGCCGGCGGCGTCGCGGTTGTGTCGGTCGCGGCGGGCTGAGACGCCGCGACCAGCGCGGCGAGCTGCGCCTTCCAGTCTTCGGCGCGGCCCAGCCAGGGGCCGATGTCGATGCGGCCCGCGCGGCCGTCGGCCTGCGTCAGCACGAAGGTCGGAAAACCCTGTCCGCCCGCGCGCTGCAGGAATTGCCGGCTCTCGGCAATGTGCTGCGCAGTCGGCGCGCCCGCGAGGCGATCGAATGCCGCGGCGAAAGCCTCGGCGCCGAGACCGAGTTCGGCCGCCAGTGCCTTCAGCACTCCCACGTCGGCGATGCGCCGGCCTTCCACGTAGTGCGCCTGCTGCAGGCGATGCGCCATGTCCAGCCCGCCGCCGTCGCGCAGCGATTCGGCCGCGAGTACGGCGGTGGTCGGCGGTTCGGAGTCCATCACCGCGCCGGTGTCGCGCAGCAGGCCTTCGAAGTAGTTCTCGCCGAAGGGCTGGCCCGTCATCTCGGCGATGCGGTGGTCGTGCGGCAGCACGTAGTCGCGCCACTGCGGCGTGATCTGGCGGCGGTTGGCGCCGGTCATCATGCCGCCGCCGTGGAACTCGACCCTCAGGCCGGGTACGCCGCGCGCCGCGTCGACCAGCGGCGCGGCGGCGTAGCACCAGCCGCACAGCGGGTCGAAGATGTAGTGCAGGGTGGTGCCTTGGTCGGTTGCTGCGTTCATTGCGGCCATTTCATTTCTCCCTTGATGACCTTGGCGCCGAGTTCGAGCGACGAGGCGTCTTCCAGCTTCGGGTAGCGCTTCTTCATTGCGGCGATGAGCGCGGCCGAGTCCTTGGCCTTGGCGGCCTCGGTCTCGAAAGCCTTGAGGTAGCCGCGCGTGAATTTCACCGACGCGATGGTGTACGGCGCCGAGCCGTCGGCATTCGGCAGGTAATGGCCGGGCACCACCGTCTTCGGGTGCAGGGCCTGGATGCGGTCCAGCGTCTTGAGCCAGTCGCGGCGCGATTCGGGCGTTTGCGTGTCGGCCACCCACACGTGGATGTTGGCCGACACGGGAATGCCGCCGACCACCGCCTTCAGCGAGGGAATCCACGCGAAGCTGCGCGCCGGCGTGGGGCCGTCGAGGCCGACGACCTGGATCTTGCGGCCTTCGAGTTCGAGGCTGTCGCCGGACAGCGCCTCGGGCACCACCAGCGACCTGGGCGCGTTGTCCTTCAGGATCGGGCCCCAGTGCGCGAGCTTGCCGTCCTTGGAGGCCTGAATGGCTGCCACCGTTTGCGGCGTGGCGACGATCTTCGCGTCAGGGAAGGCGGCGTGGATCACGTCGAGGCCGAAGTAGTAGTCGGGGTCGCTGTGGCTGATGTAGACCGTGGTGAGCTTCTTGCCAGTGGCCTTGATCTTCTGCACCAGCGCCTCGGCGTCGTTGCGCTGGAACTGCGCGTCGATCAGCACGGCGTCGGTCTGGCCGGTCACGATCTCCGACGAGACCGGGAACATCGACTTCGCGCCCGGGTTGTAGACGTCGAGCTTGAGCGGTTGCGCGGCCGTGGCGGCTTGCGCGGCCAGCGGGGCGAGGCTCAGCGTAATGGCGAGGGCGGCGGCGGAGAGAAGGGCTCTGCGGAACATGGTGCGATCTTTCTGTGTGCGGTGAGGGGTGTGACAGCGCTGATGCTTCGAATGTTAGGTTGCGTGAACCGAAACAAAAACCCGACGAACCGCAATGAATCGTTTCCGATTCCGGTCGAATCGGAGGCCCGGAACATCGGTCAGTCCGTGGCGCAGCGCTGCAGATGCGCCACCAGCAACTGCGCCGAGGGCGACAGCGTGGCCTCGTCCCTGAAGCAGATCGCGAACCGCCGGCGCGCCCAGGCATCGGTCAGCGGCATCAGCCGCAGGCCGTAGGCGTCGGTGAAGGGCCGCGCCACTTCCGCCGGCACCACGCTGATCGCCAGCCCGGCCCGCACCACGCGCAGCGCCGCGTCGAAGTTCGACACCAGCACCCGGTGCACCAGCGGCTTGCCCGCCACCGCCGCCTCGCGCGCCAGCATCAGCTGCACCGCGCTGAGCGCGGGCATGCCGACGAATTCATGGTCGAGCACGTCCTCGAAGCGCACTTGCGCGTGTTGCGCCACCGGGTGCGACGGGTGCGCGACGATGGCCAGGTGGTCGGCGCGGTAGCTGCGCCGCTGCAGGCCTTCGAGGTCGGCCGCGTCCCAGCACAGGCCGATGGAGGCAATGCCTTCGCGGATGCCGCGCACGATCTCCGGGCTCACGCGCTCCTCCATGTCGACGCGGATGTTGCGGTGCGCCGGGTTCTGCAGGAAGCCGGCCACGTCTTCCGCCAGCGACTCGGCCATGACCGACGCCGAAGCCAGGATGCGCACATGCCCGCGCGCGCCGCCGGCATAGGCGGCCATGTCGCGCTCGATGCGGTTCACGCTGCCGAGCATGGCGCGGGCGTGCTCCAGCAGGGTCTCGCCGGCCGGCGTCGGCACCACGCCGCGCCGCTTGCGCAGCAGCAGCGGCGTGCCCACCGCCTCTTCGAGCTGCGCCAGCCGCTTGCTGATGGCCGAGCCGACGATGCTGGCCTGCTCGCCGGCGCGCGCGATGCTGTGCGTTTCGCAGACGGAGACGAAGAGGCGGAGGGTGGTCAGGTCGAGGTCGCGCATGGTGTCTCAAGATATTCCGGTTTGGAAGCGAATGACTTCCAAAATATATCTTCTGGATCGAATTGGAACTTCTAACATCCGGCGCATACCCTCACGACGGAGACAAAGTCTTGATTCACGCCTTCCTGCCGCCCCGCGCGGTCGTCCGCGAAGTGGGCCTGCGCGACGGCCTCCAGAGCATCGCCCGCGTGCTGCCCACCGAACGCAAGCTCGAATGGATCCGCGGCGCCCACGCGGCCGGCCAGCGCGAGATCGAAGTCGGCTCTTTCGTGCCGGCGCACCTGCTGCCGCAACTGGCCGACACCGCCGAACTGCTGGCTTATGCGAAGACGCTGCCGGGCCTGTTCGCGTCGGTGCTGGTGCCCAACCTCAAGGGCGCCGAGCGTGCCATCGCGGGCGAGGCCGACCTGATGATCGTGCCGCTGTCGGCCAGCCATGCGCACAGCCTTGCCAACCTGCGCAAGACGCCGGACGAGGTGGTGGCCGAGGTCGGCCGCATCCGCGCGGCACGCGACGCGGCGGGGTCGAAGACGCTGATCGACGGCGGCGTGGGCACGGCCTTCGGCTGCACGCTGCAGGGCCGTGTCGATCCCGACGAAGTGCTGCGGCTGATGCAGGCGCTGCTCGACGCCGGCGCCGACCGCGTGAGCCTGGCTGACACCGTCGGCTATGCCGATCCGGCGATGGTGCGCAGCCTGTTCGAGCGCGCGCTGCGCATCGCGGGCGACCGGCTGTGGTGCGGCCATTTCCACGACACCCGCGGCATGGGGCTCGCGAACGCGTATGCCGCGCTGGAGGTCGGCATCACGCGTTTCGACGCCTGCCTGGCCGGCATCGGCGGCTGCCCGCACGCGCCCGGCGCCAGCGGCAACGTCGACACGGAGGACCTGGTGTTCATGCTCCAGAGCATGGGCGTCGAGACCGGCGTCGACCTGCCGAAGCTGCTCGACCTGCGCCGCCGCGTGGCGGGCTGGCTCGATGGCGAAACGCTGCAGGGCACGGTGTGGCGGGCGGGTTTCCCCAAGACCTTTGCCGTGGTCGAGGGAGTCGCCGCATGAGCGCCACCGAAGAAAAGAAGCGCCTGCCGCTCGCGGGCATCCGCGTGGTCGAGTTCACCCACATGGTCATGGGCCCGACCTGCGGCATGGTGCTCGCGGACCTGGGGGCGGAAGTCATCAAGGTCGAGCCGATCGAGGGCGACCGCACCCGGCACCTGCTGGGCGCGGGCGCGGGCTTCTTTCCCATGTTCAACCGCAACAAGAAGAGCATCGCGCTCGACCTGCGCAACCCCCAGGGTCTGGAAGCCGCGCTGCGCCTGTGCGCCACGGCCGACGTGGTGGCGCAGAACTTCAAGCCCGGCACCATGGACAAGTACGGCCTGGGCTACGCCGCGCTCGGCAAGCTCAACCCGCGCCTCGTGTACGTCAACCACACCGGCTTCCTGCCCGGCCCCTACGAGCACCGCACCGCGCTCGACGAAGTGGTGCAGATGATGGGCGGGCTGGCCTACATGACCGGGCGCCCGGGCGATCCGCTGCGCGCAGGCACCAGCGTGAACGACATCATGGGCGGCATGTTCGGCGCCATTGGCGCCATTGCCGCGCTGATGCAGCGCGCCGAGACCGGCAAGGGTCAGGAAGTGCAGTCCGCGCTGTTCGAGAACAACGTGTTCCTGGTCGGCCAGCACATGCTGCAGTACGCCATCACCGGCCAGGCCGCCGCGCCGATGCCGGAGCGCATCTCGGCGTGGGCGCTGTACGACGTGTTCACGGTGAAAGACGGCGAGCAGATCTTCCTGGCCGCGGTGAGCGACGCGCAATGGAAGACTTTCTGCGACGCGCTGGGCTTCGACGACCTGAAGGCCGACGCCGCCCTGCAGACGAACAACGAGCGTGTGCGTGCGCGGCCCACCTTGCTGGCCGACCTGCGCGAGCGGCTGGCCGGGCGTTCGGCGGCGGAGCTGTCGGCCATCTTCGAGGCCAAAGGCCTGCCTTTCGCGCCGATCACGCGGCCCGAAGACCTCTATGCCGATCCGCACCTCCAGGCCACCGGCGGCCTCGTGGACATCCGCCTGCCGGACGGCGAGCGTGCCGGCGAAATGGCGCAGACGACGCTGTTCCCGATCACGCTCGGCGGCGAGCGCCTGGGCGTGCGCATGCATCCGCCGACGCTGGGCGAGCACACCCGCGAACTGCTGGCCGAGCTGGGCTATGCGCGCGAGCAGGTCGATGAACTGCTTGCGGGCTCGGCGGTGGCCTGATCCACGCGCCGGCGCAAAATTTCAAAACCATAAAGAGAGACAAAGCCATGAGCGACAAGACATTCCTCCCGATGAACCGCCGTTCGGTGCTGGGCCTCGGCGCCTGCGCCGCGGCGGTGGCCGCATGCCCGGCGCTCGCGCAGGGCTCGGACAAGCCGATCCGCTTCATCCTGCCGATCAGCGCCGGCTCCGGCGTCGACACAATCGTGCGCGCGGCGGCGCCCGCGCTCGGCAAGGCCTTCGGCCAGCCGGTGGTGATCGAGAACCTGCCGGGCGCCGGCGGCATCACCGGCGCGGCGGCCATCGTCAAGGCCGCGCCCGACGGGCTCACGCTGGGCATGGTGTCGAACAACCACGTCATCAACCCGGCGGTGTTCAAGAAGATGCCCTTCGACGCGATCACCGACATCACGCCCATCAGCGTGGTGGGCGCCACGCCGCTGGTGCTGGTGGCCAACCCGAAGCTGCCCGCAAAGAACGTGCAGGAACTGATCGCGCTGCTGCGCACCAAGCCCGGCGGCTACAACTACGCGTCGTCGGGCAACGGCACCATCATTCACCTGGCCGGCGAGATGTTCATGGACGAGGCCGGCGTGAAGGCGCGGCACATCCCGTACAAGGGCACGGGCCCGATGGTCACGGACATGATCGGCGGGCAGGTCGAGATGGGCGTGGTGTCGTTGCCGGCGGTGCAGCCGCACATCAAGAGCGGCGCGCTGCGCGCCATCGGCCTGTGCGGCGCCACGCGTTCGCCGGCCGCGCCGGACATCGCGACCATCGCGGAGCAGGGGCTGCCCAACTACGCGGTCGAAGGCTGGTTCGCGGTGATCGGGCCGGCGAAGATGCAGGCCGCCGACGTGCAGCGCGTGCACGACGCGGTGGCGGCGGCCTTTACCAGCGCCGAGGTGAAAGAGGCAATGGACAAGCAGGGCAACGTCATCAAGCCCACCACGCCCGCGCAGGCCGCGGCGTATTTCCGCAGCGAGGCGGCGCGCTACGCGGCGCTGGTGAAGAAGGCGAACGTCGTCCTGGAATGAAGGATTTGCTCCTTCCCCTTCCGGGGGAAGGCTGGGATGGGGGCATGCAGAGCGCCTGCAATGGGCGCCGCTTTGGGCCTTGCATCAGGGCCTAGGCCGGACCGACCGCGCGGTAGAGCGCCCGCACGAAATCCGACTGCGTGATCATTCCCGTCAGGCGCTTCTCGCCGTCGATGATCGGGATGTGGTGATGCCCGCCTTCGGAGAACAGCGGCACCAGGTCGACCACCGGCCGGTCGGCGCTGGCCACGCGCACCTGGCGCGTCATGATCTGGCCGACCACCTCGGGCTTGTTCGACATCACGGTGCGCGTGGCACGGATCAGCTCGCGCAGCCTGCCCGCGATGCCGTCGTGGTGCTGCAGGTCGAGCTGGCGGAAGAAGTCGGCCTGCGTGACGATGCCGACCACGCGGCGCGTGCGGTCCGTGACCGGCAGGGCCTTGATGCGGCGTTCGTGCATCAGCGCCCAGGCCTCCTGCAGCGGCGTGCCGAACTCCACCGAGACGGGCTCGCGCGACATGATGTCGGCGCAATGCAGCGTGCCGAGGCGGCGCTTGTACGACTCCAGCTCGGTCTGCTGGATCAACGATTCGAGGTCGTCGCGGCTGATGTCCAGCACCTGGTTGTAGCGGGCCAGCACGGCGTCGATGTCGGCCTGGCTGAAACGCGCGTCGGCGGCCGGCGGGCGCGCGACCTGCACATGCGGATAGCGCCGGCCGGTGAGGGTGTTGTAGAGAACGCCCGCCAGCACCAGCAGCAGCGAGTTGGTGAAGAAGGGAAACAGCGCGGACGAGAAATGCGTGGTGTGCGTCAGCACCGCGAGCAGCGCCGCGGCGCCGCCGGGCGGGTGCAGGCAGCGCGCGCCGAACATGAGCGCGACGGCCAGTGCCACGGCCACGGCTGCGGCGATGGTCGGCTCGGGAATCCAGCTGGCGCAGGCGATGCCCACCACCGCCGACAGCGTGTTGCCGCCGATCACCGGCCAGGGCTGCGCCAGCGGGCTGGCCGGCACCGCGAACACCAGCACCGCGCTGGCGCCCAGCGGCGCGATCAGCCAGACGCTTGCGTGCAGCGGACCTGCCAGCCAGTGCGACAGCAGCGCCGCCGCCAGCAGGCCGAGGCCCGCGCCGGCCACTGCGCGCAGACGTTCGCGCGCATCGACGGTGGTGCGTGCCGGCAGCCAGGCGCGCGCGTGGGCCAGCAGGGCGTCGAACCGCATAGGAGCGTGCGCTGCCTGCTCAGCCTTCGTGCGCCACCATGCGCCCGATCTCGGGCCATCGGCCGTGCAGCCACACCCAGGCGACGAGTCCGATGGCGAGCATGGCCATGGAGGTCAGCGCCAGCGCGAGCGTGGAGTGCATCACCAGCGGCGCCACCGCGCCGGCCACGATGCCGTTGGCGGTGGAGCCGATCACCGCCTGCAGCGACGAGGCCATGCCGCGGCGCTCGGGGTGCAAATCGAGCACCAGCAGCGTGACCACCGGCACCATCAGCGCCCAGCCGAAGGCGAACACCGCCAGCGGCCACAGCGCCCATGCCACGTGCGCCTGGAAGAAGGTGTTGGCTACCACGTTGACCACCGAGGTGACCAGCATGATGAGAAAGCCGTCGCGGATCTGCCGCTTGGGCGCCACCTTGCCCGCCATGCGCCCGCTGGCGCGCGCGCCGAGCATGATGCCGCCGATGGTCAGCAGGAAGAACCAGAAGAACTGCTGCGGCTGCAGCGCGAGGTGGTCGCCGAGGAACGCGGGCGCGGCCAGCACGTAGAGGAACATGCCGTTGAAGGGCACACCGCTGGCAAAGGCCAGCAGCAGGAAGCGCGGGTCGGAGCACAGGTCCCAGTAGCCGCGCATCAGGTGGCGCACCTGGAAGGGCTGGCGGTGGTCCTTGTGCAGTGTCTCGGGCAGCAGCTTGTAGTTGGCCGTGAACAGCACCACGCCCACCGCCACCAGGAACCAAAACACGGCGTGCCAGCCCGCGTGCACGAACAGGAAGCCGCCCACGATGGGCGCGATGGCCGGCGCCACGCCGAAATAGATCGTGACCTGGCTCATCACCCGCTGCGCCTCGGCGGGCGGGAACATGTCGCGGATCACCGCGCGCGAGACCACGATGCCCGCTCCGGTCGACAGGCCCTGCAGTCCGCGGAACAGCACCAGCTGCGTGATGTTCTGCGACAGCGCGCAGCCCAGCGACGCCAGCGTGAACACCGCCAGGCCCCACAGCACCACCGGGCGGCGCCCGAAGCTGTCCGACAGCGCGCCGTGGAACAGGTTCATGAACGCGAAGCCGAACAGGTAGGCTGAGAGCGTCTGCTGCATCTCGGCCGGCGTGGCGCCGATCGACTGTGCGATGCCGGAGAACGCCGGGATGTAGGTGTCGATCGAGAAGGGCCCGAGCATGCCCAGCACGGCGAGCAGCACGGCAAGCGCCCAGCGCGGGGCCTGCCAGAGTTTGTCTGCATCGGGATTCATGGAAAGGCAGCTCCGTTGTACTTGTTGTCTGTCTACGAAAAAGAGAACGCCCGCCGCCCGTATGAGGGGCAAGGCGGGCGCTTTGGCTTCAGCGAACCCGGATTACAGGGTGTCGATGAAGCTGCGCAGCTTGTCCGAACGGCTCGGGTGCTTCAGCTTGCGCAGCGCCTTGGCTTCGATCTGGCGGATGCGCTCGCGGGTCACGTCGAACTGCTTGCCGACTTCTTCCAGCGTGTGGTCGGTCGACATTTCGATGCCGAAGCGCATGCGCAGCACCTTGGCTTCGCGCGGCGTGAGCGAGTCGAGGATGTCCTTGACCACGTCGCGCAGGCCGGCCTGCATGGCGGCTTCGATGGGCGCCGTGTTGCTGCTGTCCTCGATGAAGTCGCCCAGGTGCGAATCGTCGTCGTCGCCGATGGGGGTTTCCATCGAGATCGGCTCCTTGGCGATCTTCATGATCTTGCGGATCTTGTCTTCCGGGATCTCCATCTTCGCGGCCAGGATGCCGGCGTCGGGCTCGAAGCCGAACTCCTGCAAGTGCTGGCGCGAAATGCGGTTCATCTTGTTGATCGTCTCGATCATGTGCACCGGGATGCGGATGGTGCGCGCCTGGTCGGCGATCGAGCGGGTGATGGCCTGGCGGATCCACCACGTCGCGTAGGTCGAGAATTTGTAGCCGCGACGGTATTCGAACTTGTCGACCGCCTTCATCAGGCCGATGTTGCCCTCCTGGATCAGGTCCAGGAACTGCAGGCCGCGGTTGGTGTACTTCTTGGCGATGGAGATCACGAGGCGCAGGTTGGCCTCGATCATTTCCTTCTTGGCATCGCGCGAAGAAGACTCGCCTTCGTTCATGCGCTTGTTGATGTCCTTGAGCTGCGTGAGCGGCACCACCACGCGCGACTGGATGTCGGCGAGCTTCTGCTGCAGTTCCTGCACCGGCGGGATGTTGCGCCCGAGCACCGTGCTCCACGGCTTGCCGGCGGCGGCCTGCTTCTCGACCCACTTGAGGTTCAGCAGGTTGGACGGAACGACGTTGCCGTTCTTGTCGAAGCCGCTGAAGTCGCGGATGAACTCTTCCTGCGGGAAGCCGCACTTGTCCACGATGATGCGGCGCAGCTCGCGTTCCTTCTTGCGGACGTCGTCCACCTGCGTGCGCACCAGGTCGCACAGCTTCTCGATGGTGCGGGCGGTGAAGCGGATGGTCATCAGCTCGTCCGACATGGCCTGCTGGGCCTTGGCGTAAGCCGGCGTGCCGTAGCCTTCCTTGTCGTAGATCTTGTGGACCTTCTCGAACAGGGCGGCGATGCGGTCGAAGCGCTCGAGCGCGTCGCGCTTGAGTTCCTCGAGCTTCTTGGTCAGGGCCTTGGAGCCGCCCTTGCCGTCGTCGTCGTCTTCCTCGTCGAATTCGTCGAAGTCTTCCTCGGCGACGTAGTCGTCGGCCTCGTTGGGGTTCGAGAAGCCGTCGACGATGGTCGAGATGACGACCTTGCCTTCACGGATCTCGGCGGCCAGGCGCAGGATTTCGGCGATGGTGGCCGGGGAGGCCGAGATGGCTTCCATCATGGCCATCAGGCCGCCTTCGATGCGCTTGGCGATTTCGATTTCGCCTTCGCGGGTCAGCAGCTCGACCGTGCCCATTTCGCGCATGTACATGCGCACGGGGTCGGTGGTGCGGCCGAACTCGCTGTCCACCGTGGAAAGAGCCGCTTCGGCTTCTTCCTCGGCTTCTTCCACCGTGGTGGCGGTGGGCGCGGTGTTGTTCAGCAGCAGGGTCTCGGCGTCGGGCGTCTGCTCGTACACCGCCACGCCCATGTCGTTGAGCATGGTGACCACGACTTCCATGGTCTCGGCGTCGACCAGCTTGTCGGGCAAGTGGTCGGAGATTTCGCCGTGCGTGAGGTAGCCGCGGGTCTTGCCCAGCGTGATCAGGGTCTTCAGGCGCGAGCGGCGCTTGGCCAGGTCTTCTTCGGAGAGCACGGTCTCGTCGAGGCCGAACTCCTTCATCAAGGCGCGTTCCTTCGCCTTGCTGATCTTCATGCGCAGCGGCTTGACCTTCTCTTCGGTGGTCGTGGCTGCCGCGGGTTCGTCGCCGGCCAGGTCGTCCTCGATGTCCGACAGGTCGATGTCGCTCTCGGGCGCGTCCTTGTCAGCCTTGGGCTTGCGGCCGCGCTTGGCGCCGGTGGTGGCAGCGGCGCCGGCGGCCTTGGGCGGGCGCCCGACTTTCTTGGCGGCGGGAGCGGCGGCTTTTTTGGGATCGTCGAGAGAGGTCGATTTCGTGGGCACGGTTTTCACTTTCGTTGCGGCTGCCGATTTGGTTGCGGCGGCACCCGTCTTAGTTGCCGGCGACTGGCCGGCTTTCAACGGTTTTTCTGCTGCGGGCTTGGTGGCGACGCTTTTGGCAAGTGAAGGAGCAGGCTTCTTTGAACTGGGCATACGACCTCGTTACGGCAAGAAAAGACAAGCGGAATCACAGGCGCGCCGTCACGCGGACAGCGCCACCACGCCCGTGCACAGGCACGGACAAAACAATTGGGAAAGAGGAAGTGATTCCTCAACAGGCAAGATGTCGGGCGAACATTTGGTGTGCAGTCCTTGCGGTTATTGACCCTTTCCGCCGGAATTTACCGTTGGAGTGCGTTGCGCTAGGGGTCGGCCCGGAGGTGCTGCTGTCGCTCTTGCCTAATTTCGCCAGTTGCGAAGCCCTACATTATAGCGCGTTGCGCAAATTTCAAGCACTTTCTGTACCGGACGGGCGCAGGCGGTTGCGCAATTCGAGCCGGCGCGCCTCCAGCGCCTTGTAGCGCTCCAGGGCCTTCGGGTCCTTGCCCACGGCCGCGATGGCCTCGCTCTGCTGGGCTTTCAGGCGGTCGTCGAGCATGAAGTCGAGCACGCTGGTCAGCTCCTTGGCGGCGTCTGCCAGGTGCTGTTCTTCCTCGCCCTCGGGCACCGGTCCGGCTTCGGACACGGCCATGAGCCGCTCGGCCAGCGGCTCGAATTCGAGCCCGCGCAGGCCCTCGCGCAGCGCCGCCCAGGGCTGTACGCCGTGCTCGTGCAACTGGCTGTCGAGCCAGGTGAAGAGGGCGCCGTGGGCGCCGGGCAGCTCGCACAGCATCAGGTGCAGCTCGTGCGAAAGCGCCTCCCACTGCGCCATGTTCGACAGCAGCAGCCGCACCGCCACGTCGGGCCGGCTGGGCGGGGTGCCGCGGCCGCGCAGCGGCTCGATGGGCTCCTCGAACTTGCCGCCCCAGCGCTTGCCCTTGGTGAACTTGCGCTGCGGCTGGAACTTGGGCTTGCTATCGCTTTCATAGCGCGGCGGCTCGTATTCCTGAGGCGGCGGTATGTCGGGGTAGTAGTCGTCGCCGCCGCCCGTGTACATGGGCGGCTCGTTGTGGCGCTGTCCGGCGGAGGCGCCGCCAGGCTTGCGCGGGCCGGGCGTGGAGGCCCACAGTTCCGAGAGCGCCGCCGCGTCCAGCTGCACCAGCGTGGCGATCTCGCCCAGCAGCTGCCGCTTTAGCGCGCCGTCTGGCATGGCGCTCCAGAGCGGGCGCACGTTGCTGGTCATGTGGGCGCGGCCTTCGGCGGTGGTCAGGTCGCAGCCTTCGCGGGCGGCCTCGAGCATGAAGCGCGACAGCGGCGTGGATTCGGCCACGAAGCGGGCGAAGGCCTCGGCGCCGTGTTCGCGGATGAAGCTGTCGGGGTCGTGCTCGGCCGGCAGGAACAGAAACTTGATGCTGCGCACGTCGGTGGCGTAGGGCAGCGCGCCGTCGAGCGCCTTGCGCGCGGCGCGGCGGCCGGCGGCGTCGCCGTCGAAGCTGAACACCACCGATTCGGTGAAGCGGAAGAGCTTTTGCACATGCTCGCTCGTGCAGGCCGTGCCCAGCGTGGCCACCGCGTTCGGAAAGCCGAGCTGCGCCAGCGCCACCACGTCCATGTAGCCCTCGGTGACCAGTGCGTAGCCCCGGTCGCGGAAGGCGGCGCGGGCTTCATAGAGGCCGTAGAGCTCGCGGCCCTTGCTGAACACGGGCGTCTCGGGCGAGTTCAGGTACTTGGGCTTTTCGTCGCCCAGCACCCGGCCGCCGAAGCCGATGCATTCGCCCTTCACGTTGCGGATCGGGAACATCACGCGGTCGCGGAAGCGGTCGTAGCGCTTGGCTTCCTCCTCGCTGAGCTTGCCTTCCTCGTTGTTGACGATCACCAGCCCGCTCTCGGCGAGCAGCGGGTCGTCGTAGTCGGGGAACACGCTGGCCAGCGCGCGCCAGCCGGCCGGCGCATAGCCGATGCCGAACTGCTTGGCCACTTCGCCGGACACGCCCCGGCCCTTCAGGTATTCGATGGCGCCGGGCGCCTGGCGCAGGTGCTTGCGGTAGGCGTCGCCGGCCTTTTCGAGCACGTCGGTCAGCGTCGCCTGCTTCTGGCGCTGGCTGGCCGCGCGGGCGCGCTCGGCGGGGGAGGCGTCGTCTTCGGGCACCTGCAGGCCGTACTGCCCGGCCAGGTCATGCACCGCCTCGACGAAGCCCATGCCCGCATGCTCCATCAGGAAGCCGATGGCGTTGCCATGCACCCCGCAGCCGAAGCAGTGATAGAACTGCTTGGTCGGGCTGACGGAGAAAGAGGGCGATTTCTCGCCATGGAACGGGCACAGGCCCATGAAATTGGCGCCGGCCTTCTTGAGCTGCACATAGCGGCCGACGATCTCGACCACATCGGCGCGCGCGATGAGTTCTTGGATGAATGAAGCGGGGATGGTCATGTAGGCGAAGAGCGGCAAATCATACGCAAGCCGCCGAACGCCCGGGGCCGGGCGGCATACTGGCCGCGACCGAAATCCACGCATGACAATGTCCAACCCCTTGCAACATGCTGCTCCCGTGCTGCGCCACCCCGTGCGATTCGCCTGGGAAGCGCTGAAGGAGTTCCGCGCCAACCAGGGCCTGCTGCTCGCGGGCGCGGTGGCTTACTACGCGCTCCTGTCCATCGTGCCGCTGCTGATCGTCAGCGTGATCGCGCTGTCGCACGTCATCGAGCAGGCCGAATTGCTGCGCACCATCGGGCGGTACCTCGAATGGCTGCTGCCGGGGCAGTCGAAGGCCATCGTGGCCGAGCTGTCGAGCTTCCTGGATCACCGCGACGTGCTCGGGCCGGTGCTGCTGGTGACGATGATCTTCTTCAGCTCGCTGGCCTTCAGCGTGCTCGAGAGCGCAATGGCGGTGTTCTTCCACCACCGCAAGGCCGCACACAAGCGCCATTTCCTCGTGTCGGTGGCCATGCCGTACGTCTACATCCTGTGCCTTTGCGTGGGGCTGCTGCTGGTCACGCTGGTGTCGGGCGCGCTGCAGCTGGTGGGGCAGGAGAGCGTCGACCTGCTGGGCCACAGCTGGTCGCTGTCGGGCATTTCGGGGCTTCTGCTGTACCTGCTGGGGCTGGGCGGCGAGATCTTCATGCTGACCTCGCTCTACCTCGTGATGCCGGCCGGGCGCATGTCGCTGCGGCATGCGCTGCTGGGCGGCGTGACGGCCGCGCTGCTGTGGGAGGCCACGCGGCGCGTGCTGATCTGGTACTTCTCGACGCTGTCGCAGGTGAACGTGGTCTACGGCTCGCTCACCACGGCGATCGTGGTGCTGCTGAGCCTGGAAATTGCGGCCACCCTGGTGCTGCTGGGGGCCCAGGTGATCGCGCAGTACGAGCGCCTGGACCGCACCGGCAGCACCAAGCCGCCAGCCTCGGAGGTCAGCGGGGAGCCAATCGAATCGCTCCGTCCAGACGAATCACCTCGCCGTTGAGCATGTCGTTCTCGATGATGTGCCTGGCCAGCTTGGCGTAGTCCTCGGGCGTGCCCAGGCGGGAAGGGAAGGGCACGCTGGCGGCCAGGGCGTCCTGCACTTCCTGCGGCATGCCGAACAGCATGGGCGTGCCGAAGATGCCGGGGGCGATGGTCATGTTGCGGATGCCGCTGCGCGCGAGGTCGCGGGCGATCGGCAGGGTCATGCCGACGACGCCGCCCTTGGAGGCGCTGTAGGCCGCCTGGCCGATCTGGCCGTCGTAGGCCGCGACGGAGGCGGTGGAAATCAGCACGCCGCGCTCGCCGGTGGCTTCGGGCTCGTTCTTGCCCATGGCGTCGGCCGCCAGGCGGATCATGTTGAAGCTGCCGATCAGGTTGACCGTGACGGTCTTGCTGAACACCGCCAGCGCGTGCGGGCCGTTCTTGCCCACGGTCTTCTCGGCCGGCGCGATGCCTGCGCAATTGACCAGCCCGACCAGCTTGCCGAGCTTGAGCGCGGCGGCCACCACGGCCTGGCCGTCGGCTTCCTGGCTCACGTCGCACTTGACGAACACGCCGCCGATGTCCTTCGCAACGGCTTCGCCCTTGTCAGCCTGCATGTCGGCGATGACCACCTTGCCGCCGTTGGCGGCCAGCATGCGCGCCGTGCCTTCGCCGAGGCCCGAAGCGCCACCGGTCACGATAAAAACCTTGCCGTCGATCTGCATAAAAAGTCTCCTGGGATGAGCCTTTCATTATCGAAGACGCCCGCCAGGCCAAAAAAAAGGCCTCATCCGAAGATGAGGCCCTGAATTGGATCCGTGAGGACCCAAGGAGACAACTGGTGGTGGTCGGCGGCTCAGCGCTTGCGCGAAGCGGTCGCGGTCTTCGCGGCGGCGACGGCTTGGTTCGACACGGCGTTGAAGTTGGCTTCGGCGACGTCCGACGCTTGCTTGACGGCCTTCTGGACCGATTCGAAAGCGTTGTTGGCGGCGGCCACGGCGCTCTTCATCACGGCGACGGCGGTTTCCGAACCGGCCGGGGCATTCTTGGAAGCGCTGTCGACGAGGCCGACGAAGGCTTGCTGGGCTTCGGTGGCCTTGGCTTCGAAAGCCTTGCCGAACTCGGCGCCGGTGCCTTGGGCGATGTCGTACAGGTGACGGCTGTAGGCGGCGGTCTTTTCAGCCAGGGGCTGGAACAGGCTGGCTTGCAGCGTGAGCAGTTCTTGCGCGTCCTTCACGCTCAGGGCGGCCTGGGCGGTGCTCTGGGCTTCGGCCAGGGCTGCCTTGGAAGCGGTCACGTTCAGTTCGACCAGCTTTTCGACGCCTTCGAATGCCTTGGTGGTCAGGCCGAACAGGGTTTCGAGGTTGGCTTTTTGGGCGGCGAGGATTTGGTCAGCGGTCAGGGCCATTTGAGATCTCCAGAAGGGATGATTGGGTGGTCGGTTCACGTTGCGCTGTCTCGCCGTCTATGTTGCGGTGCAGCATGGCCTCAAGTATAGGCAGCTGGTTTTTGCGGGCAAGGGGTTTTTGCTGCTCTGCAGCAATTTAGAACCCGTCTTCTAAATTCGGCCTGCCGCTCCAGAATGCAGCCATGCGCGCTTTCTATTCCGGCCAGTTCGTCCTGCCCCTGCCCGAGGGCCATCGCTTTCCCATGTCGCGCTACGCCATGCTGCGCGACCGCCTGCTGGAGCAGCTTCCGGCCGTGGTGATGGACGTGGCCCCGCGCGCCGGCGACGAAGAACTGGCGCTCGCCCACACGGCCGGATGGATCTCCGCCGTCAGCGACGGCAGCGTCAGCCCGCAGGCGATGCGAGAGATCGGCTTTCCCTGGAGCGAGGCGATGGTGGAGCGTTCGCGCCGTTCCGCCGGCGCCACCATCGCGGCCTGCCGCGCGGCCTTCTCGGAGGGCGTGTCGGCCAACATGGCCGGCGGCACGCATCACGCCTACGCCGACAAAGGCAGCGGCTTCTGCGTCTTCAACGACGCCGCCGTGGCTGCCCGGCTCATGCAGGTGGAGCACGCCCGCGCCGGGCAGTTGCTCCGGGTGGCGGTGGTCGATCTCGACGTGCACCAGGGCAACGGCACCGCGCGCATCTTCCAGGGCGACCCGAGCGTGTTCACGCTGTCGCTGCACGGCCAGAAGAACTTTCCCTTCCGCAAGGAGACGAGCGACCTCGATGTCGAATTGCCCGATGGCTGCGGCGACGCCGAGTACCTTGCCGCGCTGGAGCAAGCCCTGGACGAGCTCGACCGGCGCTTCGCCCCCGGCCTCGTGATCTATCTCGCCGGCGCCGATCCCTTCGAGCGCGACCGCCTGGGCCGCCTCAAGCTCAGCTTCGACGGGCTGGAGGCGCGCGACCGGCGCGTGTTCGACTGGGCCTGGCAGCGCCGCCTGCCGATGGCGTTTGCCATGGCCGGCGGCTATGCCAGCGACATCGCGGAGACGGTGCAAGTGCAGGTCGGCACCTTCAGGGTGGCCCTGGAATACTGGCGCCGCTGGCAAAATGCCGCGCGATGAGCGCCACCACCAAACCCACCCCGCACACACGCGACGGCTATCGCGCCTTTTGCAGCATCCCGACGCGCTGGGCCGACAACGACATGTACGGCCACGTCAACAACGTCGTCTACTACAGCTGGTTCGACACTGCGGTCAACGCGCTGCTGATCGAGCGCGGCGCGCTCGACATCCACCAGGGCCAGACCATCGGCTTCGTGGTCGAGACCCAATGCAACTACTTCGCGCCCATCGCGTTTCCCCAGACGGTGGAGGCGGGCATCCGCGTCGCGCAGGCCGGCCGCTCCAGCGTGCGCTACGAGATCGCGCTGTTCGCCGAGGGCTCGGACAGCGCAGCGGCGCAGGGCCACTTCATCCACGTCTACGTCGACCGCGCCACCCAGCGCCCTGTGCCGCTGCCAGAGGCCTTGCAGCAGGTGGTGGACTCGCTCAAGGCCTGAGCGGACAACCAGCTCTTCAACGAGAAACGGCGCCCGAGGGCGCCGTTCCGTCTGTTGAAGGCGCTCAGGCCTTACATCGTCTTCTTCATGGCCTTGATGTCGGCCTTGCCCTTGTCTTCGTCAGCCTTGGCCTGGTTCACGCAGGCGCTCTTGGCGTCGCCCTTCTGGTCGTCGCACTTTTCCTTGGCGACCTCGTAGGTGGCCTTTACCTTTTCCTCGGCGACCTTGCGGGCATGGCTGTCGCTCGGCTGGTATTGCTGTTCCAGCTCGGCCTTGGCCACGTCTTCCTTGCCCTTGGCTTCCTTCTGGCAGACGTCCTTGGCGTTGTCCTTCATCGTGTCGCACTGGGTCTTGGCGACTTTGTAGTCGGCCTCGATCTTTTCCTTGGCGACCTTGTATTCGTCCTTGGTCATCGCGCTGGCTTGCGTGGCGACGAAGCAGGTGGATGCCAGGGCGAGCATCAGCAGGTGTTTTTTCATTTGAGTTTTCCTTCAGGGAGGTGTTGAAACAGGATTCGGTTCAGCGAACGGCTCAGTAGCGCTCGAACCAGAGTGCATCGGGCGTGCGGCCGTCGCGGGATTCCCACTCCTTGACCTGCTTCTCCGCCTCATCGCGGCTGATGCCGTGGCGCTCCTGGATGCGGCCCAGCAGTTGGTCGCGCTTGCCGGCAATGACATCGAAGTCGTCGTCGGTCAGCTTTCCCCATTGCTCCTTGACCTTGCCCTTGAGCTGTTTCCAGTTGCCTTCGATGGTGTCCTTGTTCATGCGACTCTCCTTTGAGATGTTGATCCGGCGGACTGTTGCGCCGCCGTGAAATCAATGTCGCCGGGTCGATTCACCCCCGTGGTAGGACGTGCTGTCCGGGCCTCGTAGGCAGAGGCCGACGCCTCCCGTGATAATCGAGCGGACGCCGAAAGTTTGAGACACCGCATCGCGTACAGCACCATGATCATTCACAGCCTGCTCGACACCGACCTCTACAAATTCACGATGATGCAGGTCGTGCTGCACCACTTTCCCGGGGCCCGGGTCGAGTACCGCTTCAAGTGCCGCAACCCCGGTGTCGACTTGGCCCAGTTCGCGGGCCAGATCCGCGACGAGGTGCGCAGCCTGTGCTCGCTGCAGTTCCGCGACGCCGAGCTCGCCTACCTGCGCTCCATGCGCTTCATCAAAAGCGACTTCGTCGACTTCCTCGGGCTCTTCAGGCTCAACGAGAAGTACATCAACATCATTCCCCAGCCCTCGGGCGAGCTCGAGATCCGCATCAAGGGGCCGTGGCTGCACACCATCCTGTTCGAGATCCCGGTGCTGGCCATCGTCAACGAGGTCTACTTCCGCAACACCCGCAAGAAGCCCGATTTCGAAGAGGGCCGCCGCCGCCTCGAGACCAAGATCGCGCAACTGCAGGACGAGGGCCTGGCCGACCTCAAGATCGCCGACTACGGCACGCGCCGCCGCTTCTCCAAGGACTGGCATGAAGAGGTCCTGCGCACGCTCACCGCTCGGCTGGGCGCCGTCACGCCACCGGCGGTGCAGCAGCCCACGGGCGCGCGGCTGCCGCAGCTCGCGGGCACCAGCAACGTGCTGTACGCCATGAAGCTCGGCCTGATTCCTCTGGGCACCATGGCGCACGAATACCTGCAGGCCTGCCAAGCGCTCGGCCCGCGGCTGCGCGACAGCCAGATCTTCGGCTTCGAGAGCTGGGCGCGCGAGTACCGCGGGGACCTCGGCATCGCGCTGTCCGACGTGTATGGCATGAGCGCCTTCCTGCGCGACTTCGACCTGTATTTCTGCAAGCTCTTCGACGGTGCCCGCCACGACAGCGGCGACCCGTTCCAGTGGGGCGAGCGCATGCTGGCGCATTACGTCGCCAACCGGGTCGACCCGCGCACCAAGACGCTGATCTTCAGCGACGGCCTCACGGTGCCGCGCACCATCGAGCTCTACCAGCAGTTCCGCGGCCGCTGCCAGCTGGCCTTCGGCATCGGCACCAACCTCACCAACGACCTGGGCTACGAGCCGCTGCAGATCGTCATCAAGATGATCCACTGCAACGACCAGCCTGTGGCCAAGCTGTCGGACACGCCGTCCAAGAACATGTGCGAGGACGAGAAATACCTGGCCTACCTGCGGCAGGTCTTCGAGATCGAACAACCCCCCGCCTGACGGCTGTACCCGCGCCCCGCCCCGCACGGTCTGGTACGGTACAGCCCCGATGAAAAAAACGATCCGACTGACCGCGGCCGCGGTGCCGCTGCTCCTTCTTCCCGCCCTGGCCACGGCCGCCGACTTCGACGGCGGCAAGCTGTCGCCGCTGTGGGGCGTGCCCTTCGCGGGCATCCTGCTGTCGATCGCGCTGATGCCGCTGCTTGCGCCATCGTTCTGGCACCACCATTACGGCAAGATATCCGCGGCCTGGGCACTGGCCTTCCTGCTGCCCTTTGCCGCCACCTACGGCGCGACGCTGGCCGGCGTGCAGCTGGTGCATGCGCTGGTGGCCGAGTACATCCCGTTCATCATCCTGCTGACGGCGCTGTTCACCGTGGCGGGCGGCATCCATATCCGGGGCAACCTGCGCGGCGCGCCGGGGCTCAACACGGCCATCCTTGCCATCGGCGCGGTGCTGGCTAGCTTCATGGGCACCACGGGGGCCTCGATGCTGCTGATACGGCCGCTGATCCGCGCCAACGACAACCGCGTGCACAGGGTGCATGTGATCGTGTTCTTCATCTTCATCGTGTCGAACGCGGGCGGCTCGCTCACGCCGCTGGGCGATCCGCCGCTGTTCCTCGGCTTCCTGAAGGGCGTCAGCTTTTTCTGGACCGTGCAGAACATCCTGCCCGAGACGCTCTTCATCCTGGCCGTGCTGCTGGCGTTGTTCTATTTCATCGACCGCCACTACTACCGCAAGGAAGGCGTGCTGCCGGTCGACCCGACGCCGGACACGACAGGCATCCGCTTCGACGGCGCCGCCAACTTCTGGCTGCTGGGCGGCATCGTCGCGCTGGTGCTGATGAGCGGCTTCTGGAAGTCGCCCGTGGTGTTCGACGTGTTCGGCACCGAAGTCGGCCTGCCGGGCCTGCTGCGCGACGTGGGGCTGGCGCTGATCGCGGTGGTCTCGTACAAGCTCACCGCGCCCAAGGTGCACGCGGACAACCAGTTCGAATGGGGCCCGATGGCCGAGGTGGCCAAGCTGTTCGCGGGCATCTTCCTGACCATCATTCCGGTGATCGCGATGCTCAAGGCCGGCACGCAAGGCCCGTTCGGCGCGATCGTCTCGGCCGTGACGCGCGCCGACGGCCAGCCCGATCCGGCGATGTACTTCTGGGCCACCGGCTTGCTGAGTTCCTTCCTCGACAACGCGCCGACCTACCTCGTGTTCTTCAACACCGCTGGCGGCGATCCGGCCACGCTGATGACCACCTATGCCTCCACGCTGGCCGCCATTTCGGCCGGGGCGGTGTTCATGGGCGCCAACACCTACATCGGCAACGCGCCGAACCTCATGGTCAAGGCCATCGCCGAAAGCCGCGGCGTGCGCATGCCGAGCTTCTTCGGGTACATGGCGTGGTCGATGGCGATCCTGGTTCCGCTGTTCGTCATCTGCACCTTCATCTTCTTCCGCTGATCTTCTTCCTTCGACAAGAGACAACATCATGAGCAAGCCCAAGATCCTGGTCGCGCGCGCGATCTTTCCCGAGACCATCGAGCGCCTGTCGCAGCATTTCGAGGTCGAGTCGAACCAGTCCGACGAAAGCTGGAGCAAGGATCAGCTCATCGCCAGGCTGCAGGGCAAGGCGGGCGCCTTCACCACCGGCAGCGAGCGCATCGACGCCGCCGTGCTCGACGCCTGCCCCGACCTGAAGATCTGCGCCAACATGGCGGTGGGCTACAACAACTTCGACGTCGACGCGATGGCCGCGCGCGGCGTGCTCGGCACCAACGCGCCCGACGTGCTGACCGAGACCACCGCCGACTTCGGCTTCGCGCTGCTCATGGCCACGGCACGCCGCATCACCGAGAGCGAACACTTCCTGCGCGCGGGCAAGTGGCAGAAATGGAGCTTCGACATGTTCGCGGGCTCCGACATCCACGGCTCCACGCTGGGCATCATCGGCATGGGCCGCATCGGGCAGGGCATTGCGAAGCGCGGCGCGCACGGCTTCGGCATGAAGGTGGTCTATCACAACCGCTCGAAGCTCGACGCCTCGCTCGAGGCCGAATGCAAGGCCAGCTACGTGAGCAAGGAAGAGCTGCTCAAGACCGCCGACCACGTGGTGCTGGTGGTGCCGTACTCGGCGGCTTCGCACCACACCATCGGCGCGGCGGAAATCGCGCTGATGAAGCCGACGGCCACGCTCGTCAACATCGCGCGCGGCGGCATCGTGGACGACGCGGCGCTGGCTGTTGCATTGCGCGAAAAGCGCATCGCCGCCGCCGGCCTCGACGTGTTCGAGGGCGAGCCCAAGGTCCATCCCGACCTGCTGACCGTGCCCAACGTGGTGCTCACGCCGCACATCGCCAGCGCCACCGTGCCCACGCGCCGCGCGATGGCCGACCTGGCAGCCGACAACCTCATCGCCTACTTCGGCGGCAAGGGACCGCTGACGCCGGTCACGCCCGTGCCCGCCGCCGGCAAGTAAGAAGCAAGAGGCGACAACCAGACCTTGGACACTGCCCTTATCCTGATCGGACTGGCCGTACTCGCGGCCGTCCAGCTCGTGCTGCTGATCTGGCTGCTGGCCCGCCGGCAGCCCCCGGCCGACCACGGCGACCTGCTGCGCGTGCTTGCCAACATCGGCTCGGCCAACGAGCGCACCGAACGCGAACTGCGCCGGGAAATCGCCGACAGCTCGCGCGGTGCCCGCCAGGAAACCACGCAGGCCTTTGCCACCTTCCAGCGCGCTCTGGTGCAGCAGGGCGCCGAAGCCACACGCACCCAGAACGCGCAGCTCGATGCCTTCTCGCTGCAGCTCGCGTCGCTGCAGAAGACGCTGGCCGACACGCTCAATACGCAACTGCAGGGCCTGAGCGAATCGAACGCACGCCGTCTTTCGGAGGTGCGCGCGACCATGGAGTCCCAGCTCGCGCAGCTGCAGCAGACCAATGCCGCCAAGCTCGACGAGATGCGCAAGACCGTCGACGAGAAGCTGCAGAGCACGCTCGAAACCCGCCTGGGCGAAAGCTTCAAGCAGGTGGCCGACCGGCTCGAGCAGGTGCACAAGGGGCTCGGCGAAATGCAGACGCTGGCCGTCGGTGTCGGCAGCCTGCAGCGCGTGCTGACCAACGTGAAGACGCGCGGCGTGTTCGGCGAGGTGCAGCTCGAGGCCTTGCTCGAGCAGGTGCTCACGCCCGACCAGTTCGCCAAGCAGATCGAGACCAAGCCGCGCAGCGGGCAGCGCGTCGACTTTGCGATCCGCTTTCCGGGGCGTGGCGAGGAGGGCGCGCCCGTGTGGCTGCCGATCGACGCCAAGTTCCCGCGCGACGACTACGAGCGCCTGATCGACGCGCACGAGCGTGCCGACGCGCCCGGCGCGGAGCTGGCCGCCAAGGCGCTGGAGGCGCGCATCCGTACCGAGGCCAAGTCGATCGCCGACAACTACCTCGCCGCGCCGCACACCACCGACTTCGCCATCCTCTTCCTGCCGGTCGAGAGCCTCTACGCCGAGGTGCTGCGCCGCCCCGGACTGATGGACGCCATCCAGCGCCAGCACCGGGTGACGCTGGCCGGCCCGACCACCTTGCTCGCCATGCTCAACAGCCTGCACATGGGCTTTCGCACGCTCGCGCTGGAGCAGCAGGCCTCCGAGGTCTGGAAGGTGCTGGGCGCGGTCAAGACCGAATTCGAGCGCTACGGCGACTGGGTCGCGCGCATCAAGGAACAGGTGGCCAAGGCGTCGGACACGCTCGACAAGGCCGACACGCGCGCCAAGCAGATGCGCCTGGCATTGCGCAAGGTCGAGGCCCTGCCCGAGGCGCAGTCGCAGGCGCTGCTGCCGCCCACCGCCGACAGCGAGGGCGACGACACCCCGTGAAAGGCTCCGAGCTTCTGCGCGTCATCGGCGCCCAGGTCTGCCTGCACGCCACCATGGCCGGCATGCGCCTCGCCACACCGCTGCTGGCGCTGCAGCAGGGCTACAGCGCGGCGGCGGTCGGCGTGCTGATCTCGCTGTTCGCGCTGACCCAGGTGTTCCTGGCGTTGCCCGCGGGGCGCTTTGCCGACCGGCATGGCTTCAAGCGGCCGCTGTGGCTGTCGGTGATCGCGGCGGTGGTCGGCGCGGGGCTGGTGGTGGTGTTCCCCGTGTTCCCGGTGATGTGCCTGTCGGCCTTGCTGACCGGCGGCGCCACCGGCGCGACCGTCATTGCGCTGCAGCGGCATGTGGGCCGCTCCGCCCATCACCCGACGCAGCTCAAGCGCGTGTTCAGCTGGCTCGCCATTGCGCCTGCGGCAGCCAATTTCGTCGGGCCTTTCCTGGCCGGCATGCTGATCGACCACGCAGGCCGCGCGCCGGCGGACATGCTGGCCTTCCGCGTCTGCTTCGCGGTGATGGCCGCGCTGCCGCTGGTCTGCTGGTTGCTCGCACGCGGCGCTCACGAGCCGCCGCCCACGCCGCCGCTGGCCGGTGCCGTGCCCACGCGCGCCTGGGACCTGCTGCGCGAGCCGATGTTCCGGCGCCTGCTCTTCGTGAACTGGCTGCAGTCGTCGAGCTGGGACGTGCACGCCTTCGTGCTGCCGGTGCTGGGGCACGACCGGGGCATCAGCGCTTCGGTGATCGGCTCGATCCTCGGCGCTTTCGCGGTCGCGGCGGCCGTCATTCGGGTGGTGCTGCCGGTGATCGCATCGCGCGCCTCGGAGCGCGGCGTGATCCTGAGCTCCACCGTGGTGACGGCGCTGGTGTTCGCGGTCTATCCGCTGCTCGACGCGGCCTGGGCCATGGGCGTGTGCTCGGTGATCCTGGGCTTTGCGCTGGGCGCCGTGCAGCCGATGGTGATGAGCATGCTGCACCAGATCACACCGCACACGCGGCACGGCGAGGCGCTGGGGCTGCGGCTGATGACCATCAACGCGTCGAGCGTGGCGATGCCGATGCTCTTCGGCTCGCTCGGCGCGCTGATCGGCATTGCCGGCGTGTTCTGGGTGGTCGGCGGCGTGCTGGCGCTGGGTGCGCGCGCCACCTGGGGCCTGAAGGCCTGAGATGGCGCCGCCGCCTGCGGCGGACCCGGGTCAGAGCTTGTAGAAGCGCTTGATCGCGTTCCAGGCGTCGTCCGGCGCGTCGACGTACTCGAAGAGCTTCACGTCGCCCGGCGAAATGACGCCCTCGTCGACGAGGAAGTCGAAGTCGATCAGCCGCTTCCAGTAGTCCGAGCCGAACAGCACGATCGGCACCGGCTTCGACTTCTTGGTCTGCACCAGCGTGATCACCTCGAACAGCTCGTCGAGCGTGCCGAAGCCGCCCGGGAATGCCACCAGCGCCTTCGCACGCATCATGAAATGCATCTTGCGGATCGCGAAGTAGTGGAACTTGAAGCTCAGCGCCGGCGTGACGTACGGATTGGCTTCCTCCTCCATCGGCAGCGCGATGGCCAGGCCGACCGAGAGGCCGCCGCCTTCATGCGCGCCGCGGTTGGCCGCCTGCATGATGCCGGGGCCGCCGCCGGTGCAGACGAACAGCTTGTCCTGCGGCTCCTTGTCGTTGCTGTACTGCGCGACCAGCTTGCCGAAGGCGCGTGCCTTCTCGTAGTAGTGCGAGTTGCGCGCGAGCCGGCGCCAGCGCTCGGAGGCGGCCGCATCGCCGGCCGCATCGGCCTGCGCGATCATGGCAGCGGCGTCTTCCTCGCTGCGGAAACGCGCGCTGCCGAACACCACCACGGTGTTCTCGATGCCGTGGGCGCGCTGCTCGACGTCGGGCTTCATCAGCTCGAGCTGCATGCGGATGCCGCGGGTTTCGCGGCGCAGCAGGAATTCGGGGTCGGCGAAGGCGATGCGCGAGGGATCGGGGTCGAGCGGGAGGCCCTGGTCGGCGTGGGACTGGAGCGTGGCCCAGGCGTCGGCCAGGCGTTTGTCGTGAAGATCGTGCGTGTTGTTCATGAAGAAACGGGACAGATGGACCTGCGTGATTGTGCAGCGTTGCAACCAGTGTGCCCGGAAACGAAAAAGGCTCCTTGCGGAGCCTTTCTACAGGGTGGTGGTCGATCGGCCGGTGAGGCTCAGACGCGCTTGCGGTATTCGCCGGTGCGCGTGTCGATTTCGATCTTGTCGCCTTGCGAGACGAACAGCGGCACGGGCACTTCGAAGCCGGTGGCGATCTTGGCGGGCTTCATGACCTTGCCCGAGGTGTCGCCCTTGACGGCGGGTTCGGTCCAGGTGATTTCGCGCTCGACGCTGGTCGGCAGTTCGACCGAGATGGCCTTGCCGTCGTAGAACACCACTTCGACGGCCATGCCGTCTTCGAGGTAGTTCAGGGCGTCGCCCATGTTCTCGGCTTCGACTTCGTACTGGTTGTATTCGGCGTCCATGCAGACATACATGGGGTCGGCGAAGTAGGAGTAGGTGCACTCCTTCTTGTCCAGCACGATCTGGTCGATCTTGTCGTCGGCCTTGAAGACCACTTCGGTGTTGAAGTTGGCGATCAGGCTCTTCATCTTCATGCGCACGGTGGCGGAGTTGCGGCCGCCGCGGCTGTATTCGGTCTTGAGGACGACCATCGGGTCCTTGCCGTGCATGATGACGTTGCCGGCGCGGATTTCTTGAGCGATTTTCATAACAGGGTCTCTGGATGTTGGCCGCTCGGTGCGCGGAGCCATCGACGGTATGTGCCGGTGTTGCTGGCCCCGCGGTACATGTCCCGCGGCAGGTTTAGCGGAGAGCATCACGGACCGAAGGAATCCGGGCCGAAATCCGCAAAGCCCGCTATTTTAGCTTTTTTGGCCGACCATTTCCTGCAGTTGCGTGACGAGATCGTCCTGCGCGAGCAGGCGCTCGCGGGCATTCCGGGCGGTTTCGCGCCACGGACCCTTCATTTCCAGCGGCGGCAACGGCCCGTCGCCGAAGCCGTTCCAGGCGTGGTGAAAAAGCCGCAGCGAGGGCGGGGCGCCCAGCCAGTCCAGCCAGGCGCCGAGCTTGACGTGGTGCGCGTCGTCATCCTGCGGGTAGATCTGCCAGACCAGCGGCGCGCCCGCCCAGAGCCCGCGCACCAGCGAATCCTCGCCGCGCACGAAGTTCAGGTCGCATGCCCAGAGCAGGTGGTCGAAATCGGGCTGGGTGAGATAGGGCAGGTATGAAATTGATAGTGCGCCGCGCGCTTCTTCCGCGCCGAGCAGTGCCCTGACCGCCTGAGCGGCGCGCCCGGCCGTCACCAGCAGCCGCGTGTGTTCAGGGCCGTGCGCCAGTTGTGCCAGCAGCGCGGCCAGCGCCGGCGGCTCGTAGCAGAACAGCGACACGAGGCGCTCGCCGGCTTGCCACGGAATCTGCCGTTCGGAAAGCCACCGTGTACGGTCGAACCCGGCCTGCCGCGCCACTAGGTCGGTCTCCCGGAGCAGGCCGCCGGTCGCGGGCGTGAAGCCAGGGTAGAAGAAGCGCTTGGTCAACCCTGCGCCCGGGCCACGGAATACCGGGGAGGGCAAGGCGTGCAGCCGTTCCACGTACGGCTCGGCCGACAGGTATTCGAGATTGATCCAGGCCTTGCCCGGTGTTTCTGCAAAACGCGCGATCAGCTCCGGCGCCGGCTCGCAGCCGAAGGCCTCGACCAGCACATCGGGCGGGGGCTGCGCCACGGCTGCCTGCAGCGCGGCGGCGTCCAGCCAGTCGATCAACCGCACGCCTTCGTGTCCCGACGGCGCCATCCAGCGCAGCGCGGCCGCGTCGTCGATCCACAGCCGCACGCTTTGGCCGCGTACCGCCAGTTGGCAGGCCAGCCGCCAGCAGACGCCCAGGTCGCCGTGGTTGTCGATGACCCGGCAGAAGATGTCCCATTGCCTCGATTGCATAGGTCGCGAGTGTGCCCGTGTTCCGCGGCGTCGCTTGCTATGCTGGCCGGCACAACAACCACCGGAGAGAGACCATGAGGATGCAGACCTTCCGCGTCGTGAAGACCGTGCTCGCCGCGTCGCTGGCCCTATGCGGCATGACCGCCGCGCTGGCGCAGACGCCAACGCCGCCGCCATCGCTCACGCCGCAGCAGCAGCGCTTTCACGACATCTACAAGGAGCTGGTGGAAATCAACACCACCCATTCGGCGGGAGACAACACGGTGGCCGCGCGCGCCATGGAAAAGCGCCTGATCGAAGCGGGCTTCGCGCCGGGCGACATCCAAATCTTCGAGCCGTTCCCGAAGAAGGGCAACCTGGTGCTGCGCTTCAAGGGCGACGGCAGCAAGAAGCCGCTGCTCCTGCTGGCCCACATCGACGTGGTCGAGGCCCGCCGCGAAGACTGGAAGACCGATCCGTTCAAGCTGCAGGAAACCGGCGGCTACTTCACCGCGCGCGGCTCCATCGACGACAAGGCCATGGCCTCGGCGCTGGTGTCGGTGGTGGGGCAGCTCAAGCAGGAAGGCTTCAGGCCGAAGCGCGACATCATCCTCGCGCTGACCGCCGACGAAGAGCGCGGCGACGCGCTGAGCAACGGCGCCTTCTGGCTCATCAACAACAAGCCCGAACTGCTGCAGGCGGAGTTCGGCATCAACGAAGGCGGCGGCGGTGAACTGCGCGGCGGCAAGCCGAACCTGCACCGCATGCAGGTGGCCGAGAAGATGTACACCACCTACATGCTGGAAGTGCGAGACGTCGGCGGCCACAGCTCGGTGCCGACCAGGAGCAACCCGATCTACGCGCTGTCGGCGGGGCTGGAGCGGCTGGGCAATTTCAATTTCCCGGTCAAGCTGGCCGATGTCACCAAGACCTACTTCGCGCGCAGCGCGCCGTTTGCCACCGGCCAACTGGCCGACGACATGCGCGCGGTGGGCGCTGGCAACCCCGACCCCTCGGTGATCGAGCGCATGTCGGCCAATCCGGCCTATAACGCGCAGTTCCGCACCACCTGCGTCGCGACGATGGTGCAGGCCGGCCACGCCGAGAACGCGCTGCCGCAGTCGGCCAAGGCCACGGTCAACTGCCGCATCCTGCCGCACGACGACCCCGACGAGGTCGAGCGCCTGCTGACCCAGGCGGTCGGCAACGACAAGATCGTGGTGCGCAACATGGGCAAGCCGCTGCGCAGCCCGGCTTCCCCGCTGAACGGCGACCTGGTCAAGACGGTGGAGTCGCTCACCCAGCAGATGTGGCCGGGCGTGCCCGTGGTACCGGCCATGAGCACCGGCGCCACCGACAGCCGCTTCATGCGCAATGCCGGCATCCCGATGTACGGCGTGACCGGCATGTTCCTGGAGCCCGCCGATGCGCGCGCCCACGGGCTGGACGAGCGCATAGAGATCCAGCGCCTGTACGACGGGCGCGAGTTCCTGTACCGGCTGGTCAGCGAACTCGCGAAGTAGGCCTACCCGGCGCTTTTCGGGGCGTCAGGGCGTGAAGGTATCGCCCAGCACGATGCCTTCGCGACGCGGATCGGCCCCGCCGGTCAGCGTCGGCTTGCCGCCGACGTTGGTGCGGATGATGGTGCTGGTGCCGCTGGACTGGGCGCCGAAATTCACCACATGGCCCAGGTCGCGCAGTCCTGTGATCAGCGGGTCGCTGTTGCCGCTGTTGGCGGTGTTCACGTTGGGATGCTCGCCGCCGACGTTGGTGGCGCTGTAGGTGCCGCCGGGGGTGGCCGCCGAGTTTGTGGCGCCGAAGTCGACCAGCGACGTGGCCTGCTGGGCATCGAGTCCCCAGTCGAGCGCACCCACGAGGGTCTTCACCACGTACTGAATGATGGTGCCGCCGCCCGGCGAGCCGGTGCCCATGACGAACTCGCCCATGCTGCCGTCGGCGTTCTTCCTGAAGACGAGCGTGGGCGCCATCGTGCTGCGTGGCCGCTTGCCCGGCGCGACACGGTTGGCGACCTTGATGCTCGGGTCGGTCGTGTCGTTCGGATTGGCCGAGAAGTCCGTGAGCTGGTTGTTCAGCATGAAGCCTTGTGTCATGTGGAACGAGCCCAGCGTGCTTTCCACCGTGGTGGTCATCGAGACCACGTTGCCCTGCTTGTCAACGATGGTGAAGTGCGTGGTGCCGTGCTCCTCGGTCTTGTCGATGCCAAGCGGCACCGAGCCGAGGTTGCCGGCTTGGGCGAGGCCCATGCTCTTCGTCAGGCTGATGAGGCTGGCGCGGCTTTGCAGGTACGGCTTGTTGATCAGCGAGTCGACGGATCCGTTCGGCAGCGGGATGAAGTCGGTGTCGGCCACGTACTTGTCGCGGTCGGCGTATGCGAGGCGCTCGGCTTCGCTCACCAGGTGGACGCCCATCACGGTGGGCTTGCCGCCTTCAAGGTCGATGGCGGTCGGTTTGTAGAGGCCCAGGTTGAAGGTCTCAAGGATGCCCAGGCTCGCCACAACCGCGATGCCCCCTGACGATGGCGGCGACATGCTGCACACGTGGTAGTCGCGATAGGTGCCGCACACCGGGTCGCGGCGCTTGGCCTTGTAGTTGGCCAGGTCTGACATCGTGGTCACGCCTGGCGTGATGGCCGAGCCGTCGTTCGCTGCGGTGCTGATGCCGATCTTGTCGACGATGCCCTGTGCGATGCTGCCCGAGTAGAACGCGCCGGCGCCTTGCGTGGCGATGGTGTTCAGCGTCTTGGCGTAGGCCGGATTCGTGATCTTGGTGCCCAGGGCCTTGGGCGTGCCGTCGGCGTTGAAGAAATATGCAGTGGCTTCGGCGTCGCGCTTCAGATTCGTGGCCGAGGACGAGATGGCTGCAGCCATGCGCCCGCCGATAGGGAAGCCGTCGGAAGCCAGCGTGATGCCGTAGCCGAACAGGTCTTTCCAGGGGAGCTTGCCGTGGTCCTGGTAGGCGATGTCGAGCATGCGGACCGCTCCGGGCGTGCCGATGGAGCGTCCGCTGGCGCGTGCGCCACCAGGCTTGGGTGCCGTGGTGTCGGCGCCGGTCTGGTCGATGTAGCGCAGGTAGTTCTCGGTGGCCGCGGCGGGCGCAGTCTCGCGGCCGTCATAGGCTTGCACCTTCTTCGTGACCGCATCGTAGTGGAGCATGAAGGCGCCGCCGCCCAGGCCGCTCGACTGCGGCTCGACCAGGCCGAGCACTGATTGCACCGCCACCGCCGCATCGACCGCGCTGCCGCCGGCCTTGAGGATGTCGCAGCCGGCACGCGTGGCCAGTGGATGGTTGGCGACCACCATGTAGTTCTTGGCATAGACCAGCTTGTGGCCTGGCACATAACCCGAGGCCGGTTCGGGCGCTGCGGGGTCGCCAGCGTCGCCGGAACCCACCACGACCGAGGAACTCGTGCCCGCCGTGAGGCAGCCGTTGTCGGCGACGGGAGCCGGCGGCTGGGAGTTGCTCGCGTTCATGGCCGCAATGGCCGCGAGCAGGGCTGTGTTGTCCTGGGTGTTGCTGCCGCCGCCGCAGCCCGCCAGGGTCAGCGAGAGTGCGAGGGGCGTCACTGCCCACCACGCGTGCGCGTGATTCTTCTTCTTCATGGAGTTTCCCGAGTAGTTATGCTTAAAAAACACGGGCGCTCCTCGCGCCCGTGTGTCCATTCTTCAGCAGGTTTTGTTCCAGCCCTGTCGGGTTTGCGATAGGTGCGCGCCGGGCCGTGCGCCGCACGCCACAATAGCCGCCATGTCAGACGTGCATTCCGATCAATTGCTCAGCGAAGTCGCGGCCTTGCCGCAGCTGCCCGGGGTCTATCGCTATTTCGACGCCGCGGGCGCGGTGCTGTATGTGGGCAAGGCGCGCAACCTCAGGAAGCGGGTCGCCAACTACTTCCAGAAGAGCCACGGCGGCACCCGCATCGGGCACATGATCTCGAAGATCGCGCGCATGGAGACCACGGTGGTGCGCTCCGAGGCCGAGGCGCTGCTGCTCGAGAACAACCTGATCAAGACGCTCAAGCCGCGCTACAACATCCTGTTTCGCGACGACAAGAGCTACCCCTATCTCAAGATCGCGTCGCACCAGTTTCCGCGGCTGGCCTACTACCGCGGCGCGGTCGACAAGAAGCACCGCTATTTCGGGCCGTACCCCAGCGCCTGGGCGGTGAAGGAGTCGATCCAACTGCTGCAGAAGGTGTTCCGCCTGCGCACCTGCGAAGACACGGTGTACGCCAACCGTACGCGGCCCTGCCTGCTGTACCAGATCAAGCGCTGCAGCGGACCCTGCGTCGGCCACATCGCGCCGGAAGCCTATGCGCAGGACGTCGCCAGCGCGGAGGCCTTCCTGATGGGCGACACGCAGCTCGTGCTCTCCAAGCTGGAGCAACGCATGATGACGCACGCCGAAAAGCTCGAGTTCGAGCAGGCGGCCGAACTGCGCAACCAGATGTCGGCCATCTCGCGCGTGCTGCACCAGCAGTCGATCGAGATCGCCTCCGACAAGGACGTGGACATCCTGGCCGTGAAGGTGCAGGGCGGCAAGGCCTGCGTGAACCTGGCCATGGTGCGCGGCGGCCGCCACCTGGGCGACCGGCCTTACTTCCCCGTGCACGTGGAAGACGCGGCGCAGATCCATCACGGCGAGCTGGACGGCGACGAGGGCGACGATGCAGCTCCCGTGGCGGCCGACCCTATCGAGGTGCAGGTGCTCGAGGCCTTCATCGCCCAGCACTACATCGACGTGCCGGTGCCGGCCACGCTGGTGCTGAGCCAGCAGGTGAGCCGCGAGCTGATCGAGGCGATCTCGCAGCAGTCCGGCTCCCGCGTGACGGCCGTGTTCCAGCCGCGCGAGCAGCGCCGCCACTGGCTCGAGATGGCCGAGACCAACGCCGGCCTGCAACTGGCCCGGCTGCTGGCCGAAGAGGGCTCGCAGCAGGCGCGCACCCGCGCGCTGGCCGACGCGCTCGAGCTGGCCTCGGACGACCTCGACAACTTCCGCGTCGAGTGCTTCGACATCTCGCACACGGCCGGGGAGGCCACGCAGGCCTCCTGCGTGGTGTTCGAGCACCACGCCATGCAGAACAAGGAGTACCGCCGCTACAACATCGACGGCATCACGCCCGGGGACGACTACGCGGCCATGCGCCAGGTGCTGCACCGCCGCTACGGCAAGCTGGCCGAGGCGATGGCGGCCGAGACCGACGCGCTGCCGCCCGGCGACGCCGAGAGCGATGGCACCGAAGCCCCGCCGAAGCCCCGCACCGCGCGCATGCCCGACCTCGTGCTGGTCGACGGCGGCAAGGGGCAGGTTTCGATGGCGCGCGAGGTGTTCGGCGAACTGGGCCTGCCGCTGTCGCTGATCGTCGGCGTCGAGAAGGGCGAGGGCCGCAAGGTCGGGCTCGAGGAACTGGTGTTCGCCGACGGCCGCGAGAAGGTCTACCTGGGCAAGGACTCGGCCGCGCTGATGCTGGTGGCACAGATCCGCGACGAGGCGCACCGCTTCGCCATCACCGGCATGCGGGCCAAGCGCGCCAAGGTGCGGGTGGGCGGCAGCCAGCTCGAAGACATTCCGGGCATCGGGCCGAAGCGGCGGGCGCGGCTGCTGCAACGCTTCGGCGGCATCCGCGGCGTGGCCGCGGCGAGCGTGGAAGACATCGCCTCGGTCGAGGGCATCGCCTCCGACCTGGCGGAAGAGATCTACAAGGCGCTGCACTGAGGCGATTGCCCTCAACCGGTCGCCGGTCGAGGGGTAACGCCGCCATGACACAATCAAGCGATGTTCTGGACCTTACCGACCATCATGACCTGGACGCGCATCGTCGCGATCCCTTTGATCGTCGGCGTGTTCTACCTGCCGATGGCCGAGCCGATGCGCAACCTGATCGCCACGGTCATGTTCATCGTCTTCGCGGCCACCGACTGGCTCGACGGCTTCCTGGCCCGCAAGCTCAACCAGACTTCGGCCTTCGGTGCCTTCCTCGACCCGGTGGCCGACAAGTTCCTGGTCTGCGCGTCGCTGCTGGTGCTGGTCCACCTGCAGCGCGCCGACGTGTTCGTGGCGCTCATCATCATCGGCCGCGAGATCGCGATCTCGGCGCTGCGCGAGTGGATGGCGCAGATCGGCGCCAGCAAGAGCGTGGCGGTCCACATGATCGGCAAGGTCAAGACCACCGTGCAGATGGTCGCCATCCCGTTCCTTCTGTATGACGGGCGTCTCTTCAAGGTGATCGACACCGGTCTCTGGGGCCAATGGCTGATCTGGATCTCGGCCGTGCTTACCATCTGGTCGATGGTGTACTACCTGCAGAAGGCCATTCCCGAAATCCGGGCGCGCACCAAATGACCTCGGCGGTTCCGGCCCGCAATGCGGGCTGGCTGCGGGCGATGCCCGGGGTCTTCGTGCTGATCTGGAGCACCGGCTTCATCGTCGCGCGCTACGGCATGCCGTATGCGCCACCCCTCAAGTTCCTGGCTGTGCGCTATGCGCTGTCCCTGGCGTGCTTCGGCGTTTGGGTAGCGCTGGCGCGGGTCGCGTGGCCGAAGCAGCGCGCCCAGTGGGGGCACCTGGCGGTCACCGGCATCCTGATGCAGGCGGGCTACCTCGGCGGCGTATGGGCCGCGGTGCACGAGGGCATGGGTGCCGGGCTGGTGGCGCTGCTGGTCGGAATCCAGCCGGTGCTGACGGCGGTCTGGATGTCGTTCAACGGCGGGCGCATTTCCAAGCGGCAGTGGGGCGGGCTTGCGCTGGGTTTCGCCGGGCTGGTCCTGGTGGTGTCGCGCAAGCTCGGGCAGGGCGGCGAGGTGAGCGCCCTGACGATGGGCCTGGCGCTGATGGCGCTGGTCTCGATTACCGCGGGCACGCTGTACCAGAAGCGCTTCGTCGCGCCCTGCGATGTGCGCAGCGCAAGCGCGGTGCAGATGGCGGCGGCGCTGCTCGTCACGCTGCCGTTCGCGGCGCTGGAGCCGCAGCATATCGAGTGGAACCTGCAGTCGGGCGGCGCGATGGCCTGGTCGGTGCTGGCGCTGTCGCTGGGCGGGAGTTCGCTTCTATATATGTTGATACAGCGCGGCACCGCCACCGCCGTCACCAGCCTCCTGTACCTGGTGCCGCCCTGCACGGCGGTGATGGCGTGGCTGCTGTTCAGCGAGCCGATCACGCTGGTGACCGTGCTCGGCATTGCGCTCACCGCCGTCGGCGTGAGCCTGGTGGTGCGCAGCGAACGCTGAGCCGGCCGGCCCCGGTCTATTCAGCGTGCGCCGGCCTTGCCCGGCTTCCACGGTTCCGCCCGAAACTGCTCCGCGAGGTGATCGACCAGCAGCCGCACGCGGCGCGGCGTCTTCGGCCGCCATGGGGCGACCCAGTGGATGTCGGCGTCCGCCATTGCGTAATGCGGCAGCACGCGTACCAGTTCGCCGCTGGCGAGCTGCGGCGCGATGTCCCACAGGCTGCGCAGCATCACGCCATGCCCGGCCAGGCACCAGTCGCGCACCATCTCGCCCGAGTTGCTGGCAAGGCGGCCCTGCACGCGCACCCGCGCCGTGCTGCCGTCGCGCGCATGGCGCAGGCTCCACAGCGTGAACTGGCGCTGGTTGACCTCGCCGTTTTCACGCGCGACCAGGCAGTCGTGCGATGCCAGCGCCTCGACCGTGGCCGGCATGCCGCGGCGGGCCAGGTAGTCCGGTGACGCCGCCAGCACGCGCTGGTTGCGCGCGATGCGCCGCGTGACCCAGTCGGCCGCGCGGGGCTGCTGCACGGCCCAGAGCCAGATGGCGCCGTCGTAGCCTTCGGCGCCGAGGTCGGGCAGCTGCTCGGTCAGCAGCAGCTCGATCTGCAGTGCCGGGTGGCGGGTCTGGAAAGTGGCCAGCGCGGGCCCGAGCCAGCGCCGCCCGAATCCGAATGTGGCGGCAAGGCGGATCGTGCCGGCCAGCTCGTTCTGCCGCTCGCCGAGTTCGCTCTCGAGCGCGGCAAAGCCCTCGAGCAGCGTCTTCGCATGCAGGCAGACGGCCTCGCCCTCGGCCGTGACGCTGAGGCGCCGCGTGGTGCGATCGAACAGGCGCTGGCTCAGCCGCGCCTCGAGCGCGCCAAGCCGCTTGGTGATGACGGAAGGCACGACATCGAGCGTGTCGGCGGCGCCGGCCAGGCTGCCCTGGTCGCGGATGGCCAGCACCAGCGCCAAGTCGCCACGGTCCATCAAGGGGGAATTCATGCCGGAATGGAAAGTATGAATTGGCCGATTGTTGCTTGATGGCGGCGAGGGCGCAACGCACAATCGCCGACGTGACGACCTCGTTCCTCTCCTTCCCCACTTTCGACATTGCGCGCGACGGCGTGCGCATGCACGGCCGCATCGGCGGGCAGGGTGCGCCGCTGCTGCTGCTGCACGGTCATCCGCAGACGCATGCGATCTGGCACCGCGTGGCGCCGGCGCTGGCCGAGCGCTTCACCGTGGTCGCCCTGGACTTGCGCGGCTACGGCGATTCGGGCCGGCCGGCGGCCGATGCCGAGCACCGTGTCTACAGCAAGCGCGAAATGGCGCTCGACGCGCTCGCCGCCATGCGGCACCACGGCTTCGAGCGCTTCGGCGTGCTGGCGCATGACCGCGGCGCGCGCGTGGCGCACCGGCTCGCGGCGGACCATCCGGCGGCGATCGAGCGCATGCTGCTGCTCGACATCGCGCCCACCCTCGCCATGTACGAGCAGACGTCCGAGGCCTTTGCCAAGGCCTATTGGCACTGGTTCTTCCTGATCCAGCCGCCGCCGCTGCCCGAGGCGCTGATCGCCTCCGACCCGGTGCGCTACGTGCGCAGCGTGATGGGCGGGCGGCATGCGGGGCTGGCGCCGTTCGCGCCCGAGGTGCTCGCCGAGTACGAACGCTGCGCCGGCATCGCGGGCACGGCCGAATCCATCTGCGAGGACTACCGCGCCTCCGCAACGATCGACCTCGTCCATGACCGTGCCGACATCGCGGCCGGGCAACGCCTTGCACAGCCGTTGCGCGTGCTGTGGGGCGAGCATGGCGCGGTCGGCAAGGCCTTCGACGTGCTGGCGCTTTGGCGCGAGCGCGCGGCCGAGGTGTCGGGCCATGCCCTGCCTTGCGGCCACTACGTTCCCGAGGAGGCGCCCGACGCATTGCTGGCCGAGGCGCTCGAATTCTTTTCCCTTCCCCTACAAGCAGGAGCCACGTCATGAGCACCCAGAGAATCGCAGTCATCGCCGGCGACGGCATCGGCAAGGAAACCACGCCCGAGGGCCTGCGCGTGCTCGAGGCGGCGGCCACCAGGTTCGGCATCGACCTGAAGTTCGACCACTTCGACTTCTCGAGCTGGGACTACTACGAGAAGCACGGCCAGATGCTGCCCGACAACTGGAAGGACCAGATCGGCGGCCACGACGCCATCTTCTTCGGCGCGGTCGGCTGGCCCGAGAAGATCCCCGACCACGTGTCGCTCTGGGGCTCGCTGCTGATGTTCCGCCGCGAGTTCGACCAGTACATCAACCTGCGTCCGGCGCGCCTGATGCCCGGCATCATCGCGCCCGTGGTGCGGCGCGACGGCACGCCGCGCGAGCCCGGCGAGATCGACATGTACATCGTGCGCGAGAACACCGAGGGCGAGTACTCCAGCATCGGCGGGCGCATGTACCAGGGCACGTCGCGCGAGATCGTGGTGCAGGAAACCGTGATGTCGCGCGTGGGCGTCGACCGCGTGCTGAAGTTCGCATTCGAGCTCGCGCAGTCGCGGCCCAAGAAGCACCTGACCAGCGCCACCAAGTCGAACGGCATCTCGATCACCATGCCCTACTGGGACGAGCGCGTGGCCGAGATGGGCAAGAGCTATCCGGGCGTCACGCTCGACAAGTTCCACATCGACATCCTCACCGCGCACTTCGTGCAGCGGCCCGACTTCTTCGACGTGGTGGTGGCGAGCAACCTGTTCGGCGACATCCTGTCGGACCTGGGGCCAGCCTGCACCGGCACCATCGGCATCGCGCCGAGCGCCAACCTCAATCCCGAGCGCACCACGCCCTCGCTGTTCGAACCGGTGCACGGCTCGGCACCCGACATCGCGGGCAAGGGCATCGCCAACCCCATCGGGCAGATCTGGTGCGGCGCGATGATGCTGGAGTTCCTGGGCCACAAGCAGGCGCACGACGCCATCCTGTCGACCATCGAGAAGGTGCTCGCGCCCCAAAGCGGAGCGCCGCGCACCCCGGATATCGGTGGCAATGCGAGCACCTCGGACCTTGGCAAAGCCATCGCAGAAGCGCTTTGAACCGCAAGGGAAAAGGAGTTCACGAAAGGCCCCTAAAATCGCGCGCTCCGCTGATCGGCAAGGCGCCGTGTCTTATTGACACCCTGCAGACCAGTGGTTGTAATCCTCGCTGGCAGTGCGCTGCCGAGGCGTCAGGCCTGCCAGGTTCTTGAGTCGCACACATCGCGGCCAGGTCGCAGCTGACGAAAGCCGACCAACTTTTTTTCTACAAGGGGCCCTTGTGAACAAGACCGAACTGATTGAGCACATCGCAAAGAACGCCGACATCTCCAAAGCCGCAGCGACCCGCGCGCTCGAATCCACGATCGGCGCCATTCGTACCACGCTCAAGAAGGGCGGCTCTGTTTCGCTCGTCGGTTTCGGCACTTTCGCAGTCGGCAAACGCGCTGCCCGCACGGGACGAAATCCCCGCACCGGCGACGCGATTAAAATCAAGGCCGCCAAGATCCCGAAGTTCCGTCCAGGCAAGGCGCTGAAAGACGCGCTGAACTAAGGCGTTAGACTCGGAGAACAAATTCCGGTGGGGTGCTTAGCTCAGTTGGTAGAGCGGCGCCCTTACAAGGCGTAGGTCGGGGGTTCGAGCCCCTCAGCACCCACCACCACCAGATGCAAAGGCGAACCGCAAGTTCGCCTTTTTTATTGCCGTCCGACAGCCGTCGAAAAAGAGTGTTCAAGCATGTTTGAAGCCTTCCGCAAGCACACCAAGATCGTGATGATTTTCTTGTTCTTGCTGATCATTCCCTCGTTCGTGTTCTTCGGGGTCGAACGCTACCAGGGGTTCGGCGGGGACGAGAAGGTTGCGCGCATCGAAGGTCATGACATCACTCGCCCCGAGTGGGACCAGCAGCACCGCGTCGAAACGGACCGCATCCGCCAGCAGTCTCCCAACGTCGACCCGACGCTGCTCGAGTCCGATGCGCTGCGCTACGCCACCCTGGAGCGCATGGTGCGCGACCGCGTGCTGGCGGCAGCTGCTTCCAAGGCCAACATGACGGTGTCGGAAGACCGCCTCTCGCGCATCTTCGCGCAAGACCCTGGCCTGGCCTCGTTCCGCACGCCCGACGGCAAGTTCGACCGCGATACCTTCCAGCGCGTGACGGGCCGCACGCCCGAACAGTACGAAGCTTCCGTGCGTGCCGACATGGCAACGCAACAGGTCATGCTGGGCATTTCGGGCACGGCCTTCACGCCGCCGGCACTGGCCGCCACCACGATCAACGCCTTCTACGACAGCCGCGAAATCCAGGTCGCGCGCTTCGGCCCCGAGGCATTCGCCTCGAAGGTGACGGTGAGCGATGCCGACATCGAGACCTACTACAAGGACCACTCGGCGCAGTTCCAGGCACCGGAGCAGGCCAACATCGAGTACCTTGTGCTCGACCTCGACGCCGCCAAGAAGAACATCAACGTCAGCGAGGCCGATCTCAAGTCCTACTACGACCAGAACTCCGGGCGTTTCGGCACGAAGGAAGAACGCCGCGCGAGCCACATCCTGATCACCGCGCCGTCTAGCATGCCCGCAGCCGATCGCGCAAAGGCCAAGGCCAAGGCGGAAGAACTGCTGGCCGAGGTGAAGAAGGCGCCGAACACCTTCGCCGACGTGGCGCGCAAGAACTCGCAAGACCCGGGCTCGGCAGAGAAGGGCGGCGACCTCGACTTCGTCACCAAGGGCGCGATGGTCAAGCCTTTCGAAGACGCGATGTTCTCGCTCAAGAAGGGCGAGATCAGCAACGTGATCGAAACCGAGTTCGGCTATCACATCATTCACCTGACCGACATCAAGCCCGCAGTGGTGCCGCCTTTCGAACAGGTGCGTGCGACCATCGAGAACGAGGTGCGCTCGCAGCAGGCCACGCAGGAATTCGCGAAGGCGGCCGAGGTCTTCACCGACGCCGTGTACCAGACGCCCGACAGCCTCAAGCCCGCGGCCGAGAAGCTGAAGCTCACGATCCAGACCGCCAACAACGTGGCGCGCACGCCCGTGCCGGGTGCCAAAGGCCCGCTGGCCAGCCGCAACTTCCTGAACGCGTTGTTCGCTCCTGATTCGCTGCAGCGCAAGCAGAACACCGAGGCGATCGAAGTCGGCTCGAGCCAGCTCGCATCGGGCCGCGTGACGACGTACACGCCGGCGCATCCTGTGCCGCTGGCCGAGGTCAAGGACAAGATCCGTGCTCAGATCGTCAACGAGCGTGCTGCGGTGCTGGCCAAGGCCGAGGGTGAAGCAAAGCTCGCCGCATGGACGGCCAAGGCCGACGGTGCGACCTTCGGCGCGCCCATGACCGTGTCGCGCCGCGATGCGGCATCGCAGCCGCTGCCGGTGATCGACGCCGCGCTGCGTGCCGACGCCGCCAAGCTGCCGGCGCTGGTTGGCGTGGACCTGGGCGCGCAAGGCTATGCCGTGGTTCGCGTGACCAAGGTCGTCCCGCGCACGCCGCCGCCGGCCGAACTCGCGAAGCAGGAGCAGGCGCAGGTCGGCCAGTCGGTGGCCGCCGCCGAAGACGCCGCGTACTACGACATGCTGAAGGACCGGTACAAGGCCCAGATCCTGGTGCCCAAGCCGGCGGACCCGCTGCCTGGCGCAGCAGCAGCAGCCGGTCGCTGACCCGCAGCAAGAGTCTTTTCGACGCAAGACACGGCCCGAGCCAATGGCTCGGGCTTTTTCGTTTTGGTCGCACGAGGGACAAGCGGCGAACACGCTTCTTGCCAGAATCCCGCACATGGGAACCCTCTATCTCGTGCGCCACGGTCAAGCCAGTTTTGGTGCCGCCGACTATGACAACCTGAGCGAACTCGGGCACCGGCAGTCCGTTCGGCTCGGCGAGTACTGGCGCGAGCGCGGCATGGCTTTCGATGCGGTGATCACCGGCACGCTCAGGCGCCATCGCCAGACCTGGGAAGGCATCGCCAAGGGGCTGGGCCTTTCGCGCGACGACGTGCTGCCGTGGCCTGGGCTCAACGAGTACGACAGCGAGGCCGTCATTGCCACGATCCATGAAGGCAAGCTGGAGAAGCCCGATTCACCCGAGATGTACCGTCATCACTTCCGCTTGCTGCGCGAAGGATTGGGTGCCTGGATGCAGGGCAAGACCAAGCCTGCAGGCATGCCCAGCTATGTCGACTTCCTGGCGGGCGTGACCACAGCGCTCGACCACGTGCGCGACAAGCATCACGGCGCGCGAGTGCTGGTGGTGTCCAGCGGCGGCCCGATCAGCACCGCCGTCGGCCATGTGCTGGGGACGAGCGCCGAAACCACGATCGAACTCAACCTGCGCATCCGCAACACTTCGGTCACGGAATTCGCGTTCACCCCGAAGCGGCACATGCTGGTCACCTACAACACGCTGCCGCATCTGGACGGCCCGGCTTACGAAGACTGGGTGACCTACGCCTGAGTGCCTGGTCGTGGTTCGCGGGCTGGCTCAGGCCTGCCATACGCCGTAGCCGGCCTTGCGCAGCATGATGCCGAGCTCGACTTCCATCGAACGGGCGTCTTCGTACGGCATCGGGTTGTAGCGCTCGTAGAGCGCGGGCAGCAGGCGCAGGCCGAATTCCTCGACGAAGCTGTTGGCCTGGATGCCGGCCTTGTGCTTGTCGAAGCGGATGTCGGGGTCCAGCCCCGTCATGCCCACATAGACGAACGGCTTGCCGAGTTGGTAGTCGGGGTTGGCACGACGAAAGCGGCTGTTGTTCCAGACGCGGTCGTCGAGTTCGACCACATAGACGTGGTGCTTTGCGCGTGGTTTGCGGGGTGCCCGCGGCGGCATCAGCTCTTGCGCTTGATCAGGCCGTAAAGAATCAGCAGCACGATTGCGCCCAGCACCGAAGCGATGAAGCCGGCGCCCTGTCCGGCGATGTACCAGCCCATCGCCTGGCCCACGTAGGTTGCGATCAGTGAACCGGCAACGCCGATGATCGTGGTGATGATGAAGCCAGCGGAATCGTCCCCGGGCTTGACGGCGCGCGCCACTAGACCCACGACGAACCCGATCAGAATAGTCCAGACGATGCTCATGAAATTCCTTTGGAGGTGAGTGGCACTGGCGAAAGCCGGGCGGTACGCGCGGCCCTCTTTCATGATAGCGGAGCGATGTGGACCGCCGCGACACCGAGGGCGCGCGGCGTCCTACAGGAGGCGACGCAGCGCGGCGGTATACCCGTCGCATGCTGGAAAAATTGCCTGATGTCATTGGTCACGCGCTGCAGGGCGTTCGCGCGGGGCTGGACAACATCGTTTTTAATGCGCTCGGCATGCGGGAAGGCATGGCCACCATCGCCGTCACGAGCATGGCGTTCGTTGACCATGCGCCCATACCCGCGCGCTATACCGCCGACGGGGAGGGCGTGTCGCCGCCCCTGCAATGGACGGATCTGCCTGCGGGCACGGCTGCGCTGGTGCTGATCGTGGAGGACGCTGATTCGCCGACGCCCAACCCGCTCGTGCATGCCATCGTCGTGGGGCTGCCGCCCGAGAGCGGCTCTCTTGCCGAAGCTGCCATACCGAGCCCGGACAACGATGGCGCCGGCCTGCATGTCGGACGCAATTCGGCATTGCAGGCGATGTGGCTGCCGCCCGATCCGCCTCCGGGGCATGGAGAGCATCGCTACGCATTCCAGGTGTTCGCGTTGGGAGAGTCGCCCGAGTTCTCCGATACGCCCGGCCGGGAAGAGGTCTTCGAAGCCTTGCGTGCGAGCGCCATCGCCAGCGGCCTGCTGATCGGCACCTGCGAGCGGCCCGATGGCTCCATCAAGATCGAGGAAAGCGCGCCCGCCACAGGTCCGCTGGCGGCGGGTTGAGATGCACGAATGCGACTTTCGAGCAATCGAGTTGAAGTCGATCGTCAAAACGACGATTTTTAACGCTACAATCTGAGGCTCTGCGGTGGCTGTAGCTCAGCTGGTAGAGTCCCAGATTGTGATTCTGGTCGTCGTGGGTTCGAGTCCCATCAGCCACCCCAAAATATCTCCTTTGTGCTATTGCTCAATAGCAATCAAAGGATTACACCGCCGGACTTGCTCCGGCGTTGTCATTTCCGGCACCGTTTTCTGCGGCGCGCCATCTCTCATTTTCCTCCGCTGATTCGCATATCCCGTCCAGGGTTGGCGCAACTTTACGTTGCGAGTTGTTGCATTAAAGCAATGAACTGCAGGTTTTTTGATCCCGAGGCACGTGCGTGACAAATGTAAATTGAATTAAAATCCGCTCGTTTTCAATTTCAGGAGTCCAACAATGGCTTCGACCCTCGCAGATATCAATTCCCAGATCAAGAAGCACGACGAGCAGATTGCGCAATTGCGCAAGCAGGCTGAAGACCTGCGCAACCAGGAGCGCGCTGGCGTGATCGAAGAGTTGCGCAAGAAGATTGCCGAATATGGGTTGACGGCTTCTGATCTGAAACTGACGGGCCGCGCCACCGCCGCCAAGCGCAGCACTGGCGCCGCTCCGGCAAAGGCAGCCGCCAAATACCGCGGCCCGACGGGCGAAACCTGGTCGGGTGGCCGAGGCCGCAAGCCGCGTTGGGTGACTGAAGCATTGGCAGCCGGCAAGTCGCTCTCCGATTACGAGATCAAGTAAGTGCCTGCGCTTTCGGTGGCAGGCAACTGCCCAATAAAAAAGCCCGCATCCGCGGGCTTTTTTATTGGGCGATGACGCGCTGCAGTCCGTTCAGTTGACCATCACGAGTTTGCCTTTGACGCCGCGCGAACCCATGTGGGCATAGGCGGCCTTCAATTCCGCCATCGGCATCGTGCTGTCGATCACCGGCTTGATCTTTCCCTGGCCGTACCACTGAGCCAATTCGGCCATCATCTGTGCATTGGCCTTGGGTTCGCGCTTGGCGAAATCGCCCCAGAACACGCCGACCAGCGAGGCGCCTTTCAAGAGCGTCAGATTCAATGGCAGCGACGGAATGGGGCCGGACGCAAAACCCACCACCAAATAGCGGCCCCGCCATCCGATCGAGCGAAACGCCGGCTCCGCAAAATCACCGCCGACCGGGTCATAAATCACATCCGGGCCTTTGCCGTCGGTCGCGGCCTTGATGGCATCGCGAAAACCGTTGGGCAGCGCGTGAGTGGTGTAGTTGATCGTCGCGTCGGCACCAATGGAGCGGCAGAGTTCACATTTCTCGTCGCTCGATGCAGCTGCAATGACCTTGGCGCCCGCGGCCTTGGCAATCTGGATGGCCGCCGTGCCCACGCCGCCAGCGGCGCCGAGCACCAGCACGGTTTCGCCGGCCTTGAGTTGGGCGCGGTCCATCAGCGCATGCCAGGAGGTTGCATAGATCATGATGAAAGCGGCCGCGTCGACGTATCCGAAGCCTTCCGGCAGCGGCATGCACAGCGCGGCGGGTGCCAGCGTGTGGGTGCCGAATCCACCGGTGCCCGACAGGCAGGCCACGTTCTGGCCGACCTTGAGGTGGGTGACGCCTTCGCCGACCGCCTGCACGACGCCTGCGTACTCGGACCCCGGCACGAAGGGAAGCGGCGGCTTCATCTGGTATTTGTTCTGCACGATCAGCAGGTCGGGAAAATTAAGGCTGGCCGCCTTGATCTCGATCAGCACCTGGCCGGGGCCCGGGGTCGGTGTCGGCAGTTCCTTCCAGGTCAGCGCATCGACGCCGGTGGGGTTTTCGCAAAGCCATGCGTGCATGCTCGGGTCTCCTTCGTGTGAGTCGGGTGAGGGCAATGAATGCGGGCGATGATAGGGGCCGCGGCAGGGCGGCCTTGTCCCTGCTGCGACGCACCCGGCGCCTACAATCTGGCGCATCCAGGACACCATGAAGATACTTATTTCCAACGACGATGGCTTTCAGGCGCCGGGCATCGTCGCTTTGCACGACGCGCTGAAGGACATCGCCGACGTCGAGGTGGTGGCCCCCGAACACAACAACAGCGCCAAGTCGAACGCGCTCACGCTCGCAGCGCCGCTCTACGTGCGCGAGGCGCACAACGGCTTTCGCTACGTGACCGGCACGCCGGCCGATTGCGTGCACATCGCGCTCAAGGGCCTGCTCGACTACCGGCCCGATCTGGTGGTCTCCGGCATCAACAACGGTGCCAACATGGGCGACGACACCATCTATTCGGGCACTGTCGGCGCGGCGATGGAGGCCTATCTTTTCGGTATCCCGGCCATCGCCTTCTCGCAGATCGAGAAAGGCTGGGCCCACGTGGATGCGGCCGGCCAGGTGGCGCGTCGGCTGGTGCAGCAGATCGAGCGCGAGCGCATGCTCGGCGGCGCGCCGTTCCTGCTCAACGTGAACGTGCCGAACCTGCCGTTCGACCAGCTCAAGCCGGTCAAGGTCTGCCGCCTCGGTCGCCGACACGCGGCCGAGAAAGTGATCACGCAGGACAGCCCGCGTGGCGAAACCATGTACTGGATCGCCGGCGCGGGTGGTGCAAAGGACAGCGGCGAGGGTACCGACTTCCACGCCACCGCCGCGGGCCACATCGCGCTGACGCCCTTGCAGATCGACCTGACCGACCACGCCAACCTCGGCCAATGGCGCGAGACGGTGGCCCGTCTCGGCAACTGACATGGCCACGCAGCGGCCCAGTTTCCCCGTTCGACTGACACCCACAGCTTCTGCCGCCACGCGCGGGCGCATGCCCGCCGCGCCGGTAAAGCCCATGGTGCCGTCCACTCCCTCCATGGCTTCGGACGCGGTGCGCGCGCGCATGGTGCAGAAGCTTGCGGCGCAGGGCATCTCCGATCCGCGCGTGCTCCGCGCGATGGGTGCCGTGGAGCGGCATCGCTTCGTCGACAGCGCGTTGGTCAACCAGGCCTACGAAGACACGAGCCTGCCCATCGGGCTGGGACAGACCATTTCCAAGCCCAGCGTGGTGGCCCGCATGATCGAACTGCTGCTCGGCGCGCCGGCGCTGGTCGGCAAGCCGCAAGACAAGCTGGGCCGCGTGCTGGAGATCGGCACCGGCTGCGGCTATCAGGCTGCGGTGCTCGATCATGTGGCCGCCGAGGTCTACAGCATCGAGCGCCTGCGCGGGCTGCACGAGCGCGCACGCACGAATCTGCGGCACTTCCGCCTGGCCACGGTGCACCTCATGCTGGGCGACGGAATGATCGGCTATGCCAAGGGCGCGCCGTATGCCGGCATCATTGCCGCGGCGGGTGGCGAGGCCGTACCCGAAGCCTGGATCACGCAACTCGCGGTAGGCGGCCGCATCGTGGCGCCGACCCATTCCGCGAACGGCGGTCAAGCACTTGTCGTCATTGACAAGACCCCGCGGGGGTTGGAGCGGCTCATTCTTGAGGCGGTCCACTTTGTCCCCCTAAAATCGGGGATTGCTTGAAGGAATAACAAATGCAGGGTATTGGCAATCGGAGTTGGTTCGCTGGCATCACGTTGGCTTTTGTGCTCGTGATCGCGGGCTGTTCCACGCCGCGTGGGCCGGCGCCGGTCGAAGACCGCGGCACCATGACTCGCGCCCCGGCCCCCGGCACGGTTCCTGGCGGCCCGCCGATCACCACCGACGCGAACGGCAAGCCGCTTGCCGGCATTGAAAACTACGGCAAGCCCGGGTACTACGCAGTGCGTCCGGGCGACACGATTCGCCGCATCGGCATCGAGACAGGGCAGCGCTGGCAAGACATCGTGCGCTGGAACAACATCGACAACCCCGACCTCATCGAAGTCGGCCAGGTGCTGCGTGTAATTCCCCCGACCGGCTCGGGTACTCCCGTCGCCGTAGCGCCTCCGTCTTCCGCCGCCAGCGGGTCCGAGGGCGCGGTCACCAAGCCCGTGACGCCGCCTCCCGTCATCGCGCCGGTAACGCCTCCCACCGGCGCAAGCAAGCCGCCGGCTCCCGTCACTGCATCTCCGGCAGGTCCGGGCAGCGGCGCGTCGGGTGACGAAGACCTCGGCTGGATCTGGCCCGCGAGCGGTTCGCTGATCGCAGGCTTCGACGAAGCCAAGAACAAGGGTTACGACATCAGCGGCAAGGCGGGCGACCCGGTGCTGGCCGCCGCCGATGGCCGCGTGGTCTACGCCGGCGCCGGTCTTCGCGGCTACGGCAACCTGATCATCCTGAAGCACAACAACACCTACCTGACCGCGTATGCGCACAACCAGGCGCTGCTCGTGAAGGAAGACCAGTCGGTTCAGAAGGGCCAGAAGATCGCCGAAATGGGCAGCAGCGATTCCGATCGCGTCAAGCTGCACTTCGAGATCCGCCGCCAGGGCAAGCCCGTCGATCCCTCGCGTTACCTGCCCAGCCGGTGATGCCATGGCTGCCTCCCGCCCCCGCCGCCCGCCGCCTGTGCGCGGGTCGGCGGGCAAGGGCAGCGCGTTTCCGCCTTCCGCGGACCCTGCCGGCGAGCCACCCGAGCAAGACCTGCGCTCGATGGAGGGCGCGGCCGCGCAACCCAATGGTGCGACGGCCGATTTGATCGGCGGTGAGGGCGCCGACGCCCTCACCATCTACCTGCGCCAGGTTCGCCGCACCGAACTCTTCACTCCCGCCGAGGAATACCAGGCCGCATGCGCCGCGCGGGCCGGCGACTTTGCCGCGAGGCAGTCGATGATCGAGCACAACCTGCGGCTCGTCGTGAGCATCGCCAAGGGCTATCTCGGGCGTGGCGTGCCAATGTCCGACCTGATCGAAGAAGGCAACCTGGGGCTGATGCATGCCATCGGCAAGTTCGAGCCCGAACGCGGCTTTCGCTTCTCCACTTACGCGACCTGGTGGATCCGCCAATCGGTCGAGCGCGCCGTCATGACACAGGCACGGGCGATCCGCTTGCCGGTGCATGTGGTGCGCGAACTCCAGCAGGTTCTGCGTGCCCGGCGCACGCTCGAAGGCGACGCCGAGTTCCTCGCTCGCCGACCCGACGGCGTGCGCGTGGAAGACATCGCCGCGCTGCTCGGTCGCGACGTCCAGGCGGTGGCCGACCTGTTGGCTCTGGCGGAGGCGCCGCGCTCGCTCGACGCGGGCGATGCGCGCGGCGACGACGGCTTCACGCTGGCCGACACCGTGGCCTCCGACGACGAACAAGGCAGCCCCAGCAGCACCACGCACGCGCACGAAGTCGAGCGCCTGCTCGACCAGTGGGTGCATGCGCTCGACGCGCGCGAGCGGGAGGTGCTGGAGGGCCGCTATGGCCTGCACGACCGCGAGCCCGAAACCCTCGAGGTGCTGAGCGTCCGGCTGGGTCTCACGCGCGAGCGCGTCAGGCAGATCCAGAACGAGGCGCTGGCCAAGATGCGCCGCCAGCTGGCGCGCTCCGGCGTCGGTCGGGACGCGCTGTTCTAGGTGCTTTCAGGGCGCCTCGCCCGCGCTGAGACAATCGGGGGATGACGGAATCCATCGAAGAAAAGAAAGTCCCCACGAATCCCGGTGAAGAATGGCTGCAGGTCGAGTCGCTCGACCTCGACGCACAGGGCGTATCGCACAAGGCCGACGGCATGGTCGTGTTCATCGAAGGCGCATTGCCCTTCGAGGAGGTGCAGTTCAACGTCCATCGCCGGAAGAACAACTGGGAGCAGGGCACGGTCACGGCCATCCGCCGTGAATCATCGCAGCGCGTGCGCCCGGGCTGCCCGCATTTCGGCCTGCACACCGGCGCCTGCGGCGGCTGCAAGATGCAGCACCTGGACCCGGCCGCCCAGGTGGCCGTGAAGCAGCGTGCGCTGGAAGACAACCTGTGGCACCTCGGCAAGGTCAAGCCCGAGAACCTGCTGCGGCCGCTCGAAGGCCCGGCGTGGCATTACCGCTATCGCGCGCGGCTGTCGGTGCGGCACGTGGTTAAGAAGGGCACGGTGCTGATCGGCTTCCACGAGCGCAAGAGCCGCTACCTGGCCGACATGCAGGTGTGTCCGGTGCTGCCGAAGCAGGTCAGCGAAATGCTGATGCCGCTGCGCGCGCTGATCGGCTCGCTCGACGCGCGAGATACCTGCCCGCAGATCGAACTCGCCTGCGGCGACGCACCGGACTCCACCAGGCTCGGAACCATCGCGCTGGTGCTGCGGCACCTGGAGCCGCTGTCGCGCGCCGACATCGACCGCCTGAAGGCCTTTGCGGCGCAGAACGAGGGCGTGCAATGGTGGCTGCAGGCCAAGGGGCCTGACACGGTCAAGCTGCTCGAGGAGGGCGGCACGCCGCTGGCTTACCGGCTGCCCGAATTCGGCGTCACGATGCCTTTCAAGCCAACCGACTTCACGCAGGTCAATCCGCACATCAACCGAGCGCTCGTGGGCAAGGCGCTGCGCCTGCTCGACGTGCAGCCCGACGAGCGCGTGATCGACTGGTTCTGCGGCCTCGGAAACTTCACGCTGCCGCTGGCGAGCAAGGCGCGCGAGGTGCTGGGCATCGAGGGCAGCGACACGCTGGTGGCGCGCGCCACCGACAACTACCGGACCAACCAGCCCGCGACCTCCGCCCGCCGTGCGCTGTCGCCCGCAAAGTTTGTCGCGCGCAACCTGTTCGAAATGACGCCGGCCATGCTGGTTGCAGACGGCAGCGCCGACAAATGGCTGGTCGACCCGCCGCGCGAAGGTGCGTTTGCGCTTGCCAAGGCCATGGCCGACCTGCATCAGCAGCCCGAACTGCGCAGCGACGGCTGGACGCCGCCGAAGCGCATCGTGTATGTGAGCTGCAATCCGTCGACACTGGCGCGCGATGCCGGCCTGCTGGTGCACCAGGCGGGCTACCGCTGCACCTTTGCGGGGGTGGTCAACATGTTCCCGCACACGGCGCACGTCGAGTCGATCGCGGTGTTCGACCTGGAATGAGAAAAGGGCCCCTCGCGGGGCCCTTCTTCCTGGCGGGCGGCCCTCTCGGGGCCAATAGGTCAGTCGCGTTCGCCGCCGAAGATGCCCAGCAGGGCCAGCAGGCTCTGGAATACGTTGAACAGGTCCAGGTAAAGCGCGAGCGTGGCGGTGATGTAGTTGGTTTCGCCGCCGTCCATGATCTGCTTCAGGTCATAGAGCATGTAGGCCGAGAAGATGCCGATGGCGGCCACCGAGATCACCAGCATGCCGGTGCTCGAGCCCACGAACACGTTGATGATGGCGCCGAACATCAGCACCATCGCGCCGACGAACAGGAACTTGCCCATGCCCGACAGGTCGCGCTTGATGACCGTGGCCAGCGAGGCCATCACGAAGAACACGCCGGCGGTACCGCCGAAGGCCGTCATGATGAGTTCCGAGCCGTTCTTGAAGCCGAGCACCATCGCGATCAGGCGCGACAGCATCAGGCCCATGAAGAAGGTGAAGCCCAGCAGCACCGGCACGCCGGCTGCGGAGTTCTTGGTCTTCTCGATAGCGAACATGAAACCGAACGCGCCGCCGAGGAACACGATGAGGCCGAGGCCGCCCGTGAGCGAGCGTGTGATGCCGGTGCTGACGCCGACCCAGGCGCCCAGCACGGTGGGCAGCAGGCTGAGCGCGAGCAGCCAGTAGGTGTTGCGCAGCACGCGCTGGCGTTCTGCCTGGGCCAGCGGCTGGCCGTAGCCTGTGGAGGTGTCGAGGGTGGTAACGCGGTCGTTCATGGCCGGAGCTCCTGTGGTTGCTGCTAAGACGCAGTTGGGGCGCATTCTAGGGGGCTGCAAGAGCAGGTTTCGATAAAGACCGTGTGCAGGATGTTCCCAAGCTTGGCACCTGCCCGAAGGCACTGCTGGCTGCGTGGCCGTTATGCTGTGGGGTTTTTACGCAACCTGAGCCAAACCATGAAGACCAAGTCATTCCTCGAACTCGCCGACGTCAAGACCATTGCCGCAGCGGCAGAAGCCGAGGCCCTCAAGAACAACTGGGCTGTCACCATCGCCATTTCGGACGACGCCGGCAACCTGCTCTGGCTGCAGCGCCTGGACGGTGCCGCTGCTCTGTCTTCGCACATCGCCCCCGCCAAGGCCCATACGGCTGCCATGGGCCGCCGCGAGAGCAAGGTCTACGAGGACATCATCAACGGCGGCCGTACCGCATTCCTGACCGCGCCTGAAGTGCAGGGCCTGCTCGAAGGCGGCGTGCCGATCGTGAAGGACGGACACGTGATCGGCGCAGTCGGCGTGAGCGGCGTGAAGTCGAATGAAGACGCGCAGATCGCCAAGGCGGGTATCGCGGCGCTCGGCCTCTGATTCTTTTCGGAATCGCATAAAGCAAAACGCCGACTTCAAGGTCGGCGTTTTCTTTTTAAAGGCTTCAGCGTGAAAAAAAGCTTGGCTAGTCGGCGAACCGTTGGCTAGCAAAAAACGACCCTTCGGAGATGAATCTCCTTGAGTCGCCCCACGATGAAACTTGCGCGAGGGGCGGGCTGAACGACCTTACTTGGTCAGGATCAGCTTGCCGAGTTTGGTGGCTTGAAGCCGATAGAGGGAACCGTTGTGCATGATGCCCACGGTCTTGCTTCCCTTCAGAAGCTCCGTGCTTTCGACCATCGGGACCGGACGCGTTGCCTGGATCGAATGGCCGCCACCCGACTGGTCGAGCGAAGGATGGTTCAGAACAGAAAAGGCGTTGGGGGTGGCTGGCATTTGAAGTTCCCTTATCGAAGCGATGACTGAATGATAATGATTCGCAATAAAAAATCAATAGCCGCGATCAACTTTTTTTCGATCGCGATTCAGCTCACTTCGTATCGGGCTCCGTGATGAAGCCGATCTTGCGCACGCCGGCTTCGCGAGCCTCGGACATGGCCTTGGCCACGCGCTCGTAGCGCACGGCCTTGTCACCGCGGATGTGCAGTTCGGGCTGAGGGTCCTTGGCGGCTTCGGCGGCCAGGCGGCCTGGCAACTCGCTGTCGTCGATCTTCTGCTCGTTCCAGTAGTACTCGCCATTGGCCGTGATGCTGAACAGGATGTTCTGCGGCTTGGGCTGTTCCGGCTCGCTGGTGGCGCGCGGCAGGTCGATGTTGACCGCGTGCTTCATCACCGGCACGGTAATGATGAAGATGATCAGGAGTACCAGCATGACGTCGACCAGCGGCGTCATGTTGATCTCGTTCATGACCTCATCGGGCTCGTCTTGGGTTCCGAAAGCCATGATGCTCAGCCCTTCTTGAGCGGAACCACGATCGCTTCGGTGCCGCTCTGGACGCGGGCGCCGGTCACGAAGTAGGCGTGCAGGTCGTGGGCGAAGGCGTTCAGCTTGGTCAGCACGAACTTGTTGCCGCGCACCAGCGCGTTGTAGCCGAGCACCGCGGGAATGGCCACCGCCAGGCCCAGCGCCGTCATGATCAGTGCCTCACCGATCGGACCGGCCACCTTGTCGATGGTCGCCTGGCCGGCCGAGCCGATGCTCATCAGCGCGTGGTAGATGCCCCAGACCGTGCCGAACAGGCCGATGAACGGCGCGGTCGAGCCGACCGACGCCAGGATCGCCAGGCCGGTCTGCAGGCGAGCGGTGAATGCGTCGATGCCGTTGCGCAGGGAGCGCGTGATCCAGTCGCTCACGTCCAGCGCGTCATGCAGGTGGGCCTTGGTGTTGCGGTGGTGCGCCGCGGCTTCGCGGCCTTCGAGGGCCAACGCGCGGAACGGGTTGCTGTCGTCCTTGCCGAGTTTGTTCAGCGCGGTCGCGAAGTCCTCGCTGTGCCAGAAGTCCTGCGAGTGCTTGGCAAGGCGCTTGTAGCGGATGACGTCGAGTGCCTTGATGATGATCACGATCCATGACGCAAGCGACATGCCGATCAACAGCACAGCCACGGCCTTGGTGACGAAATCGCCTTGGTTCCAGACGTTCATCAAGCCAAATTGGGAATCCATACGAAGTTGCTCCAGAGAAAAATTAGTTCAGAACGTAGTTGACGGGGGCGTCATAGGACATGGCCTGCACCACTCCATTGACCTTGCCGGGAACGAACCGGCATTTCAGGATGTATTCCACGGCGGCTTCATCGAGACGGTCGAAGCCGCTGGATTTCTTGACCTCGGCGCTCTTGGGCAGTCCGTCGACGCCGACGAGCACCCGCACGATGACCTTGCCCTGTTCGCCGAGCCGTTTGCTCATGGCCGGGTAGGTGGCCTTGGGGTTTTGCAGATAGTCGGCGTTGCTCGACGGCAACTGCACGGCGGGCGGTGCCGGCGGAGCAGGTGGCGGTGAGGGCGGCGCTGGGGGCGCGGGCGGTGCCGGAGGAGCGGCCGGGGGCGGCGGCTCCGTGACGCCGACAGGTGCCTGGGGTGCCGGAGTGGGCTTCGGCTCGCGAATGGCCTGGGGGCGCGGCGGAGGCGGCGCCTTCGTCACCTTGGGCTGAGGCGGCGGCGGGGGTGGAGGAGGGGGATCGGCCTTCGGTTTCGGCGGCTCGACGAACTGGCTCAGGATCTCGACCGGAATCACCACTTCGGCAGCGCGCCGGAGCAACCCGCTTTGCAGTGCCCAGAGCGCGGCCGCATGAAAGACGATGACGCTGCCGGCAATGACGACATTGCGGGAAAGGCCGAGGACGGAGGGGGGAGGGGCAAAGCGATCAGACACGATCAACCATTCGAATGCGGGCACTCAAGAAAGTGCCACGATTGCAGCAAAACCGCTACGAAGACGCTAACTGCGCTATTTTCGGAAAATCCACCAGACCGAGCCTGCGACCAGGATCAGGCTGCCGCCGAGTGCCGAGACGAGTTCCATGCCTTGCTTTCCTTGATGGAGTTGGCAAGCTGGATCGCCCTCGGACCCGGTTCGCAATTCAAGGCGGCGACCGGGTGCGAAGCGCTGCACTGCGCGACGATATCGCGCGCACAACCTTCACACTGGCCACACTGGGTGGCCACGCCGAGTTCGAATTGGACTTCGTCGAAGGTCATGCCCGCGCGCACGTGACGTGCGATTTCGCGGTCGGAGACTCGGCGGCAGACGCAAACGATCATGGCGGTGAAAGCGGCAGTTGGCTGGCTGTTGGATGTGGCTGATTATAAATAAGAATTTATCGCATTTGCAATAACTATGGTGTTACCGATTCCTGCAACACCCGCTTTCAGGCGTCAGATGTCCGACCAGAGCCGCAGAAGGTTGTGATAATGGCCGGTGAGCGCCACGGTTTCCTCGCACTCGCCAAGCCGCGCCCGCAGCTTCTGGATGCTCTGATCCAGTTCGAAAAGCATGCCGCGCTGCTGGTCGCTGCGCACCATGCTCTGCAGCCAGAAGAACGAACAAACCCGCGCGCCCCGGGTAACGGGATGCACCCGGTGCAGGCTGCTGGCCGGATAAAGAATGAGATCGCCGGCAGGCAGCTTCACTTCGTGCGAGCCGTAGGTGTCGATCACCTCCAGTTCGCCGCCGTCGTAGTCCTCCGGCTCGCAAAGAAAGAGGGTGCAGGACAAATCGGTCCGCAGTTGCTCACCACTGCCGGGCACGGCTCTTACCGCACCGTCGACATGCACTCCGTAGTTCTCGCCGCCTTCGTAGCGGTTGAACAGCGGCGGCACGAAGCGCAACGGCAGCGCGGCCGAGAAGAAGAGGGCATTCCGGGCCAGCGCCGCCAACACCGTCTTGCCGAGCTCGCGGCCGACCGGCGATTGTTCCGGCAATTGCCGGTTGCGCTTGACCTGGGCACCCTGGTCGCCGACGGTCTCGCGGCCATCGGTCCATGGGGCGGCGTCGAGCGCGACGCGCATCTGGCGAACCTGGTCGGGGCTCAGTACCCCTGGCACATGCAGCATCATTTGTAGGGAATCCCGCAGTCAAAAAAGCTCCGGCATGGGCCGGGGTTCCAGTGTCGCACCGCCTCGGACGAGCCCGGCTGCGGCGGCCGATCGTTCAATAGACGTCGCGACGGTAGCGCCCGCTCGCCGATAGTTCACTGACCAGGTCCTCGCCGGCGATCTGTCGCAAAGCGGCGTCCACGCCCGAGGCCATACCCCGCAGGCTCCCGCAGACGTAGATTGCCGCGCCGTCCTTCAGCCACTGCAGCAAGGTGTCGGCCGATTGCAGCAGCCGGTGCTGTACGTAGAAGCGCTCCGGCTGGTCGCGCGAGAACACCATGTCGAGGCGTCGAAGCACGCCTTGCGCCTGCCAGGCGTCGATTTCGTCGCGGTAGAGAAAGTCGTGGGCTTGCTGGCGCTCGCCGAATACCAGCCAGTTTTCGTGCTGGCCCGTGGCGGCCCGTGCGCGCAGGTGGGCGCGCAGCCCCGCGAGGCCCGTGCCGTTTCCTATGAGGATCAGCGGCCGGGCTTCGTTGCCATCGAGGCGAAAGCCGCGATGTGGCCGCAGGCGCACGGCCACGCTGTCACCGACCACGAGGGTGGACGTGAGCCGGCCCGACGCGGCGCCCAGCGTGCCGTCGGGATGCTGTTCCTGCCGCACGAGGAGTTGCAGTTCGCCGTCGGAATGCAGGGATGAGATCGAATAGTCGCGAGGATGCGAGGGATCGCTCGCGACCGCCACTTGCGCCAGGTCGCCGGAGGCCCATTGCGGCATCGGACCGGCCTGAGGCACCAACCCCAGATGAAAGACCGGGGCGCCGGCGCTGCCGGGGTTGAGCAGTTCCCGGCTGGTCAGCCGCCATTGCGCGAAGGCGCTGCCTGGCTCTTCGGCGGAGGGCGCGGCATCCGCCGAAGAACCCCACCGGGCTTGCCATACGGCCAGTGCGGCCGGATCGCTGTTGTCGACCTCGACACGCTCGAACTCGCGCTCGGCGCCCGCAGCTTGCAGCCATTCGTCGAGCGCACGCCCGAAGCCGCAGAAGTTGGCATATTGCCGGTCACCCAGCGCCAGCAAAGCGTAACGGAGCGACCCCAATGGCTGCGGCGAACCCATCACTTGCTCGCAGAAGACGCTGGCGCCGTCGGGCGCATCGCCTTCGCCGTAGGTGCTTGCGATGAAGACGGCTTTGCGGGCGGCGACGAGGGTCGCGGCATCGAGCGTGTTCATCTCCATCACCCGCACAGCAGTGCCGGCCGCTCGCAACTGCCTGGCCGTCTGCCAGGCGATGGTTTCCGCCTGGCCTGTCTGGCTCGCGAAACCCACGAGCGTGGGCAGCTCGTCGCGGCTGCCGGCCGACAGCGCGGCGGCGGCACGCAAGGCAGCCGCTTTTCTGCGGCGCTCGCGCATATAGATGGCGGTGCACAGCGCGCCATAGGCGATCACGGAAGAGCTCGCGCCGAGCGCGCGCCAGGCGGCCTCGTTCATGACCGGGCTTGTGCGGGCCAGTCGCTCGTGGCTCGCATAGTGGGCGACGGATTGCCATGACTCACGAACAACGCGGCAACACCGTGCTGTTCCGCGAAGTCCCACCCCTCGTCGGGCCCCAGCACGGTCAGCACGGTGGCCAGTGCGTCGGCTTCCATGCACTGCGCATGCAGCACGGTGACGCTGGCCAGCGCATGGGCGACCGGCTCCCCGGTGCGCGGGTCGATGGTGTGCGACCAGCGCTTGCCTTCGTGCGCCCGCTGGTGCCACCGGTCGCCGGAGGTCGCGACAGCCATGTCGGCCAACGCGATGCGCTGCGCGGCTGCAAGGCCGGTGTCGACCTGCACCTGCCACGGCTGCCCGCCGGGACGCCGCCCGACGCCCCGCAGCTCGCCGCCTATTTCAAACAGGAAATCGGCGAGGCCCAAAGCCCGGAGCGCCTGCGTACCGTGATCGACCGCGAAGCCCTTGGCGATGCCGGAAAGGTCGAGCGCCACGCCACCCGGCTGCGTCAGCGAGCCTTCGGCTGCATCGAAGGCCAACCGCTGCCAGCCGACCTGCGAGCGTGCCGCGGCAAGAGCCTGCGCGGAAGGCAAGCCGGATTCATCCGCCGAGGGCCCGAAGCCCCAGCAGGCGACAAGAGGTCCCACCGTCGGATCGATTGCCCCGCCGCTGGCAGCTGCCCAGCTTGCCGCGCAGCGCATCACCTCGGCGAACTCCTTCGGAAGCACATGGCGTGACCGGGCGGGCGCAAGGTTGATCCGGCTGATTTCCGAATGCTGTTCCCAGTGGCTCATCTGCGCGACCACGACGCCCAGCGCGCCCTCGACAGCTGCGCGTACCGCCGCCAGCGGCAGCATCCGCGGGTTGTCGAACCGCAGCGACCATGTGGTGCCCATCGTCTGGCCGGCCAACTGCTGGAGGCTGGCAGGGTCGGCGGGGCGAGGGACGGCGGCGTTGGCGTAGCCGCCGGCGCGCCAGGTGCTGAACGAAAGTCCCAAGGGCGCTTGCCGCGTCAGGGCATCACTTCGAGGGTGGCGGCGTAGCTCAGGCGGCGTTCCCTGGCTTGCGGCACGGTGGTCTTGTTGTCCTTGGTGCTGGCGTCGAGCCAGTACATGCCGGCGGCCGGCCAAGTCACGCTGAACTGGCCCTTGTCGTCGGTCTTGAGCTTGATTTCCTCGAGCTTGTCTCGGTACTGCGTGTTGCCTGCCGTCACGGTCACTTCGAGGTCTTTCGCGGGCTGGCCGTCGAGGTTGAGCGTGAAGGTGGCTTTCTCGCCCTTGGCCAGGTCGGTCGGGCTGCCGGCGGAGACCAGTTCCAGGCCCTGGCCGACCGGCCTGAGCGCCGAAGGCTTGCCGACGGTCACGAAGGTCTCGATGCGGCCGGACGACTGCGTGATCGTCACTTCCGTTGCATCGGCCGGTACTTCCTTGGCAATGCTCTCGGCCGTGCCGCGTGCGCGCCTGGTCTGGCCGGTGGCCTTGTCCTTCCAGCTCGCGAACGCGCCGGCGTTGACCACTGCGATGCGGTAGGTGCCGGTCTGTGCCACGTTCACGTCGAACACGTTGCGCAGCTTGAGCTTGGCTTCGGCCTCGGGCTTGACGGTGCTGCCGTCGGGCGCGGTGATCTGCAGGCCGTCCAGGCGCAGCGGCGCGTGGTTGGCGACGAACAAGTCGTTCGACACCGCGGCGTCGACCGAAACGGTGTCGGCCTTGGAAAACACGGTGGACGAGGGCAGCAGCCAGGCGTTGTGCGCCTGGGCGAGCGAGGCGATGGCGCTGAGGGCGATGGCGAGGCTGGCGGCGCGCAGGTTGAGATGGGTCATGTTGTTGGATCCTGGAAGTGACGGGCTGGCGGTGAGGGGCGGTCAGGCGGCTCGGTCAGGGCTTGAGTTCGAGCTTGATCTCGCCCAGCTCTTCCTTGCCGGAAGCGGTCGGCTGCGCGGCGGCGGTCGGCGGCCACTGGAAGGGAATGCTCACGACTTCGCGGCCGCCCACTTCGCGCGCGGCCTCCACCACCAGCTTGTAGGCGCCCGGTGCGAGCTTGGGCATCTGGGCCGAGCCTTCGGTGAAGCTCAACTGATGCTTGCCGGCTGGCTTGGTGGCGCCCGTCACGCCGTCGACCGGCACCGCGAGTTCACGGCCGCCGCGGCGCCACCATTGGCGCAGGTCCTTCAGCCACTTCGTGCCTTCGCCCTCGGGGTTGTTGGTCTTGGTGCGCACGTCATACCAGACGGCCAGCGTGCCGGCGACCGTGTTGTCGGCGCGCTCGATCCAGGTCGCCACGTAGGGGCGGTGGTACTCGGAGACATTCAGCCGCGGAATCTCGATATTGACCGCCAGCCCGGCTGCGAAGGCCGGAGCCGCGAACAGTGCCGACATGGCAAGCGGCGCGAGTGAGTAGCGAACGTGCACGGGAACCTCTTTTTTTGTGAAAACGACGGATGGATCAGTGAATGAACAGCAGCGCGAGCAGCACCGGCACCACCAGTCCCATGCCCACCATGGGCCAGGTGAACGGACGGTTGCCGGCGTGCATCTTGAGAATGAACAGGCCGGTGATCGAGAAGACCAGCGCGGCGCCCGCGAAGATGTCGATGAACCAGCTCCAAGCGGCGCCGGTGTTGCGGCCCTTGTGGAGGTCGTTGAAGTAGGAGAGCCAGCCGCGGTCTGTGCGCTCGTATTCGATCTCGCCGTCGGCCAGGTTCAGGCGCAGCCAGGCGTCGCCGCCTGGGCGCGGGAGCGAAAGATAGATTTCGTCGTCCGACCATTCGGCGTCGCGGCCGGCGGTGGCGATGTCCCAGTGCTTTTGGACCCAGGCCTGGAGTTCCAAGGGCAGGGGGGCCTTGCCCTTCTCGGCCTTGGCGGCTGGCAACTGCTTTTCGAGCTGCGCGCGCAAGGCTTCGTCGACTGTGCCGCTGAGCCTGGTGACGGCCGGCTTGGCCTCGATCTGGCCGGCGTGATTCAGCGTGAAACCCGTGACGCTGAACAGGATCATGCCGATCAGGCAGATCGCGGAGCTGACCCAGTGCCATTCATGCAGGGTCTTGAGCCAGTAGGCGCGGCGTCGGTTGTCAGGGCGGGCGGCAGTCATCGAAGGCGCGGATTCTATCTGCGCAAATGAGAATGACTGCTAATTGAGGTTGGTTAAGTTACGTAAAGCAATAAAAAACGGGACCGAAGTCCCGTTGGCTGGCAAGCGCGGAAGCCTTGCTTATTCGAGTTCGCCCATCTGCGACTGCAGATAGTTCTGCAGGCCGACCTTGTCGATCAGGTCGATCTGGGTTTCGAGGAAGTCGATGTGCTCCTCGGTGTCGTCCAGGATCTCCTGCAGCAGATCGCGCGACACATAGTCGCGCACCGATTCGCAATGCGCGATGCCGTCCTTGATGGTGGCTTGCGCGCCGGTTTCGGCGCCTAGGTCGCAACGCAGCAGCTCCGGCACGTCTTCACCGATGTTCAGCTTGCCCAGGTCCTGCAGGTTGGGCAGGCCGTCGAGCATGAAGATGCGGTCCATCAGCTTGTCGGCGTGCTTCATTTCGCCGATCGATTCCTCGTATTCCTTCTTCGCCAGCTTGTCCAGACCCCAATGCTTGAGCATGCGGTAGTGGAGGAAGTACTGGTTGATTGCGGTCAGCTCGTTCTTGAGCTGCGCCTGCAGATGTTCGATGACCTTGGGGTCGCCCTTCATGACTTTTTCCTTGTTCTGAAAGAGGGGATTGTCAGAGGAGCGTACACGCGCTTGCAAGCAATCCCATGCTGCGCCGGTCTGCATGCGTGTGATGCTGATACACGTTCGTATTGGTTCACATCCGACGGCGTTTCGCAGCCATCGTGAACATAGCAAGCTCCAATACTTTTAATAGTTACCAGCTATTGATTGTGTGCGATTGGTAGTTATACTAATGGCTCGCACTTATCTTTGTCCAACCGCAGCATCTAAGGAATTTCAATGTCCCTGATCAACACCCAAGTCCAGCCCTTCAAGACCCAGGCCTACCTCAACGGCAAGTTCATCGACGTGTCCGACGAGACGCTCAAGGGCAAGTGGTCTGTGCTGATCTTCATGCCGGCGGCGTTCACCTTCAACTGCCCGACCGAAGTCGAAGACGCGGCCGACAACTACCCCGAGTTCCAGAAGCTGGGTGCCGAGGTCTACATCGTGACCACCGACACGCACTTCTCGCACAAGGTCTGGCACGACACCTCGCCGGCCGTCGGCAAGGCCAAGTTCCCGCTGGTGGGCGACCCGACCCACACGCTGACCAACGCTTTCGGCGTGCACATCCCCGAAGAAGGCCTGGCGCTGCGCGGCACCTTCGTGATCAATCCTGAAGGCATCATCAAGACGGCCGAAGTGCACTCCAACGAAATCGCCCGCGACGTCAAGGAAACCCTGCGCAAGCTCAAGGCAGCCGTCTACACCGCCGCTCACCCGAACGAAGTGTGCCCGGCCAAGTGGAACGAAGGCGACAAGACGATCGCTCCGTCGTTCGACCTCGTCGGCAAGATCTAAGCATCCCGGTGCGAAAGCCCGGGCGCTCACGAGGCCCCGGGCTTTTTTGTCCCCCAGTTGATAGTTTCCAGTTATCGAAAGAGAGTTCCTCATGCTCGACGCAAACACCAAAGCCCAATTGAAGAGTTACCTCGAACGCGCCACGCAGCCGATCGAGATCGTCGCCTCGCTCGACGACAGCAAGGCCTCGGGCGAAGTGTTGTCGCTGCTGAAGGACGTGGCTGATGTGTCCCCGCTGGTCAAGCTGACCGAAAGCCGCGACGACAACCACCGCAAGCCCTCGTTCTCGATCAACCGCCCGAGCGAAAACCACGGCCCGCGCTTTGCCGGCCTGCCCATGGGCCATGAATTCACGTCGCTGATCCTTGCGCTGCTGCAGATCGGCGGCTATCCCCCGAAGGTCGAGCAGGCCGTGCTCGACCAGATCAAGGCGCTCGACGGCGACTTCGAGTTCGAAATCTACGTCTCGCTCACCTGCCACAACTGCCCAGACGTGGTCCAGGCGCTGAACCTGATGGCGGTGCAGAATCCGCGCATCCGCGCCACCATGATCGAAGGCGGCACCTTCCAGGACGAAGTCAAGGAACGCCAGATCATGGCCGTGCCGACCGTGTTCCTGAACGGCACCGAATTCGGCCAGGGCCGCATGAGCCTGGAAGAAATCCTCGCCAAGATCGACAACAGCGGCGTCGAGCGCGAAGCGAAGAAGATCGCAGGCAAGGAGGCATTCGACGTGCTGATCGTCGGCGGCGGCCCGGCCGGCGCCGCGGCAGCCGTGTATGCCGCGCGCAAGGGCATCCGCACCGGCGTGGCCTCGGAGCGCTTCGGCGGCCAGGTGCTCGACACCATGGGCATCGAGAACTTCATCTCGATCAAGGAAACCGAAGGGCCCAAGTTCGCCCACGCCCTCGAGGAGCATGTGCGCGACTACGAGGTCGACATCATGAACCTGCAGCGTGCCAAGGCACTGGTGCCGGGCAACGACCTCATCGAGGTGCAGCTCGAAAGCGGCGCCTCGCTCAAGAGCAAGACCGTGATCATTTCGACCGGCGCGCGCTGGCGCAACATCAACGTGCCCGGCGAGCACGAGTTCAAGAACAAGGGCGTGGCCTACTGCCCGCACTGCGACGGCCCGCTGTTCAAGGGCAAGCGCGTCGCGGTCATCGGTGGCGGCAACTCGGGCGTCGAAGCGGCGATCGACCTGGCCGGCATCGTGGGCCACGTCACGCTGATCGAGTTCGACACGCAACTGCGCGCCGACGCCGTTCTGCAGCGCAAGCTCAAGAGCCTGAACAACGTCGACATCTTCACCAATGCGCAGACCACCGAGATCACCGGCGACCAGAAGGTCAACGGCCTGGTCTTCAAGGACCGTGCGACGGGCGAACTGAAGACGGTTGAGCTCGAAGGCGTGTTCATCCAGATCGGCCTAGTGCCCAACACCGACTGGCTCAAGGGCACGGTCGAGCTGTCGAAGCACGGCGAAATCATCGTCGACGCACGCGGCCAGACCTCGGTGCCGGGCGTGTTCGCGGCGGGCGACGCCACCACCGTGCCGTTCAAGCAGATCATCATCGCGGCGGGCGACGGCGCGAAGGCGGCGCTGGGCGCGTTCGATCACCTGATTCGCACATCGGCTCCTGCCTAAGGGCGCGTCGGTCGAGCCATTCATGAAAAAGCGCCCGCCAGCCGGGCGCTTTTTGCTATCCAGAAGACAGCGGAATCAGTACGTCAGCCGCTCGGGCCGCAGTTCCTGCAGGATCGTCGTCGCGATTTCCTCGATCGACTTGGTGGTGGTCGACAGCCATCGGATGCCTGCGCGCCGCATCATCGCCTCGGCCTCGCTCACCTCGTGGCGGCAGTTCTCGAGGCTGGCGTAGCGGGAGTTCGGCCGGCGCTCGTTGCGGATCTCGCTGAGCCGGTCGGGCTGGATGGTCAGTCCGAAGATCTTCTTGCGGTGCGGCGTCAGGGCCGGCGGCAGCTGGCGGCGGTCGAAGTCTTCCGGGATCAGCGGGTAGTTGGCCGCCTTCAGGCCGTGCTGCATCGCCAGGTAGAGCGAGGTAGGCGTCTTGCCGCTGCGGCTCACGCCCACCAGGATCACGTCGGCGCCCTCGAGGTCGCGGTTGCTCTGGCCGTCGTCGTGCTGCAGGCTGAAATCGATCGCGGCGATGCGGTCGTTGTATTCCTTGCTCTTGCTGACGTCGCTGAAGCGGCCGATGCGGTGGTTGGACTTCACGCCCAGCTCTATTTCCAGCGGCCGCACGAAGGTGCCGAACATGTCCAGCAGCATGCCCTTGCAGCCGGTTTCGATCACTTCCAGCACGTCCATGTTGGCCAGCGTGGTGAAGACGATGGGGCGCACGCCCTCGAGTTCGGCGGTGTGGTTGATCTGCCGCACTGCCTGGTGGGCCTTGTCGACCGTGTCGGTGAAAGGCAGCCGGACGTGGCGCGGTTTCATCTCGAACTGGGCCAGAACGGCGTTGCCGAAGGTCTCCGCGGTGATACCGGTGCCGTCGGAAATGAAGAAAACTGTGCGTGAATGCGTGGTCATGCGGCCTTGTCCTGCGGCGCGGGCAACCTCGCCACGCCTACAATCCGGGCCATTATCGGGAATCCGCCTCCCGGCCCCAATTCTTTCCATGCACACCGCGCCCGCACCCAAAGCAACGACAACGATCGTGCCGCGCCGTCTGCATGCGGCACCGGTTTCAACTTCTGGAGCTTCCCCATGTCTGCACTTTTCGACGCGACCGCCCTGGTCGTACCGTTTGAAAACCTGAGAATGACCGACGTCGAGGCGGTTGGCGGCAAGAACGCCAGCCTCGGCGAAATGATCTCGCAGCTTCCGCAGGGCGTGCGGGTGCCGACCGGTTTCGCGACCACGGCGCACGCATTCCGCCAGTTCCTGGCCCACGACGGCCTGGCCGACAAGATCAGCAAGCGCCTGGCCGCCCTGGACACCGAAGACGTGCGCGCACTGGCCGCCGCCGGCGCCGAGATCCGCACCATGGTCGAGGCCCAGCCATTCCCGGCCGACCTGCAGAAAGCCATCGGCGAGGCCTTTGCCACGCTGAGCGCCGGCAACCCGGCCGCGTCGTTCGCCGTGCGTTCCTCCGCCACCGCGGAAGACCTGCCCGACGCCTCGTTCGCCGGCCAGCAAGAGACTTTCCTGAACGTGGTCGGCATCGACGACGTGCTGCACAAGATGAAGGAGGTCTTCGCCTCCCTCTACAACGACCGCGCCATCAGCTACCGCGTGCACAAGGGCTTCGAGCACGACGTGGTCGCGCTGTCGGCCGGCGTGCAGCGCATGGTGCGCTCCGACCTCGGCGCCGCCGGCGTCATGTTCACCATCGACACCGAATCGGGCTTCGAAGACGTGGTGTTCATCACCTCCAGCTACGGCCTGGGCGAAACGGTGGTGCAGGGCGCCGTGAACCCCGACGAGTTCTACGTGCACAAGCCGACGCTCAAGGCCGGCAAGAAGGCCGTGATCCGCCGCAACCTCGGCTCCAAGCTGATCCAGATGGAGTTCGCGACGCCCGAAGAGAAAAAGGCGAGCGGCAAGCTGGTGAAGACCACCGATGTCAAGGCCGAGCAGCGCAACCGCTACTCGCTGAGCGACGCCGACGTCGAGCAACTGGCCAGGTACGCGCTGGTCATCGAGGAGCACTACGGCCGCCCGATGGATATCGAGTGGGGCAAGGACGGCACCGACGGCCACCTCTACATCCTGCAGGCGCGGCCCGAGACGGTGAAGAGCCAGCAGCAGGGCAAGGCCGAGCAGCGCTACAAGCTGCTGGGCAAGGGCGCAGTGCTGGCCGAAGGCCGCGCCATCGGCCAGAAGATCGGCACCGGCCCCGTGCGGCTAGTGCACAACATCAGCGAAATGGACAAGGTGCAGGCCGGCGACGTGCTCGTCACGGACATGACCGATCCCAACTGGGAGCCGGTGATGAAGCGCGCCGCCGCCATCGTCACCAACCGTGGCGGGCGTACCTGCCACGCGGCCATCATCGCGCGTGAACTCGGCATTCCGGCCGTGGTCGGCTGTGGCGACGCCACCGACCTGCTGAAAGACGGCACCCTGGTGACCGTGAGCTGCGCCGAGGGCGACACCGGCTTCATCTACGACGGCCTGCTCGAGACCGAAGTGACCGAAGTGCAGCGCGGCGTGATGCCCGAGATCGATCTCAAGATCATGATGAACGTGGGCAACCCGCAGCTTGCCTTCGACTTCGCGCAGTTGCCGAACCACGGTGTCGGCCTCGCCCGCCTGGAGTTCATCATCAACAACAACATCGGCGTGCACCCGAAGGCGATCCTCGACTATCCGAACGTCGACAACGACCTGAAGAAGGCCGTCGAGTCGGTGGCTCGCGGCCACGCCTCGCCGCGCGCGTTCTACGTCGACAAGGTGGCCGAAGGCATCGCGACCATCGCGGCGGCGTTCTGGCCCAAGCCGGTCATCGTGCGCCTGTCCGACTTCAAGTCGAACGAGTACCGCAAGCTGATCGGCGGCAGCCGCTACGAGCCGGAAGAAGAGAACCCGATGCTGGGTTTCCGCGGCGCAGCGCGCTACCTGAGCGCCGATTTCGGCGAAGCTTTTGCCATGGAATGCGAGGCGCTGAAGCGTGTGCGCAACGACATGGGCCTGACCAACGTGCAGATCATGGTGCCCTTCGTGCGCACGCTGGGCCAGGCTGAGCGCGTGACCGGCCTGCTCGGCGAGCACGGCCTGAAGCGCGGCGAGAACGAGCTCAAGCTGATCATGATGTGCGAGGTGCCCAGCAACGCCATCCTGGCGGACGAGTTCCTGCAGTTCTTCGACGGCTTTTCGATCGGCTCGAACGACCTGACGCAGCTCACCCTGGGCCTGGACCGCGACTCGGGCCTCGAACTGCTGGCCGCCGACTTCGACGAGCGCGACCCTGCCGTGAAGGCCATGCTGAGCCGCGCCATCAAGGCCTGCAAGGCGCAGGGCAAGTACGTCGGCATCTGCGGTCAGGGCCCCAGCGACCACCCCGACTTCGCGCTGTGGCTGGCGGAGCAGGGCATCGAGTCGATCTCGCTGAACCCCGACAGCGTGATCGACACCTGGCAACAACTCGCCAAGCGCTGAAGCCCGTGGATTGCGGAAATCCCCCATGGGGGATTCCCGCGTCATCGGCCTGTTTTTGAAACAAATTGCGTATTTGCTGCCAGACTTGAGGGAACTCACGGGCGCATCCCGGAACGGGGACCACCATGATTCTTCTCAAGACCGAAGCGGGCCACCAGGCCCTCAAAGACCGGTCGGTCCCGCTGTCGCCGCGCCAGCGCTCGGCGTTCATCCTGTTCGACGGCAAGCGGTCGGTCGATGACGTGCTCGCCGCGGGCATGGGCATTTCGCGGGAGGACATCGATCAGATGATCTCGCTCGGCGTGCTGGAGCCTGTGGGCGGCAAGGCCGCGCAGCCTGTTGCCGCGGGCCCGGCCCCTGCCGAGGAGCCGAAGCCGGCCGCCAGCGGCTCCGGCCGCAGCAAGCAGCAGCGCTACAAGGACGCCTATCCCATCGCCACCCAGCTCACCGGCAGCCTGGGCCTGATGGGCTTCCGGCTCAACCTCCAGGTCGAGGGCACGACCAGCTACGACGACCTGATGGCGCTGGCGCCCAAGATCCGTGCCGCGGTCGGCCCGGAGAAGGCTGCCGCCCTGGACAAGGCGCTGGGCGACTGAGCCGCCTTGCCGGAGTGCCGATTACAGGGCTATAATCGCCGGCTTTGCCTTGCCACACTGCGCCCGACGCTGCAGGTGGCTTTTCCTCTTCTTCGGAAGAATCCACAAGGAGTGCCATGCGTCACTACGAAATCATTTTGCTGATCCACCCGGATCAGAGCGAACAAGTTCCGGCCATGCTGGAGCGCTACAAGGGCCTGATCACGGCCGGCGGCGGCAATGTCCACCGCGTTGAAGACTGGGGCCGCCGTCAGCTGGCTTACCAGATCAACAAGCTCAACAAGGCGCACTACCTGTGCGTCAACATCGAAGCCGAACAAGCCGTGATGGCCGAACTGGAACACGCGTTCAAGTTCAACGACGCCGTGCTGCGCCACCTGACCGTCCAGAAGAAGAAGGCCGAAACCGGTCCTTCGTCGATGATGAAGACGGTCGAGCGCGAAGAGGCCCGCAAGGCCCAGCAGGCCGAGTACGCCGCCAACAACAACTGATGGTGTGACTGCTGCCGCTGCGGCAACCGGGGTCAACCAGCTTCTGCTGTCCGCCTCCGTTGCCGAACTCGGAGCCTTGCGATTCACGCCGGCCGGCTTGCCCGCCATCGACCTGAAGCTCGAACACGAGTCGACGCTCCAGGAAGAGGGCAAGCCCCGGCAGGTCAAGACGGCCCTCAAGGCCGTGGCCTTCGGCGCAATCGCCGAACGGCTCGCAAAGCAGTCGATGGGGAGCCTCTGGCGTTTTCAGGGCTTTCTCGCGACACCGGGCAACGGCAAGCATCCGGTCCTGCATATCCAGGATTTTCAGCAAGATTAATTTTCGAAAAGAGGTCCTCAAATGGCCACGTTCAAGAAATTCAACAAAGACAAGCGCCCGAAGCGCAACACCCAGTCGCTGCTGTTCAAGCGCAAGCGCTTCTGCCGCTTCACCGTCGCTGGCGTCGAAGAAATCGACTACAAGGACATCGACACGCTGCGTGACTTCATCAGCGAAAACGGCAAGATCATTCCCGCCCGCCTGACCGGCACGCGCGCGATCTACCAACGCCAGCTGAACACCGCCATCAAGCGCGCGCGCTTCCTGGCCATGGTGCCGTACAGCGACCAGCACCGCGTCTAAGGAGTCGAGAACATGCAAATCATTCTTCTGGACAAGGTTGTCAACGTCGGTGCCCTGGGCGATATCGTCAAGGTCAAGGACGGCTACGCTCGCAACTTCCTGATCCCGACGGGCCTGGCCCGCCGTGCCACCGCTGCCAACAAGGCCGAATTCGAAGCCAAGCGCGCCGAACTCGAAAAGGCTGCGGCCGCCAAGCTGGCCGAATCGCAAGCTCAAGGCGAAAAGCTCGGTGGCACGACCATCAAGCTGACGCAAAAGGCTGGCGTCGACGGCCGTCTGTTCGGCTCGGTCACCAACGGCGACATCGCCGAAGAGCTGGGCAAGCAAGGCTACAAGGTTGTCAAGTCGCAGGTTCGCCTGCCCAACGGCCCGATCAAGGTCGTCGGCGACAGCACCGTGAGCGTTGCCCTGCACACCGACGTGGTGGTCGACATCACCGTGACGGTCTACGGCGAAACCGCCTGATCGCTCACAGCGCCTTGTGCGCTGCAGCAGAAGCCGCCTTCGGGCGGCTTTTCTTTTTTCGCGCACGTGTTTTCCAGCGCATTGCACTGGAAGATCACCGTTTATTCACAACCTTGTCCACACACGCATCGGCGTGCGCGGCTTAGCATGCAGGGTTGCAAGGGAAGTCCATGTCCGCCGTTTTCTCCTATGCCGACAATGACCCGTCGGCCGACCGCCAGATCGCCCAACTGCGCATTCCGCCTCATTCCATCGAGGCCGAATCGAGCGTGCTCGGCGGGCTGCTGCTCGACAACGGGGCTTGGGACCGCATGGGCGACCTGCTGGTTGACGGCGACTTCTACCGGCACGAACACAAGCTGATCTATGCCGCCATCGGCGGGCTGATCAACGCCAGCAAGCCGGCCGACGTGATCACGGTCTACGAGCAGCTGCAGAACCTCGGCAAGGCCGACGAGATCGGCGGGCTGGTCTACCTGAACTCTCTCGCGCAGTACGTGCCAAGCGCGAGCAACATCCGGCGCTATGCGGAGATCGTGCGCGAGCGCTCGATCCTGCGAAAACTGGTGTCCGCCAGCGACGAGATCGCGACGCAGGCCTTCAACCCGCAGGGCAAGCCGGTCGACAAGATCCTGGACGAGGCAGAGCAGAAGATCTTCAACATCGGCGAAGAAGGCACGCGGATGAAGCAGGGCTTCCAGAGCATGGATGCCCTGGTTGTCGAACTGCTCGACCGCGTCACCGAGATGGCCGAGAACCCGAACGACATCACGGGCATCCGCACCGGCTTCCACGACTTCGACAAGATGACCTCGGGCCTGCAGCCCGGCGACATGATCGTGCTGGCCGCGCGTCCATCGATGGGCAAGACCTCGCTCGCCATCAACATCGCCGAGCACGTGGCGCTCGACGAAGGCCTGCCGGTGGCCGTGTTCTCGATGGAAATGGGCGCCTCCCAGCTTGCGGTGCGTATCGTCGGCTCCATCGGCCGCATCGACCAGGGCCATCTGCGCACCGGCAAGCTCAGCGACGAGGAGTGGCCGCGCCTGACCGAGGCCATCGAGAAGCTGCGCACGGTGTCGCTGCACATCGACGAGACGCCGGGCCTCTCGACCAGCGAACTGCGCGCCAATGCGCGGCGGCTGGCGCGCCAGTACGGACGGCTCGGCCTGATCGTGGTCGACTACCTGCAGCTGATGTCGACCAGCAGCTCCGACGAGAACCGGGCCACTGCCGTGGGCGAAATCTCGCGCGGCCTGAAGATGCTGGCCAAGGAACTGAAGTGCCCGGTGATCGCGCTGTCGCAGCTCAGCCGCGGCGTCGAGAGCCGCACCGACAAGCGCCCCATGATGAGCGACTTGCGCGAATCCGGCGCCATCGAGCAGGACGCGGACATCATCATGTTCATCTACCGCGACGACTACTACGACAAGAACAGCAAGGAGCCGGGCGTGGCCGAGGTGATCATCAGCAAGCACCGCAACGGCCCCACGGGCACCGTCAAGCTGGCCTTCCTGAAGCCGCTCACCAAGTTCGAGAACCTGGCCGGCTACAGCAACAACGAGCAGTACTGAGCGGGCCTACTTGATCGGCACGATCTGCCCCTGCACCTTCTCGACCTTGAAGGTGCGAAGCAGGTCGGCCAGCGTCTTGCCGGGCTCGTCGCGAAAACGATCGGGCAGCATGTCGATCGCGTCCATGCGGTCCAGCCGGAAGCCGCGGAAGTCGTCGCGCAGCTCGCACCACGCCGACAGCGTCCACACCTTGCCCCAGTAGAAGCAGCCCAGCGGCCGCACCGTGCGTTCGCTGGCGTCGCCCGACACGTCGCGGTAGGCCAGCCGCAGCTTGTTGCGCGACTGCACGGCCTCGCGCAGCGTCTGCAGCCGCGCACGCAAGGCGGGGTCCAGGCCCATCGCGGGAGCGTAGAGCGCCAGCGCCTCGGCCGACACCCGCGCCGCCGCCGGCAGCACCGACAGGATCTTGCCGAGGCCGGTCTCGATGTCGCGTGCGAGTGCCGGATCGACCCAGCTCTGCGCCATCCGCGCGGCAGCCACCAGGGCCGACGCCTCGTCCTGCGTGAACATCAGCGGCGGCAGCTCGAAGCCCATGCCCAGCCGGTAGCCCATGCCGGCCTCGCCTTCGATGGGCACGCCCTGGTGCTGCAGGTCGGCCACGTCGCGGTACACCGTTCGCTCCGACACCTCGAGCCGCTGCGCCAGGAAGGCGGCCGTGGTGAGGCGCCGCCCGCGAATGAGCTGCACGATCTGGAAGAGGCGGTCGGCGCGGCGCATCGGCTTGTTCCGTTCAGTTCTTTCCGGGGCTCATGCAACGCCGATGTGGATCGCCACCTTGTCCGGTCCTTCATAGGCCTCGAAATCGCTGCGGTAGCTGCGTGTGACCTCCGGGTGCGTCTCGAAGTATTGCCATATGCGTTGCCAGGCGGCGATCACCATGTGCGGCATCTCGCCCTGTCCGGTGAAGACGAGGTAGTCGCCGGCTTCGACGGAAATGCTGCCTTGCCCGTTCGAGACGGCGACACCGGCGGTCACGTCGAACGCGCCATCGGCGTCCGACTCGTAGCCCGAGTAGACGCCGAAGATGCGGGTGTCCGCCGTCCGGTTCGGTGTCGACGCGTAAGTCTCTTCGCCGAAGAAGCGTCCCCACAGCGCGCCGAGGCGCGCAGTGGCCGGCGTGCTCTCTTCGCGGTTGGTGGTGCGCACGGTGATGCCCGAAACGCGAAAGGCGTCGACGTGCTGGCGGATGGGTTCCATGTTTCTTCTTCTCCTCAAAACGATAGTGTCTTCGCTTCCGCCTTCATGGCCTGGGCGATCAGCCGCATGTCGCCATCGTTGACCTCGAACATGCCGAAGCGGAATTTGTAGCCCCACTGCCTGGGGTTCTCGATGAAGGCGAGCCGTTCGATCAACGGCGCGATGGGCGCTTCATGCGACGTGGCATATGCCACGTCGCGGCGCCACGGCACGAAACCGTTGCCCATGTCGAACTCGTACGGCCCGCCCGACTGCACGATGCCGATCGCGACGAAGCTCTGCAGCCTGTCGGTGCCGCCGAACACTGTGGCCGGCGAATAGTAGGCCACGCGGTCTCCGGGCGACAGCCGCTTGAGCGGCGCGTGCTTGCCGTGGCCCACCTGCATGAAGCCGGTGGGCCGGTGGTCGCGGCCACGCCGGGCATGCTCGGCGCTGGCCACGGCGATCCAGTTTCGCTGCGTCATGGTGGTTCAGTCCGGTGCGTGCAGGCCGACTTCGTTGCCTTCGGTGTCGCGCATATAGGCGATGAAACCCATGCCCGGAGGCAGCGCGGACTTGGCCCCCACGATCTGTCCGCCAGCCGCCTCGACGCGTGCCAGCACGGCGTCGATGCCGGGCGTGCAGTCGAGGTAGATGCGGATTCCGGTGCCTGCACGTGCGCTGCCGCTCGCGCCGGCTTGCAGGGCGCCGCCCGTGGCGGGCTTGTCGTGGGGGAACACGGCCAGCGTGTCGGCGCCGAAGGTCTCGCGACGCAGCTTGCGGCCCAGTACGGTCTCGTAGAAGGCCTGGGCGCGGTCCATGTCGGCGACCGGGATCTCGAACCAGCTGATGGCGTTTTGCATTTGGAGGGCTCTCTTTCGTGTGTTGTTGAGGAGCCCCGATGGTGCTGGCGGGCTACTGACAGCGTCTTGTCAGTAGCCTGTCGGCAGGTCGAAAAAAAGCCCGCGCACGCTCCGGGGAGCATGCGCGGGCCCTGTGCGGGACGAAGCGAAGGCTAGAGCACGTCGCTCGCGAAATCGGCCAGCCGCGAGCGTTCGCCGCGCGCCAGCGTGATGTGCCCGCCGTGCGGCCAGCCCTTGAACTTGTCGACCGCGAAGGTCAGGCCGGAGGAGCCTTCCGTGAGGTACGGCGTGTCGATCTGCGCGAGGTTGCCCATGCAGATGATCTTGGTGCCGGGGCCTGCGCGCGTGATCAGCGTCTTCATCTGCTTGGGCGTCAGGTTCTGCGCCTCGTCGATGATCACGTACTTGTTCAGGAAGGTGCGCCCGCGCATGAAGTTCATGCTCTTGACCTTGATGCGGCTGCGGATCAGCTCGTTGGTGGCCGCGCGGCCCCACTCGCCGGCACCGCCGCCGTCACCCTTGGCCAGGAACTCGAGGTTGTCGTCGAGCGCGCCCATCCAGGGGCCCATCTTTTCTTCCTCGGTGCCGGGCAGGAAGCCGATGTCTTCGCCCACGCTCACGGTGGCGCGGGTCATGATGATCTCGGTGTAGCGGCGGTCGTCCAGCACCTGCGTGAGACCGGAGGCCAGCGCCATCAGGGTCTTGCCGGTGCCGGCGGTGCCGGTCAGCGTGACGAAGTCGATTTCCGGGTCCATCAGCAGGTTCATCGCGAAGTTCTGCTCGCGGTTGCGGGTGTTCACGCCCCACACGGCGTTCTTGCCCGAGCTGTAGTCCTTGAGCGTCTTCAGCACCGCGGTCTTGTCGCGGATTTCGGTGACGCGCGCGTACATGCTCGGCTCGCCCGGCGCTTCGAAGAAGACGAACTGGTTGATGTACAGGTTGGGCACCAGCGGACCGCTGATCCGGTAGAAGGTGTTGCTGCCGCTCTGCCAGCTTTCGACCGTCTTGCTCTGGCGGGTCCAGAAGTCGGGCGGCAGGGCCAGCGAGCCGGCGTAGAGCAGGTCGCCATCTTCCAGCGTCTTGTCGTTCTGGTAGTCGTCGGCGGCCAGGCCGAGCGCGCGCGCCTTGACGCGCATGTTGATGTCCTTCGACACCAGCACGACCTCTTGCTTCGGCTTGCCTGGCTTGTCGGTGGCGTACTCGTCGCGCAGCGCCTGCACCACGCCGAGGATCTGGTTGTCCGCCTTGCCCTGGGGCAGGCTGACCGGCAGCGAGTAGTCCAGCGGTGCGGTCTGGAAGAACAGCCGGCCGCCGGCTTCGCGGTGGCCGGTGGTGTCGAGCTTCAGGCCCTTGTCGATGTCGGCATCCTGCGCGGCGGCCAGCGCGTCAAGCGTGCGGCTGGTCTGGCGGCCGTTGCGTGCGACTTCGGTCGTGCCTTTCTTGTGGCCGTCGAGCTCTTCCAGCACGATCATCGGCAGGAAGATGTCGTGCTCCTCGAAGCGGAACAGGCACATCGGGTCGTGCAGCAGCACGTTGGTGTCGAGCACGAAGAGCTTGGCGGGACCGGCGGACTTGCTGCGCTTGGGGCGGGCGGGAGTCTGCGGCGCCGACGAGACAGGTGCGGGAGCAGCGACCGGTGCGGTCGGCTGTACCTTCGTCTCGACCTGTATGAGGGCTTGCGGCTGGGGCGCGCTCACGGGCGCCGGTGCGGTCGCGGGAGTGGCAGCGGGCGCGGCTTTCGCCTTGGTCCGGCGCGCCGGGCGCGTGGCCGCGGATGCGCCGCCGGCACCGTCGGTGCCGATGCTGTCGAACAGTTCCAGCGGTTGCGGCGTGCGCGCGGGCGCCTCATCGGCGCGCTGGTCGGTAGCGCGGCGCGAGCCCCGGTGCGAGGAACGGGCGGGCGCGTCGATTGCGTCCGGCGAGAGCAATGCGGCGCGTTTCGTGGGGGCGGGGGGCAATGGCATGTGTCAGGTCGCTCGCAGGAAGTGGGAACCAGAAAACGAAAAAGCCGCCTGAAGACCAAGGCGGCTTTGTTCGGAGGATGCGGTCGTGGAGCTCAACGGCATGAGGCCATTATGCACACCGCAAATGAAGCACCGGGGGCTCTTTTGCGCGTGGCGTTGGGCATTTCCCACGCCGCGCCGCCAGAGCGCCCCTGCGGTGATCAGGCCGCCTTCTTGAGCGCCTTGACCGCCTTGAGCACGTCGTCGACGTGCCCCGGAACCTTGAGCCCGCGCCATTCGGCCTTCAGGATGCCGTCGGCGCCGATCAGGAAGGTGCTGCGCTCGATGCCCTTGACCTTCTTGCCGTACATGATCTTGTTCTTGACCACGCCGAACATGTGGCACATCTTTTCTTCGGTGTCGGCGATGAGTTCGAAGGGGAGTTCGAGCTTGGCCTTGAATTCGTCGTGCGACTTCATGTTGTCGCGGGACACGCCGAAGACGGTGGCACCGGCTTTTTCGAAGTCTTTGTAGCGGTCGCGAAACTGCATCGCTTCGGTAGTACAACCCGGAGTGTTATCTTTCGGGTAAAAATACATGACCAGCACGTGGCCGAGATGCGAGGTATTCGAGACCTTGAGGCCGCCCGTGGCGTTGGCGTCGAATTCAGGAATGGGTTTGTTGACAACGATCGCCATGAAACTTGTTTTCTCCGTTAGATTCCGTTCTTCGAGCCCTCTCAGCCTTTTTCGGGGCTCGCTCGATGAATGGAGGATTGGTCGTTGCTAACTTTGGGGTAGCTGGCCTGTTCGCAACCTAGTATTTTACCCCGAAAACGCCTCTATCAGCCACCCGCCGGGCTCTCGACCAGCAGCGCGGCGATTACGTGGCGGCCTTCCCCGGCCAGGATGTTGTAGGTCCGGCAGGCGGCGGCTGTGTCCATGGTCTCGACCCCGGTGCGCTGCGCCATGAGGGGCTTCAGCCACGCCGGCTGGGGAAAGCGGATGCGGTTTCCGCTGCCGAAGATGATCAATTCCGCGCCCAGCGCGGTCAGTTGCGCGAAATGCTCCGGCCCGAGCTGGTCGAAGCTGGCGCAGTTCCACTCGAAGCGCTCGCCGCGCGAGCCGACGACCACGCTGCCTTCGACTTTTTCGTTGTTGATTGCAACCCAGCCGGGGCCGTGCGCGGTGAGGGACTGGGCGTCTGATTTGTCGGGCTGGAGCTTCATCTGGGCACTGGGAACTGTGGTCAAATTATAGGTTTTCCCTGGTGCCAGAGGGCCTGCAAGGGCTTTCGCAAGCCAACCTCGCCGGCCTGTATCTCCGAGTAACAAACCCGTCTCAACCCGTTAATCCGCGCCCGGGAGGGCCCTTTGAAGCAGCTCAAGAAATCGGCCAAGCTGGCCAACGTCCTCTACGACATCCGCGGTCCCATCATGGATGCCGCCAAGCAGATGGAAGAGGACGGCCAGAAGATCATCAAGCTCAACATCGGCAACCTGGCCGTGTTCGGCTTCGACGCGCCCGAGGAAATCCAGCAGGACATGATCCGCAACCTGCCGACCTCGGCGGGCTATTCGGACAGCAAGGGTGTCTTCGCCGCGCGCAAGGCCGTGATGCACGAGACGCAGAAGCAGGGTGTCGTGGGCGTCACACTCGACGACATCTACCTCGGCAACGGCGCCAGCGAGCTGATCGCCATGTCCACCAACGCGCTGCTCAACGACGGCGACGAGCTGCTCCTGCCTGCCCCCGACTATCCGCTGTGGACCGCTTCCACGAGCCTGTCCGGCGGCACCCCGGTGCACTACCTGTGCGACGAGGCCAACGGCTGGATGCCCAACCTGGACGACATCCGCGCCAAGATCACGCCGCGCACCAAGGGCATCGTGGTCATCAATCCGAACAACCCGACCGGCGCGCTGTATTCCGACGACCTGCTCAAGAGCATCGTGGCCATCGCGCGCGAGCACGACCTCGTGATCTTCGCCGACGAGGTCTACGACAAGGTGCTCTACGACGGCGTCAAGCACACCGCCATCGCGAGCCTGTCGACCGACGTGCTCACGCTGACCTTCAATTCGCTCTCCAAGAGCTACCGCTCGTGCGGCTACCGTGCCGGCTGGCTCGCGGTGTCGGGCAACAAGCGCGCCGCGCAGGACTACATCGAGGGCCTGAACATGCTCTCGAACATGCGCCTGTGCGCCAACGTGCCGGGCCAATGGGCCATCCAGACGGCGCTGGGCGGCTACCAGAGCATCAACGACCTCGTGTGCGAAGGCGGGCGCCTGCGCCGCCAGCGCGACCTGGCCTACGAGCTGATCACCGCCATTCCCGGCGTGAGCTGCGTCAAGCCGAGCGCCGCGCTCTACATGTTTCCCAAGCTCGACCCCGAGGTCTACCCGATCGAGGACGACCGCCAGTTCTTCCTCGAGCTGCTGAAGGAAACCCGCGTGATGCTGGTGCAGGGCACCGGCTTCAACTGGGCCACGCCCGACCATTTCCGCATCGTGTTCCTGCCCCACGAGGACGACCTGCGCGAAGCTATCAACCGCATCGCCAAGTTCCTGGAGCAGTACCGCCTGCGCCGCAAGACGGGCTCATGAACCTCGCCCGTGTCGCCGTGGCGCTGTCCCTGGTCGCGCTGTCCGTTGGCGCCGCCGGCAAGGAACCGGTTGCGTTCTCGCACAACGACTGGGAGCTGGCCTGCGACAACACGCTGACCTGCCGGGCCGCCGGCTACCAGGCGGACAGCGGCGGCAGCGAGCCGGTGTCGATGCTCGTTACCCGCAAGGCCGGCCCCGGCACGCCGATCGACATCCAGCTCCAGATCGGCGACGCCGACGGCGTCAAGGGCACGCTGCGCTTCAAGGTCGGCAAGGCCACGGTCTCGGGCCTCGAGGCGGGAACCGCCAGCTTCGACGACAGCCAGGTCCGTTCCGTGCTGCCCGAACTCCTCAAGGGCGACGAAGCCCAGGTCACGGCGGGCGGCGGCAAGAAGTGGGTTCTTTCGCTGTCCGGCCTCAATGCCGTGCTGCTGAAGATGGACGAGGCGCAGGGCCGGGTCGGCACGCCGGGTGCGCTGGTGCGCAAGGGCAGCAGGCCCGAATCCTCGGCGCTGCAGCCTGTGCCCATGCCCGTCGTCAACGTGCCGAGGCCGCCGAAGGCGCGTCCCGGCGATGCCGCCCTGGCCGCGCGCATCTTCCCCTCGCTCGACCTGAAAGACGCGCTCGAGCAGTGCAACAACCAGGAACAGGTCAACGCCAAGTCGGTGGAAGTCCACCGCCTGAACGACCGCAAGGTGCTGCTGGCCCTGGGCTGCGGCGTGGGGGCGTACAACTACACCACGCTGCTCTGGATTGCCGGCGACAAGCCGCCTTATGCGCCCGTGTCCCTCGAGGCGAGCGGCGAGTTCGACGAAAAGGACGCCAGCGTCACCTCTTCCATGAAGGGGCGCGGCATCGGCGACTGCTGGTCGGCCGAGACCTGGAATTTCAACGGCAAGGACTTCGTGCGCACCGGCGCGACGGGCGACGGCATGTGCCGTGGCTTCGCCGGTGGTGCCTGGAGCTTGCCCCGCTACGTCAGCCGCGTCGTCGTGACCGAGCCGGCCGCCACCCCATCCAAACCATGAACGCGACTCTCCCAATGAAATCCATCCAAGTAGGCCTGCTCGGCGCAGGCACGGTCGGCAGCGGCACCTTCAAGGTGCTCCAGCGCAACCAGGAAGAAATCAAGCGCCGTGCCGGCCGCGGCATCGAGATCACCATGGTGGCCGAGCTCGACACCGCCCGCGCCCGCGAAGTGGCCGGCGAAGGCGTGAAAGTGGTTGCCGATGCGCGCGAAATCATCGCCAACCCCGACATCGACATCGTCATCGAGCTGATCGGCGGCTACGGCATCGCGAAGCAGCTGGTGCTCGAAGCCATCGCGGCCGGCAAGCACGTGGTCACGGCCAACAAGGCGCTGCTCGCGGTGCACGGCACCGAGATCTTCGCGGCCGCGCACGCCAAGGGCGTGATGGTGGCCTTCGAGGCCGCGGTGGCCGGCGGCATCCCGATCATCAAGGCGCTGCGCGAAGGCCTCACGGCCAACAGCATCCAGTGGCTGGCCGGCATCATCAACGGCACCACCAACTTCATCCTGTCCGAGATGCGCGACAAGGGCCTGGACTTCGCGACCGTGCTCAAGGAAGCGCAGCGCCTGGGCTACGCCGAAGCCGACCCGACCTTCGACATCGAAGGCGTGGACGCCGGCCACAAGGTCACGCTGATGAGCGCCATCGCCTTCGGCATTCCGGTGCAGTTCGACAAGGCCCACATCGAGGGCATCACCAAGCTCGCCGCGCAGGACATCAAGTACGCCGAGCAGCTCGGCTACCGCATCAAGCTGCTGGGCGTGACCAAGCGCACCGCCAAGGGCATCGAGCTGCGCGTGCACCCGTCGCTGGTGCCGTCGAAGCGCCTGCTGGCGAACGTCGAGGGCGCGATGAACGCGGTGGTGGTGCACGGCGACGCCGTGGGCACCACGCTCTACTACGGCAAGGGCGCGGGCAGCGAGCCCACGGCCAGCGCCGTGATCGCCGACCTGGTCGACATCACCCGCCTGCACACGGCCGACGCGGCGCACCGCGTGCCGCACCTGGCCTTCCACCCCGACGCCATGAGCGACCTGAAGGTGCTGCCGATGACCGAGGTCGTCACCAGCTACTACCTGCGCCTGCGCGTGGCCGACCAGGCCGGCGTGCTCGCCAAGGTGACGGGCCTGCTCGCCACCGCCGGCATCAGCATCGACGCGGTGCTGCAGCGCGAGGCCGACGAAGTGGGTGGCGAGGGCTCGACGCAGACCGACCTCATCATCCTCACGCACGACGCGCGCGAAGGCACCGTCAACGATGTGCTGGCCGAACTGCAGGCGCTGCCCACCGTGCTGCAGCCGATCGTGCGCATCCGCAAGGAAGAGCTGTCCTGAGCGACGGCGCGCCCAAGCCAAACAACCGAGCATTCAAAGTGAACTACCTGAGCACCCGCGGCCACCCCGACCGCAAGCGCTTCTGCGAAATCCTCCTCGAAGGCCTCGCGCCCGACGGCGGGCTCTACCTGCCCGAGCAATACCCGCAGGTCGACACCGCCACGCTCGCCAAGTGGCGCGCGCTGCCGTACGCCGAGCTGGCCTTCGAGATCCTCTCGCTCTACATCGACGACATTCCGCCGGCCGACCTGAAGGCGCTCTGCGCGAAGACCTACACCGCCGAAGTGTTCGGTACCGACGAGATCGTGCCGCTGCGCGAGCTCGAAGACGGCGTGTACCTCGAAGCCCTGTCCAACGGCCCCACGCTGGCCTTCAAGGACATGGCGATGCAGCTGCTGGGCAACCTGTTCGAGTACGAACTGGCGCGCCGCGGCTCGGAGCTCAACATCCTGGGCGCCACCAGCGGCGACACCGGCAGCGCTGCCGAGTACGCCATGCGCGGCAAGAAGGGCGTGCGCGTCTTCATGACCTCGCCGGACGGCCGCATGAGCCCGTTCCAGCAGGCGCAGATGTTCAGCCTGCAGGACGAGAACATTCACAACATCGCCATCACCGGCGTGTTCGACGACTGCCAGGACATCGTCAAGGCGGTGTCGAACGACTTGGGCTTCAAGCGCAAGTACCGCATCGGCACGGTCAACTCGATCAACTGGGCGCGGCTGCTGGCGCAGGTGGTCTATTACTTCGCTGGCTACTTCCAGGCCACGGCGAGCAACGACAAGCCGGTGAGCTTCACCGTGCCCTCGGGCAACTTCGGCAACGTCTGCGCGGGCCACGTGGCACGCATGATGGGCCTGCCGATCCAGACGCTGGTGGTCGCCACCAACGAGAACGACGTGCTCGACGAGTTCTTCCGCACCGGCGTGTACCGCGTGCGCGGCGCGGCCGACACGCACGAGACCTCCAGCCCGTCGATGGACATCAGCAAGGCCAGCAACTTCGAGCGCTTCGTGTTCGACCTGGTGGGCCGCGACGCCGCCCGGCTGCGCAAGCTGTTCGTGGAAGACCTGGGCGTGCAGGGCAGCTTCGACCTGAGCGGCGACCCGGCGTTCCAGCAGGCCGCCGGGCGCTTCGGCTTCAAGAGCAGCCGCAGCACGCATGCAGACCGCCTGGCCGTCATCCGTGACACCGACAAGCGCTTTGCAACGCTGGTCGACCCGCACACGGCCGACGGCCTGAAGGCCGCGCGCGAGCACATCGTGCCGGGCGTGCCGATGGTGGTGCTCGAAACCGCCTTGCCCATCAAGTTCGCGGCCACGCTGGTCGAGGCGCTGGGCGAAGAGCCCGCGCGCCCGAAGAAGTTCGAAGGCATCGAGGCGCTGCCCAAGCGCGTCGTCAAGCTGCCGGCCGACGCGGAAGCCGTCAAGGCCTACATCGCGCAGAACTGTGACTGACCACGGCCGGGCCCGCGCATGAAGGTCGTCGCATGAAGGTGGTCGGGTTTGCCGGCTATTCGGGCGCGGGCAAGACCACGCTGCTCGAGCGCCTGATTCCGGCGCTCAAGCGGCACGGGCTGCGCGTGTCGGTGGTCAAGCATGCGCACCACAAGTTCGACATCGACCATCCGGGCAAGGACACCTGGCGCCACCGCCAGGCCGGAGCCTTCGAGGTGGTGGTGGCGTCCGACCAGCGGCTGGCGGTGATGCGCGAGTTCGAGGTGCCCGTCGAGCCCAGCGTGCACCAACTGCTGGCCGAAGTGCATGCCGCGGCCGACTGGGTGCTGGTCGAGGGCTTCCGGCACAGCGACCTGCTCAAGATCGAGGTCTGGCGCGAGCCGGGAGCGGGCGAGCCTTCGCGGCCCGTGCTGTACCCGGACGACCCCTTCGTCACCGCCGTGGCCACTGACGCGCCGGGCAGCCTGCCGTCGCCCACCGCGCGCCCGCTGTTCGACCTCAACGACGCCGAGGCCATTGCGAAGTGGTTGATCGACAGCGGCGACCGCTTCGAATACAACCCCGAACACCATGGCTGATTCACCCGTTCCCTTCTCCGCTTCTTCGTCGCGTCCGCCGCTGATGCCGCTGGACGAGGCCATCGCCGTCCTGCTCGCGAAGGCGCAACCGGCGCTCGCGACCGAAAGCATCGTCACCTTCGACGCCGATGGCCGCGTGCTGGCGCAAGACCTCGTCTCCGGCCTCACGGTGCCGCCGCGCGACAACAGCGCCATGGACGGCTATGCCGTGCGCGTGGCCGACTGCGCCGCGCCGGGCGCCGAGCTGAAGGTGGCGCAGCGCATTCCCGCGGGCACCGTCGGCACGCCGCTCGCGGCAGGCACGGCGGCGCGCATCTTCACGGGCGCGCAGATCCCCGAAGGCGCCGACGCGGTCGTGATGCAGGAAGACACGGCCGCCACGCCGCAGGAGGGCGGCCTGGGCTCGGTGCGCATCGCCATCGTGCCGGCAGCCGGCCAGTGGATTCGCCGCGCAGGGGAAGACGTGGCCTCCGGGGATGTCGTGCTCAAGAAGGGCGAGCGCCTGACGCCCGCCGCGCTCGGCCTGGCGGCCAGCATCGGCTTCCACAAGCTGCCGGTGGCCCGCAAGCCACGCGTGGCGATGCTCTCCACCGGCGACGAGCTGGTGATGCCCGGCGAGGTCGCGCCCGACGCGATGAAGCCCGGCGCCATCTACAACTCCAACCGCTTCTTCATGCGTGCGCTGCTGCATCGCCTGGGCTGCGAGGTGAACGACTTGGGCATCGTGCCCGACAACCGCGAGACCACCATCGCGGCGCTGCGCGATGCGGCCGAGTCCAGCGACCTGATCATCACGACCGGCGGCGTGTCCGTCGGCGAGGAAGACCACATCCGCGCGGCCTTGCAGTCGCTGGGCGAACTGCAGCTGTGGTCGCTGTCGATGAAGCCCGGCAAGCCTTTCGCCTATGGCTCCATCGCGCGCGGCAACGGGCAGGGCGCCTGCCATGTGACCGGGCTGCCGGGCAACCCGGTGTCGAGCTTCCTGACCTTCCTGATGCTGGTGCGGCCCTTCCTGCTGACGCTGCAAGGCGCCACGCGCGTTGCGCCGGAGCCGGTGAAGATGCGCGCCGATTTCGACTGGCCGCGCGCCGACAAGCGCCGTGAGTTCCTGCGCGCGCGGCGCAACGCGGCGGGCGGCCTCGAGCTCTTCGGCAACCAGAGTTCGGGCGTGCTCACCTCGATGGTCTGGGGCGACGGCGTGGTCGACAACCCGGCGGGGCAGACGATCCAGTCCGGCGACACCGTCGACTTCATTCCCTTCGCTTCGCTGCTGGGCTGAATCCGCTCATGAAAGTCCAGGTCCGTTATTTCGCCTCGGTGCGCGAGGCGCTTTCCAGCAGTGGCGAAGCCGTCGACACGAAGACCGAAACGCTCGCCGCCCTGCGCGACGAACTCATTGCCAGGGGCGGCGCCTACGCCACCGCGCTGGCCCGGGGCAGGGCGGTGCGCATGGCGCTCGACCAGGCGATGAGCGATGAAGCCGCAGCCCTGCACGAAGGCTGCGAGGTCGCCTTCTTTCCTCCGGTCACGGGCGGTTGAGCGAGGCGTCGAGCGCCACCAGCCGCTCGCGCAGGCCATCTGACGCACGGGTCATCGGCGAGCGCAATTCGTCCTGCATTTCGCCCGCGTGCGCGAGCAGCGCCTTCACCGGGCCGGGGTTCGGTTCGGCAAAGAGCATTTCCACCAGCGGCTGCAGCGCCTGCCACTCGGCGCGTGCCTCGGCCAGCCGGTTCTGCGCCAGCAGCCGCACCAGTTGCACGAAGCGCCGCGTCTGCACGTTGCCGCTGGCCGCGATCGCTCCCACGCCGCCTTCGGCCATGGTGCTGAAGATCTGGTGGTCTTCGCCCGTCAGCACCTGCAGCCGGCCATCGGCGATCACGGCGCGCGTCTTGGCCATGTCGCCGCCGCAGTCCTTGATGCCGCGGATGCGCGGGTGCCCGGCCAGCGCCAGCAGCGTGTCGCGCGCGATGGTGACGCCGGTGCGGTAGGGAATGTCGTAGACCAGCACCGGCACCGCGCTGGCATCGGCGATGGCGTGGAACCATTCGAGCAGCCCGGCCTGCGAGGGACGCACATAGTGCGGCGCGGACACCAGCAGGCCCGCCAGCGGGCGCTCCGAGAGCTTGCGCGCCCAGGCCGTGGCCTTGCCCAGGTGGTAGCCGGACATGCCCATCACGACCGGCAGGCCGCCCGCGGCTTCCAGCACGGTGTCCAGCATGGCCAGTTGCTCGGCCTCGTCGAGCGCGGCCGCCTCGCCGGTGGAGCCGCAGGGCACGAAGCCTGTCACGCCGTCGCTCGCGAGCCGGCGGACCAGCGCGGCAAGCGCGGCGTGGTCGACGGCGCCATTGCGCAACGGGGTGACGAGGGCCACCCAGAAGCCGGAAAAGTCGGGGGTGGTGGGGTTCTGTTGTTGAGGCACGCGGGCTTCCTTTCAGGAATCGACCGATGGAAAGAACCATCGTCCGATGCGCGCGCAACCCAGGAGGGGCCAAAGCCTTGGCGGGTTCCGTCGCTCATCCGACGACGGAACCTCGGCTCCGGTCAGACGAGCTTTGGTTTTTTGGCTTTGTTGTTGCCCCGGTGCGCACGGCGGTCTTCGGGGTGCGAAGGCACCGGGAAGAGCGTGGGCGTGGCAAGGCAGGGCATCGGCGCAGTCTATCGCGATGCCACAATTCGGACATGAGCGTTGCCCGTGTTTCGATCCAGACGACCGATTTCGACCTCTCGCAGGAGGTTGCCGCGTTGCGCGACGGCGACAAACGCGTGGGCGCCGTCTGCAGCTTCGTGGGCACCGTGCGCGACCGGAACGACGGCAGCAGCGTTTCGTCGATGGAGCTGGAGCACTACCCCGGCATGACCGAGAAAGCCATCGAGGCCATGATCGACGAGGCGCACAGACGCTTCGACATCCTCGGTGCGCGTGTGATCCACCGCGTGGGCCTGCTGCAGCCGCCGGACCAGATCATGATGGTGGCGGTGGTGTCGGCGCACCGCGGCCAGAGCTTCGAGGCCTGCGAGTTCCTGATGGACTACCTCAAGACCCAGGCGCCGTTCTGGAAGAAAGAGCAGACGCCCGAAGGCGCCCGCTGGGTCGATGCGCGCGTGGCCGACGACGCGGCGCTGGCGCGCTGGGGCATCAGCGCCCCGAATGCCTAGAGAGGCTTGAAGCCGCTGGACTGGATGATCCGCTCCCAGGTCTGCGTGTACGTGCGCACCCGGCCCGCGAACTGGCCCTGCGGCTCGTAGCCGACCGTCAGGCCCATCGTGGTGAGCTTCTGCTTCACGTCGGGCATGGCCAGCACCTTCTGCAGCGCGTCGCCGTACTTGTCGATGATCGGCTGCGGCGTGCCCACCGGCGCGAAGATGCCGTAGTAGGGCAGGTCGTCCAGGTTCGCGAAGCCCAGTTCGCTGAAGGTCGGCACGTTCGGGATGACGGCCTGGCGCTTGGCGCCGATGGACGCCACGATGCGCACCTTGCCCGCCTTGTGGTTCTCGATGAAGTCCGGCACCGAGGCGATGCCCGCGGTGATCTGGTTGCCCAGCATGTCGGCCGTCATGGGCGCGCTGCCGCGGTAGGGCGCGGGCTGCACGTCGATCTTGTACTTGTCCGAGATCATCTTCACCAGGAACTCGGGAATGGAGGCCGGCGCGGGAATGCCGATGGTTTCCTTGCCGCCCTTTTGCGTGCGCACCCACTTCACGTATTCGTCCATGGACTTGGCCGGCGTGCCGCCCGAGACGGCCAGCACGTTGGCGAAGGTGGCGAAGCCGGCCACGGGCACGAAGTCGGTGGCCGGGTTGAAGCCGGGGTTCTTCACGACCTGCGGCAGGATCGATATGGTGTGGTCATGCGACAGGAACAGCGTGTGGCCGTCGGCCGGCGAAGACTTCAGCACCGTGGCCGCGATCTGCCCGCCCGCGCCTGCCCGGTTCTCGACCACCACGGGCACGCCCAGCACGTCCTTGAGCTTTTCGCCCAGCGTGCGTGCAATGGCGTCGGTGCCGGCCCCTGCCGGAAAGCCCACCAGCAGGCGGATGGGGGTGCCGCTTTGCGCCTGCGCAAGGCCGCACAGGCCCATGGCGGCTAGAAAGAGGCCGGCGCCGATCGCCCGGCGGACCGGCTGAACGCGCTGCATTGAAAAAACCATGATCGACTCCATTCGAGAGAGAGAAATGCCTACGGGCAGGAAACGGGTCTCGTGCAATACCCGTGCCCAGTGCGCCGGCCTGGCCGGCAGCCTTGAATCGTGCCCGAACGGCCCTATTTTGGATGCAGGAATACCACCATGCGACAAGACAAACTCACCACCAAATTTCAGGAAGCACTGGGCGACGCACAGTCGCTCGCGCTGGGCAACGACAACGCCTACATCGAGCCGGCTCACCTGCTGGCCGCGATGCTGCGGCAGGACGACGGTCCCCGCGCCCTGCTGGAGCGTGCCGGCGTCAACGTGCCCGGCCTGCTGAACGGGGCCGAGGCAGCCATCAAGAAGCTGCCGCAGGTGCAGGGCCACGACATCGTGCAGGTCGGCCCCGAACTCGGCAAGCTGCTGCAGGCCACCGAGAAGGAAGCCATCAAGCGCAACGACCAGTTCATTGCAGGCGAACTCTTCCTGCTGGCCCTGGCCGACAGCAAGGCCGACATCGGCAAGACCGCCCGCGAAAACGGCCTGAGCCGCAAGTCGCTCGAATCGGCCATCGACGCCGTGCGCGGCGGCCAGGGCGTGAACAGCGCCGATGCCGAAGGCCAGCGCGAGGCGCTCAAGAAATACACCTTGGACCTGACCGAGCGGGCCCGGCTGGGCAAGCTCGACCCGGTCATCGGCCGCGACGAGGAAATCCGCCGCGCCATCCAGGTGCTGCAGCGCCGCACCAAGAACAACCCCGTGCTCATCGGCGAACCTGGCGTGGGCAAGACCGCCATCGTCGAAGGCCTCGCGCAGCGCATCGTCGCGGGCGAGGTGCCCGATTCGCTCAAGGGCAAGCGGGTGCTGTCGCTCGACATGGCCGCGCTGCTGGCCGGCGCCAAGTTCCGCGGCGAATTCGAAGAGCGCCTGAAGACCGTGCTCAACGAACTCGCGAAGGACGAAGGCCAGACCATCGTCTTCATCGACGAGCTGCACACCATGGTCGGGGCCGGCAAGGCCGAAGGCGCCATGGATGCGGGCAACATGCTCAAGCCGGCCCTTGCGCGCGGCGAGCTGCACTGCGTGGGCGCCACCACGCTCGACGAATACCGCAAGTACATCGAGAAGGACGCCGCGCTGGAGCGCCGCTTCCAGAAGATCATCGTGGGCGAACCGAGCGTGGAGGCCACCATCGCCATCCTGCGCGGCCTGCAGGAAAAATACGAAGTGCACCACGGCGTGCAGATCACCGACCCGGCCATCGTGGCCGCGGCCGAACTGAGCGACCGCTACATCACCGACCGCTTCCTGCCCGACAAGGCCATCGACCTGATCGACGAGGCCGCGGCCAAGATCAAGATCGAGATGGACTCCAAGCCCGAGGTCATGGACCGGCTCGACCGCCGCCTCATCCAGCTGCAGATCGAGCGCGAAGCCGTGCGCCGCGAAAAGGACGAGGCCTCGCAGAAGCGCCTCGGCCTGATCGAGGACGAGATCGTCAAGCTGCAGAAGGAAATCGCCGACTACGACGAGATCTGGCAGGCCGAGAAGGCGCAGGCCCAGGGCAGCGCGCAGGTGCGCGAAGACGTCGACAAGATCAAGTTCCAGATCGAGGAATGGAAGCGCAAGGGCGACTTCAACAAGGTCGCGGAACTCCAGTACGGCCAACTGCCGGCACTTGAAAAGCGCCTGAAGGAAGCCGAGGCCAGCGAGGCGAGCAAGGGCAAGTCGAGCGCGCCCACGCTGCTGCGCACGCAAGTTGGCGCGGAGGAAATCGCCGAGGTCGTGGCGCGTGCCACCGGCATTCCGGTCGCCAAGCTGATGCAGGGCGAGCGCGACAAGCTGCTCGTGATGGAAGACAAGCTGCACGAGCGCGTGGTCGGCCAGGACGAGGCCATCGGTGCGGTCGCCAACGCGATCCGCCGTTCGCGCTCGGGCCTGTCCGATCCGAACCGCCCCACGGGCTCGTTCCTGTTCCTGGGCCCCACGGGCGTGGGCAAGACCGAGCTGTGCAAGGCGCTCGCGGGCTTCCTGTTCGACAGCGAAGACCACCTGATCCGCATCGACATGAGCGAGTTCATGGAGAAGCATTCGGTCGCCCGCCTGATCGGCGCGCCGCCGGGCTACGTGGGCTACGAGGAGGGCGGCTACCTCACGGAAGCCGTGCGCCGCAAGCCCTACAGCGTGGTGCTGCTCGACGAGGTCGAGAAGGCTCACCCGGACGTGTTCAACGTGCTGCTGCAGGTGCTCGACGATGGCCGCCTGACCGACGGCCAGGGCCGCACCGTGGACTTCAAGAACACCGTGATCGTGATGACGAGCAACATCGGCTCGCCCATCATCCAGGCCATGGTGGGCAAGCCTTCGGAAGAGATCAAGGAAGCGGTGTGGGACGAGCTGAAGAACTACTTCCGCCCCGAGTTCCTGAACCGTATCGACGAGACCGTGGTGTTCCATGCGCTCGACGCGAAGAACATCGAATCGATCGCGGCGATACAGCTCAAGGTGCTGCAGGCGCGGCTCGCGAAGATGGACCTGGGCCTGGAGGTGTCGCCGGCGGCGCTGGCGGAGATCGCCAAGGTCGGCTTCGACCCGGTGTTCGGCGCGCGTCCGCTGAAACGCGCGATCCAGCAGCGCATCGAGAACCCGCTGTCGAAGCTGTTGCTGGACGGCAGCTTCGGGCCGAAGGACACGATCGAGGTCACGACCGACCCGATCCGTTCGCCGGGCCAGTTCTCGTTCACGAAGACCGGGGAACCAACCGCGGCTGCCTCGGCCTAAAGTCGGATGATGAACTTCATTTTTCGCGTCATTCTTCTGCTTCTGGGGCTGGTCTTCGCGGCGAGCCTGGCCGTGGCGGTCATGCTGCTGGCGGCGGTGTGGGGTGTGCGCTACGCCTGGGGGCGTCTCACGGGCAAGCCCGTGAGCCCTTGGGTGATGCGCTTCAACCCCCGCTCCGGCTTCGACAAATTTCGCAATGCGGCACAGCCGGGCGAACCCAGCGCCGCAGACGTGGCCAATGCCCGGGCGCGCGGCGAATCGGTGGAGCGCCCGGTGCGCATTCGCGGCAGCGCCAGCGACGTGACCGACGTGTCGCCCAAGTCGGTCTCGCGCGGCTGAGCCTGCGCTATTCCACGCGCGACAACCCGTCGCGCCGTTCGCCGTCAGAATCGTCCTCCTGCAGCCGCCGCTTCTCGCGGCTTTCGCTTTCATCCAGGAGAGACATCCCATGACTTCGCGCGACATCTTCGTGGTCGGCACCGCCCGCACCGCCATCGGCACCTTCGGCGGTGCCTTGAAGGATGTACCCAACACCCAGCTGGCCACCACGGCAGTGAAGGCCGCCATCGAGCGCAGCGGCCTTGCGGGCGATGCCATCGGCCATGTGGTGATGGGCAACGTGATCCCCACCGACGTGAAGGACGCCTACCTGAGCCGCGTGGCGGCCATCGACGCGGGTTGCCCCATCGAAACGCCGGCCTTCAACGTCAATCGCCTGTGCGGCTCGGGCCTGCAGGCCATCGTGTCCGCGGCGCAGGCCATCGCGCTGGGCGACTGCGACATCGCCATCGGCGGCGGCTCGGAGTCGATGAGCCGCGGCCCGTACTTCGACACCTCGGCGCGCTACGGCGCGCGCATGGGCGACGCGGTGCTGGTCGACTACATGCTCGGCATCCTGCACGACCCGTGGGAGAAGATCCACATGGGCATCACCGCCGAGAACGTGGCCGCGCGCTACGGCATCACGCGCGAGCAGATGGACGAACTGGCCGTTGCCAGCCAGCAGCGCGCGGCGGCCGCCATCGCGGCGGCCCGCTTCAAGGAGCAGATCGTTCCCGTCGAGGTGAAGACGCGCAAGGGCGTGGTGCTGTTCGACACCGACGAGCATGTGCGCGCCGACACTTCTGTAGAGACGTTGTCGAAGATGAAACCCGCGTTCAAGAAGGACGGCCTCGTCACCGCCGGCAATGCCTCGGGCATCAACGACGGTGCCGCCGCGGTGGTGCTGGCTGCCGGCGAGAGCGTCAAGGCGCGCGGCCTGAAGCCGCTTGCACGCCTGGTGGGCTATGCGCATGCCGGCGTCGAGCCCGCCTACATGGGCATCGGCCCGGTGCCGGCCACGCGCAAGGTGCTGGAGCGCACCGGCCTGAAAGTGAGCGACTTCGACGTGATCGAGTCGAACGAAGCCTTCGCGGCGCAGGCCTGCGCGGTCATCAAGGAGCTGGGCTTCGACCCCGCCAAGGTGAACCCGAACGGCTCTGGCATTTCGCTGGGCCATCCGGTGGGCGCGACCGGCGCGATCATCACCAAGAAGGCGATTGCCGAGCTGCATCGCACGGGCGGGCGCTATGCGCTGGTCACGATGTGCATCGGCGGCGGGCAGGGCATTGCCGCCGTCTTCGAACGGGTCTGAACGTCGTGCTGCGTCCGCCCGTGCTGATCGATCCCGACGAGGTCGAGATCAGCGCCATCCGGGCGCAGGGCGCGGGCGGGCAGAACGTCAACAAGGTGTCGAGTGCGGTGCACCTGCGCTACGACATCCACGCCAGTTCGCTGCCGCCCGACGTGAAGGAACGGCTGCTCGCCCTGCGCGACAGCCGCATCACGCAGGAAGGCGTGCTGGTGCTCAAGGCGCAGCAGCACCGCACGCAGGAAATGAACCGCGCCGACGCCTTCGCGCGCCTGCAGGCGGTGGTCGACAGCGTGGCCGCGCCGCCGCGCGTGCGGCGTGCCACCAAGCCGACCTACGGTTCGAAGCAGCGCCGGCTCGAAGGCAAGAGCCAGCGCTCGCAGATCAAGAACCTGCGCGGGCCGGTGCGGGACTGAGCGCGCCGGCGCCTTGACGTATGCCGAGGCCGGGGGAAGGGACAAAGCCGGGGCTTTATCTGCCTGAAACATCGCGCCCGCACAATCAGGCGAATGAGAAGTCTTTTCGCACGCGTCCTGTTGTCGGCGCTTCTGCTGACACCGCTGGCCGTGCTGCTCGACGGCTGCACGCCGGACGCAGCATCGGGGCAGGTTGCCAGCAACGCCGCGGCGCCCGAACTCAAATGGGAAGCGCTGATCCCCAAGAGCTGGGACCCGACCAGGCGCTACCGCAACATCAGCCTCGAGGCGCTGCGCGACAACGATCCCCAGGCCATCCAGATGCTCGACGAGATGCGCGCCGTCTGGGACAACGCGCCGGTCAACGTCGAGCTCGACGGCAAGGCGGCCAAGCTCGCGGGCTTCGTCGTGCCGCTGGATGCCTCGCAGGAGGGCATCCGCGAGTTCCTGCTGGTGCCGTACTTCGGCGCCTGCATCCACACCCCGCCGCCGCCCGCCAACCAGATCGTGCACGTGATAGCGCCAGGCCCCGTGAAGGGCCTGCATGCGATGGACACGGTGTACGTCAGCGGCACGCTGAAGGCGGCGCGCTATGCGTCGGCGGACATGGGTGTGAGCGGCTACGAGATCGCTTCCGCGACGGTCGAGCGTTTCGTGCCCCGGCAGCCGCAGTGACGCGGGGCCTTCAGGCCATGCGCTGCGAGAGGAAATCCAGGAACGAGGTGATGCGCGCCGACAGCTGCGTGTTGCGGTAGTACACCGCGTTCACCGGCTGGCGCACGTCCACCGTGTCCTTGGCCAGCAGCTGGACCAGCGCGCCGCTGGCCCGGTCGGCGCCTGTCATGAAGTCCGACAGGCAGACGATGCCCACGCCGGCCAGTGCGAGCTGGCGCAGCGTTTCGCCGCTCGATGCCATCAGCGTCGGCGCGATGGTCCACTCGTCGCCGTGCGGACCTCGCAGCGGCCAGCGGTTGAGCGACTCCGGCTGTGTGAAGCCGAGCAGTGCATGCCCGGCCAGCTCGTCCACCTTGCGCGGCTTGCCGCTGGCCTCGAGATACGCGGGGCTGGCGAGCACGCGCAGCCGGTGGGTGCCCAGCGGGCGCGCATGCAGCGTGGAGTCGCGCAGCGGGCCGATGCGGATCGCGATGTCGGTGCGGCGCTCCAGCAGGTCGATGGGCAGGTCGTCGGTGTCCAGCTCCAGGCTGATCTGCGGATAGAGCCGCCGGAATTCAGGCACCAGCGGCACGATGGCATGCAGCATGAAGGGCGAGGCTGCGTTCACCCGCAGACGCCCGGCGGGCTGCTGGCGGCGCGCGGCCATCTGCTCTTCGGCATCGTCGATCGCATCGAGGATGGCGCGCGTGCGCTGCAGGAAGGCCGCGCCTTCCTCGGTGAGTTCGAGCCGCCGCGTGGTGCGGCGCAGCAGCGTGGTGTCGAGCTTCTGCTCGAGCCGGCTCAATGCGCGGCTGATGCCGGAGACCGTTTGCGCCAACTGCTCCGACGCGGCGGTGATCGAGCCCGTGTCCACCACCGCGCGGAACGCAACCAGTTCTTCGATGGTGGTTTTCATGGGGGCGCTTCAGGCGGCGGATTCGGTCTCGGCGGAGGCCGCCGGCACGTCGATGCGCGGCATCAACGCGGCGAGCGCTTCGCCGTCGGTGCGGTAGCTGAACAGCATGGGGCCCGGGGCCAGCAGGCCGGCGCGTTCCAGCACCTGCATCGCGGGCAGCTTGAGGCCGCTCAGGTGCAGGCGGATGCCCTTGGATTCCATCATCCGGCGGATCGAGCCGAACACTTCGGCGCCGGTGATGTCGATGCGGTTGATCGGCTGCGCGAACAGGCACACGTCGGTGAGTCCGGGCCGTTCGGCCAGCGCCACGGTGAGCGCGCGTTCGAGCGTGGAGGCCGAGGCGAAGTCGAGCTCGGCGTCCATGCGCAGCGCATAGAGCTGCGGCGCCAGCGGCGGCAGCTTCCAGAGATTGCGGTCGCGCAGGCTGCCGTCGGGGTGCAGGCCCACTTCGATGATGCGCGGATGCAGGTGGCGGTACATGTAGTGCGCCAGCGCCGCCAGCAGCCCGCCGAGCACGCCCCAGTAGATGCTGGGCGCGGTCGCGATGGTCAGCACGAAGGTGCCGAAGGCAATGCCCGCCTCGATGCGCGAGATGCGCCACAGCGCGGTGAAGCTCGCCGGCTTCACCAGCCCCAGGATGGCCGTGACCACCACCGCCGCCAGCACTGCCTGCGGCACGTGATAGAGCAGCGGCATCAGCCACAGCAGCGCGCCCGCCACCACCATCACGCTGAACAGCGTCGCCCAGCCGGTCTGCGCGCCCGCATAGAGCGTGATGGCCGAGCGCGAGAACGACGAGCTGGTCGGGAAGGCGCCCGAGAAGCCCGAGGCCAGCTTGGCCAGGCCCTGGCCGATCAGGTCCTGGTTTTCGTTCCAGAGCGTGCCGGCGCGTGCGTTGTCGACCTTGGCGCTCGATGCGGTTTCCAGAAAGCTCACCAGCGTGATCATCAGCGCTGGCAGCACCAGCGCGCCGAGCGTGCCCATCGGCAGCAGGCCGGGCCAGTAGAAGGACGGCAGGCCCGAAGGCAGGCTGCCGACCACCGCGCCGCCGCGCAGCGCATAGTTGATCACCCAGCTGATCGCGGCCGCGCCGGCCACCAGCGCCATCGTGGTCGGAAAGCGCGGCAGCAGCCGCTTGCCGAGCCACAGCACCGCGATGCTGCCGAGCCCGAAGGCGATGGCCACCAGGTCGGGCAACGGGCCGCCGCGCAGCACCTGTGGAATGGTGCGGCCGGTGAAGCCCAGCAGCGCGGGCAGCTGCGAGATGGCGATCAGCACCGCCGCCCCCTGCGTGAAACCGATCAGCACCGGCGAATTGACCAGCCGCAGCAGCCAGCCGAAGCGCCCCGCGCCCAGCACGATCTGGATGGCCCCGGACATCAGCGTGAGCCACACCGCCATCGCCACCCACTCGGCGCTGCCCGCCACCGCCAGCGGCGCGAGCGAGGCACCGACCAGCAGGCTGGTAAGCGCCGTGGGGCCGACCGACAGCCGCTGCGACGAGCTGAACATCACCGCGATCAGCGCCGGGAACAGCGCGGCATACACGCCCGTCACCAGCGGCATGCCGGCCAGCGCGGCATACGCCACGCCCTGCGGAATGACCATCAGCGCGACGGTGATGCCGGCCATCGCCTCGTTGCGCAGCAGCGCGGCGGAGGGACGGGGCCAGGCAAGGCAGGGGACCCAGCGGGAGAGGCGCTGGCGCAGGGAAGGGGAGGTGGTGGCCGGATTCATGGATGACGGATGGCGCCCGCAACGGTGCTTGATGCCGCGCGGGCGCGGAGAGCTTACGCGGCTGCGCGAAGCATTGGGAGCTGAGGCGTGCCTAGATCAGCGACGTCGCGTTCTTGAGAACGTAGTCGCAGGCCTTGGTCTTGAGCTTGGAGGACAGGATCTTGAAGTTCAGCGTCTGGCCGTCGCCGCCCTTGAGCAGGCCCTTGGCGCCGTTGGCGAAGCCGGTTTCCTGGGGCTTCTGGCCGGTGATCTTTGCGAGCAGCTTGTCTTTCACCGAGGCCGCGTCGCCGCCCAGGTAGTTGTTCTTGACGCAGTACTGCAGCACCCCTGCCGCGTTGCCGATGGTGCTGGAGCCGATGGCGGGCATCTTGAAGCCGAGGTTGCTGCCCAGCCCGCCGAGCGAGGAGCCGCCGGTGCCGCCCTGGGTGTTGGCGCTGGCGGCCTCGCCGGCTTTTTCCTTCAGCTGGTCGAGCAGGTTGTTGGCTTGGGCCGAGGCACCTGCCGCGAGCAGTGCCAGGGCGATGAGGGTGGAGCGGGCGTGCATGGTGTCCTCCTGTCGGTCAGCGTGATGGAAAGCGGCCATCAGCATACCGGAGACTTTCAGGGGCACAGCCCCTGGCACGCGCCTGGCCTACTTCGTGCGGGGCGGGCGCTTTTCCAGCAAAGGCGCACTCGTGCCCTGAACGCCGACCAGCCCCAGCACCGTCACCAGCGAGTTCTGCGCGCCTTTCCAGCCGTCGGTCACGTCGATCCATTCGCTCAGCGCGTGGAAGCCGCCCGTCTTGCCGCCGCCGCCGATGATGATGGCCGGAATGCCCAGCGACATCGGCACGTTCGCGTCGGTGCTCGCGCCGGTCAGCAGCGTCTTGTGGCCGAAGGCCGCGTTCGAGCGCGTGGCGGCCTCGACGATCACCGTGTCCGACTGCGTGCGGCCGCCCGGGCGGTCGCCGATGAGCTTGGTGCTCACGCTCAGCGTGTTGACGTTCCAGCGCTTGTTTTCCTCCACCACGGCCTCGTCGATGGCCGCGAGGATTTTCTTCTCGGTCTCCAGCAGCGGCGCCATTTCGTCGGAGCGGATGTCGACCGCCATGCGCGCGTCGGGTGCGATGGTGTTGACCGAGGTGCCGCCGCCGACCGTGCCCACGGTGAACGTCGTCTTGGGGAAGGTGGGCGTGCGCACGTCGGCGATCTTGGCAATGGCGCGGCCCATGCCGTGGATGGCGCTGGGCACCTGGCCGAACGCACCGAAGCTGTGGCCGCCCGGGCCCTTGAAGGTCACTTCGTAGCGATGGCTGCCGGTGCCGAGCATCAGCACCGTGCCTTCGGGCGCGGGCTCGAGGCCGACCATGCCGTCGATGTCGAGGTTGTCGCGGAAGATGGCTTTCATGCCGCGCAGGTTGCCCAGTTCTTCCTCGCCCACGTTGCCGACGAACAGCAGGTCGCCCACGGTCTGGATCTTGTTGTCGTTCAGCACCTTGAGCCACGACAGCAGCACCGACAGGCCGCGCGTGTCGTCGGAGATGCCGGGCGCGTAGAGCTTGCCGTCGCGCTCCTTCACCTTGACGTCGGTGCCTGCGGGGAACACGGTGTCGAGGTGGGCCGAGATCAGCAGCTTGGGCCCGTTGCCCGTGCCCTTGCGCAGGCCGACCACGTTGCCTTCGGCGTCGATCTTCGCGTCGTCGAGGCCCAAGGCCTTCATGCGCGCCAGGAAGGCTTCGGCGCGCTTCTGTTCCTTGAACGGGGGCGCCTCGATCTCGGTGAGCATCTTCAGGTCTTCCACCGAGCGGGCATGGTCGGCCTTCACCGCGTCGAGCAGCTTCTGGATCTGCGGCGACGCCATCAGCTGCGTGTAGGCCTTGTCCACCTCGGGGCGCACCTGCGCGGGCGTGGCGGCGACCGAGCCGGTCTGGGCATGCGCGAAGCCGGCGGCGGCGGACGCCAGGGCAAGGACGAGCGGGGCGAGGCGAAGAGACGCGGGGCGAGACATGGTGCGGGAATGTCCTTGAAAGAAAAACCGGTGAAAAGAGAGGCGCCGCCGACGCGGCGTCGTCAGCGATTCTTGCGGCTGTGCCAAGCGCGTGCTCTGGTTTAATCTTCCGCGTTGTCAGTTTTTCTAACGAGAGCCCCATGCGCCGCCATATTCCCAGCACCCGCGCGCTGCTGATCTTCGACGCGGTGGCGCGCCATCACGGCGTGGGCAAGGCCGCGGAAGAGCTCTGCCTGACCCACAGCGCGGTGAGCCAGCAACTGCGGCTGCTGGAGTCGCAGATCGGCGTGCGGCTGGTGCAGCGCACCGCGCGCGGCACCGAGCTGACCGAGCCGGGTCGGCGCTACCACGGCCAGATTTCCGGCGACCTGCTGCGGCTGCAGAACCACACGCTGGAGGCAATGGCGCAGCGCGCCGACGGCCTGCGCCTGCTGGTGGGCGCGGTGCCGGTGCTGGCCGAAGGCTGGCTCACGCCGAGGCTGCCGGAATTCATCGCGCAGCACCCGGGCTGCAGCCTGCATCTGCAGGTGTTTCCGACGCATCTCTACATGGAGGACCTGCCCTTCGACGTCGGCGTGCAGTACGACGACGCGGTGTGGCCCGGCGCCAATGCCCTGCCGTTGATGGGAGAGCCGTGCGTGGTGGTGTGCTCGCCAAAGGCGAAAGGCCGGGCGGCAATGGGGCGCGGCGACTTCCGTGCCGCGCCGCTGCTGCATCTGCGCACGCGCATGGGCGCCTGGGAGGAATGGTTCGGCCAGTCGGCGAACGCGCGTGCCCCCGACAACCTGGTGGCGGGGCACCGCTTCGACCTGTTCTCGTCGCTGGTCGCGGCGGTGCGCGCCGACCTGGGCGTGGGGCTGGTGCCGGAGTACTTCATCGAACGCGAACTGCGCTCGGGCGAACTGGTGCTGGCCTGCCCGGAACGGGTGCCGTCGAGCCGTGGCTACAGCGTGTTCGTGGCGCCGAGCCGCGCCGACGATGCGCTGGTCGGCGCTTTCGTCGAGTGGCTCCTTGCGGCGGCGTCGATACAATGAGAACAGTTCTTATTTGTATAGAGGGCCTTCGCCCCTTCGAATCCGCGTGCCGCCTTCCTCCGCAGCGTCCATTGCCCAGTCCGCCTCGCACCAGCAGGTCGAGACGCTGTACGCCAACCACCACGGCTGGCTGCAGGGCTGGCTGCGCAAGAAACTGGGCAACGCCTTCGACGCGGCGGACCTGGCGCAGGACACCTTCCTGCGCGTGATGCGCGCGCCGGGGCTGGACCGCGTCGAAGAGCCGCGCGCCTACCTCACCACCGTCGCGCGCAACCTGCTCATCAACCATGTGCGCCGCCGCGCCATCGAGCAGGCTTATCTCGATGCGCTGGCGCTCCTGCCCGAGCCCATGGCGCCCGCGCCCGAAGTGCGGCTCATGGTGCTGGAGACGCTGGTCGAGATCGACCGGCGCCTGCTTGGCCTGCCCGTGCAGGCCAAGCAGGCCTTCCTGCTGGCGCAGCTCGAGGGCCTGGGCCAGGCGGAGATCGCCGCGGAACTTGGCATTTCGGTGTCGACCGTGAAGCGGCACCTGGCGAAGGCGGCGATGCGTTGCTTTTTCTCGGAGTAGGCCGGGTGGTTTTCTCCGGAACCGACGGCGCGCCCGTCTCGCAGGCGGTTGCGCAACAGGCCGTGCAATGGTGGGTCGAGCTGCGCGAGAGCGACATCAGCGCCGCGCGGCTGACCCTGTGGCGGCGCTGGCGCGAGGCCGACGCGGCGCACGAGGCAGCGTGGCAGCGCATCGAGACCGTCGGCGGCCGGTTCGCGGACATTCCCACGCCGCTGGCCAGGGCCGTGCTGAGCACCCCGCCGGACTCGCTGCGCCGACGCCGCAGCATGCAACTGCTGACCGTGCTCGTGGTTGCCGGCGGCAGCGCGCTGGCCGTGCGCCAGGCCACGCCGTGGCGTGCATGGACGGCCGACCACGTCTCGGGCGTCGGCGATCGGCAAACGGTGCAACTGCCAGACGGCGGCAGCGTGGTGCTCAACACCGACAGCGCCGTCAATGTCCGCTTCGACGCCGATCGCCGCGTGCTGCAGTTGGTGCGCGGAGAAATCCGTGTGCAGACCGCGCAGGACGCGCTGCGCCGTCCGTTCTTCGTCGAGACCGAGGCGGGCGCCGTGCGCGCCATCGGCACGCGCTTCACGGTGCGTGAACGGGGCAGCGAAGGTGGAGTCGACGTGGGCGTGCAGCAAGGCGCGGTAGAGCTGCGCCCCGCCGACGCGCCCGCCGCGTCGCGCATCCTCCAGGCCGGCGAGGCCGGGAGTTTCACGCGCACGCGGGCCATGTACGCCGGCGCGCTCGACAGCAATGCAGGTGCCTGGGCCGACGACGGCATGCTCGTGGTCTCGCGCATGCGCCTGGACGGCTTCCTGGCCGAAGTCGGCCGCTACCGGAAAGGGCGGCTGGGGTGCGACCCGGCTGTTGCCGGCCTGCAGGTGTCGGGCGCCTACCCGCTGGACGACACCGACCGCATCCTCGCGGCGCTGACTTCCTCGCTGCCTGTCGAGGTGCACACGTACACGCGGTACTGGGTCACGGTGCACCCCAGAAAAAATAAATGAGCTAGTTCGGCGGGGGTGCTTGTCAACGAAGGAAGGGCGCGGATGCGTCGCCTCTTTTTCTTTTCTCGTCACTCACCTTTCCATCGAAGGCACTTTCATGCTTGAGCATTCCGGCCGGCCGACTTTCGCGCCGAACTCCTCCCGTTCGAACTCCCGTGGCAAGGCGCGCCTGCACATGCTGGCCCTGGCCTCGCGGACCTTGTGTTTCGCCGCGGTGGCCGGCATGGTCGCGGCAGGCCTTGCGGCGCCTCGCACTTCGCTCGCACAGCAGGCAGGCTCGCGCAGCCAGGACGTGCGTCGCTTCGACATTCCCGCAGGCCCGCTCGAGGGCGTTCTCAACCGTCTGGGGCGCGACGCCGGCGTGCTCATCACCTTCGGCTCCCAAGTCACCGAGGGGCTGAGCAGCCGTGGCGTGAGCGGCAGCCACACGGTGGCCGAGGCGCTGTCCCGGGCGCTCGAAGGCACGGGGCTCGGTGCCGTCCCCGCGGCCAGCGGCGGTTATGCGCTGCAGGCCCTGCCGGGAGGCGCGCCCTCCGCTTCCGCCGAGGGCGCGGCAGCCACCATGGCCACCGTGACCGTCACGGCGGACGCCGTGCGCGATGCAAGAACCGACGGTACCGGAAGCTACACGGCCGGCCCGTCGTCCATGTCCACCGGCCTCGGCCTCTCCTTGCGCGACACGCCCCAAAGCGTGACCGTTGTGACGCGCCAGCAGATGGACGACCAGGGCGTCGTGAGCGTCTCCGACGTGATGAGCCAGAGCCCCGGCATCACCGTGCAGAGCTATGACAGCGACCGCTGGAGCTTCAGCGCCCGCGGCTTCGCGGTCACCAATTTCCAGTACGACGGCGTCACCAAGGATTACGACGGCGTGTACGACTGGGGCGCCACCAACGGCGACCTGACGATCTACGACCGTGTCGAGATCCTCAAGGGCGCGACCGGCCTGATGAGCGGCACGGGCGACCCGTCGGCCACCGTCAACTTCATCCGCAAGCGTCCCACCGACCGTTTTGCCGGATCAGTAGCCGGCACGGTGGGCTCTTGGCACAACGGGCGCGGGGAGGTCGATCTGTCGGGGCCGCTCAACGCGAGCGGCAGCGTGCGCGGCCGCTTCGTCGGCGCCTACCAGGACCGCGAGTCGTTCCTCGATCGCTATCGCCAGAAGAAAAGCGTGGCGTACGGCGTGATCGAAGCCGATCTTTCGCGCGACACGCTGCTCACGCTGGGCGCCGACTATCAGGACACCGACCCCCGCGGCTCGACCTGGACCGGTTTCCCCATCTTCTACAGCGACGGCAGCCGCACCGATTTCAGCCGCTCGTTCAACCCCGCGACCGACTGGAGCCGGCGCCAGATGCGAACGCGCAACGTGTTCGCCACGCTGGAACAGCGGCTGAACGACGACTGGCGCTTCAAGCTCAACGTGAGCAATCAGGAAAGCAAGCACCGCTCGTTGCTCGGCTCTGCCAGCGGCGGCAACCCCGATCCGGTGACCGGCGATGGCATGTATCTGTTCTCGGGCGACTTCCGCGGCGACCGCACGCAGAACACCGTGAGTGCCAGCCTGAACGGCTCCTACAGCCTGCTGGGACGCAAGCACGAGGCGATGTTCGGCGCGTCCTGGTCGGACAGCAAGACGCACGGGCCATGGTCCGAATCGCTCTATCCCATGCTGACGGGCAGCATCTTCAACTGGAACGGCGCGTTCGAGCAGCCGGCCTACCCGCCTATTGCCTCGTACTCGGAGCGCCGCCGGCAGAGCGGCGTGTACGGCGCCACCCGGCTGCGGCCGACCGATGCGCTGTCGGTGATCGTGGGGGCTCGCGTCAGCCGCGTCGTCGGCGGCGACGCCCGGGTCTTCAGCGACGGCGTCACGCCGGCGCTGGCCAGCAACTACCGGGAGAGCGGCGTGGTCACGCCGTATGCCGGCGTGGTCTACGACCTGAACGACACCTACTCGGTGTACGGCAGCTACACCAGCATCTTCTCGCCGCAGTCGCTGCTGGACGCCAACCGCCAGTTCCTGCCGGCCGTCGAGGGACGCGGCATCGAGGCGGGCATCAAGGCGGAGTACCTCGAGGGGCGCCTCAATGCAAGCCTGGCCGCGTTCCAGATCCGGCAGGACAACGTGGCGGAATACGTCGATTTCGTCGACGGCGCTTCGGTGTACCGCGCCGTGAAGGGCGTGACCAACAAGGGCATCGAGGCTGAGTTGTCGGGGCAGATCGCCACCGGCTGGAACCTGCAGGCGGGCTATGCCTACAACCATGTGCGTGACGCCAAGGGCCAGCGTGTCTACGGCGCGACGCTGATGGCCAGCCAGCCCGAACATGTGGTGCGGCTGTCGACCAGCTATAGGCTGCCCGGCGAATGGAACGCGCTCACGGTCGGTGGCGGCGTCAGCTGGCAGAGCGCCTTCTATGGCAAGGTGTGGAACCCGGCGGCGCAGGAGTACGCCGAGATCCGGCAGAAGGGCTATGCGCTGGTGAGCCTGATGGCGCGCTACCAGGTGAACAAGGCGCTGTCCGCCACGCTCAACATCCACAACCTGCTCGACAAGAAGTACTACGCGGGCATGGGCCTGTTCGAGACGGGCTTCTACGGCGAACCGCGCAACGTGACGTTGACGCTTCGCTACCAGTTCTGAGTCAGGAAGCCTAGGAAGCGTCCGGTCGGCGGAACAGCAGCACTGAGTTCGTGCCGCCGAAGGCGAAGGAATTGCTGATCGCGGCCTCGATCGACGGTGCCGCCGTGTCGCCCGGCTGCACCAGGTTCAGGCTGCATGCCGGGTCGATTTCCGCGCAGTGCGCATTGGGCGGCAGCTGCCGCTCGTGCACAGCGAGCACGGTGATGAGCGCTTCGAGCGCGCCCGCCGCGCCCAGCAGGTGGCCGTGCAGCGCCTTGGTCGAACTCACGCGCAGCGCGCCGAGGTCGTCGCCCCACACGTCGGCCAGTGCATTGCGCTCGACCACGTCGCCGATGCGCGTGGCCGTGCCGTGCGCATTGCAGTAGCCCACGTCGCGCGGCTGCAGGCCGGCTTGCCGCAGCGCGGCGCGCAGTGCGCGGGCCTGGCCGGGGGCGTCGGGCTTGGTGAGGTGGGTGGCGTCGCTGCTCAGGCCCCAGCCGGCCAGCGTGGCATAGCTGCGGGCGCCACGGGCGCGGGCGCGCTCGGCGGATTCCAAAATCAGGAAGGCCGCGCCTTCACCCAGCACGAAGCCGCTGCGGTCGGCCGCGAAGGGCCGCACCGCGCCGGCCGCTTCGCCGGGCTGGAAGGTGGCGAGCGTCTGCATCGCCTGCCAGGCCAGGACCACGCCCGGCACGATCAGCGCCTCGCTGCCGCCGGCAATGGCGATGTCGACCTCGCCGCGTTGCACCGCCTTGGCAGCCTCGGCAATGGCCGCCGACGACGAGGCGCAGGCGACCGAATAAGTGAGCACCGGGCCCTGAACGCCCTGGCGCATGGCCACGTGGGCGGCGGGTGCGTTGGGCATGAAGGCAGGAATGGTGAGCGGTGACACGCGGCCATTGCCGCGATAGGCGGCTTCCAGCGCCGCGGCGCCGCCCATGCCGCAACCGGCGAAGACGCCGATGCGTTCGGGGTCGGCATCGCCCGCCGCGATGCCCGCGTCGCGCATCGCCATGTCGGCCGCTGCCACGGCCAGCTGGCTCACGCGGTCGACGCCCGCGAGTTGCAGCTTGGTGAACCAGCGCGTCTCGTCGAATGCGACGGTGGCCGCGGCGGCCGGCTTGGGGAGTTCGGGGTAAACGGGCTGGATGGCCGAATGGCCTTGCAGCAAGGCCTGGAACAGTACGCCGGGCGAGTCGCCGTGCGGCGCCACGACGCCCAGTCCGGTGACGGCGACCTCGTGGTTCACGCTGCCTTTGCCGCGCGGACCTTGTCGACCAGCGCCGCGAGTTCGGCCAGGGTGTCGATGTTCGCGTCCTCGTCGGGCATGGTGATGCCGAAGTGGTCTTCGATGGCGAACAGGAATTCGGCGAGTGCCAGCGAATCGAGTCCGCCGGTTTCCCGCATCGAGGCGTGTGGGTCGAGCTTCGACGGCTCGATGCCGTACTTCTCGTGGATCAGGTCCTGCAATTCCTTCAGCGAACTCATCGTGCGATGCCTGTCGTCATGTGCTGCCGCTGATCGATTGCCACCCCTGCAGGGCATGCCATTGGATCGATCCCTTCCTCATTCCGGCTGTTGTGGTCAATGATGGCCAATGATATCCGCTCCCGCGTGAGGGGCATCCCCTCGCAAACGCTTCCCCGGGCGCCAGTACAGCGAGGGCAGGGCGAACACCACGCCCAGCAGGGCACCCGCCGCCGCGTCGAGCACCACGTGCTGCTTGACGGCCAGCGTCGAGTAGGCGATGGCGGCGAACCACGCCCAGTTCAGCACGCGCCACGGCGCCGGCGTGCGGGTTTCGCGCAGCACGTGCTCGATGCGGATGGCGGTGAAGATGGCCACCGCCACGTGCATGGAGGGACAGGCGTTGCCCGCTGCATCCACGCCCTGCAGCATCGCAAAGCCGGGAAAGCCGGACACGTCGATGGAGAGCGGCGGAATCTGCGTCGGCCACAAATAGAAGAGCCCCAGCCCGGTGATGCACAGCCCGCCGATCCATAGCCCGTAGACCACCAGCTCGCGGAAGGTGAGCTGCAGCCCCGGTGCGATGCCGACGTAGAACCAGAGCGACAGGTAGGCGCCCAATGCATAGGGCTGGAACGGAATGAGGTGGTCCAGCGGCGTCAGCGGCATCAGCGTGATCGGGAACGACGGATTGCGCAGCAGGTGGAAGTAGCCGATGAAGAACAGCCACGTGAAGACCGTGGTGCCGACCGCCTTCAGCAGGAAATGGCGGCGCATGCGCAGCCAGATGTCGGCGGTCCATGTGGGCGCCGGGGCTTCGGGCGCCAGCTGCAGGGGGATCGGTGAGTGCATGGTGTCGGTCGCCGATCTTGCCAGAGCGGCATGACCCGCCGCGCGATGCCCCACGGGTTCAGCTTGCCGCGGCGCGCTTGCGGTGCTGGAACGAGGTCGGCGAGCGGCCGGTCGCCGCCTTGAACATGGCGCAGAAGGCGCTGTCGGTGGCATAGCCGCTGGCCGCCGCCACCTGGCTCACGGCCATGCCGCGCGCCAGCAGCGGCAGCGCATGGGCCATCACGGCCTGCTGGCGCCATTGCTGCCAGCTCATGCCGAGCTGGTCGCGAAACAGCCGCGCCACCGTGCGCTCGCTGGCGCCGATGGTGGCGGCGCGCTCGGCCAGCGTGGCGCGGTCGGCCGGGTTGCGCAGCAGCGCCTCGCAGAGCTGGCGCAGGCGCTTGTCGGCGGGCAGCGGCACGTCGATGCGGATCTGCGTGGCGCGCTCGACCTCGTCCACCAGCAACGGCGCGATCATGCGTTCGCGCTGCGGCGCGTGCGGGTCGGCCGGCGGCAGGCCATCGGGCGTGGTGTCGAGCGCCAGCATCAGTGCGCGCAGCAGCGGGCTGATCTCCAGCACCTCGCATTTCTCCCAGGTGGGAGCGATCCAGGCGTGCAGGTAGACGGTGCGCAGCTCCGCGTCTTCGATCAGCGTGATGCTGTGCGGCATGTTGGCCGGCACCCAGAGCGCGCGGGAGGGCGGCACGATGTAGCTGCCGTCCTGCGTGCTGAGCCGGATCACGCCGCGGGTCGAGAAGGTGAGCTGCGGCCACGGGTGCTCGTGCAGCTCGACCAGGGTGTCGGCGCTCAGGAAATGTTCCTTGGCGCGCAGCGGGCGCACCGCGTCGGGGGCGTAGAGGTGTGGCGTGAGCGGCCCGACGCTGTTGGCCGGCGCGGTCGCGGGAGAAGTCGCGACGGAAGAAGAGGCAGCGGTGGAGGCGGCGCTTGGCATGGTTTCGACAAATGTTGTCGCTGTATCGCCATTCTGCCGCGTCCCCGCCGCATAGGATCGAAGCCCGCCCCGGTTTTTTGTAGCAATCCATGTCCTCCTCATCCTCCGCCGCCGTTCCGGCCACCACCTTGCGCACCGACGCCAAGCTGATCGGGCTGGTCGGCCTGGCCCATGCGGTCAGCCACTTCAGCCAGCTCATCCTGGCGCCGTTGTTTCCCTGGCTGAAGGACGCGTTCAACGTGAGCTATGTGGAGCTGGGAGCGGTGCTCACGGTGTTCTTCGTGGTCTCGTGCATCGTGCAGGCGGCCTCGGGCTTCATCGTCGACAAGCTGGGCCCGCGGCCGGTGCTGTTCGTGGGGCTGGGCGCGCTGGGGCTTGCGGCTTTCGGCTACGCAGCGGCGCAGAGCTACTGGATGCTGCTGGCGTGCGCGGTGGTCGGCGGCATCGGCAACGGCGTGTTCCACCCGGTCGACTACACGCTGTTCAACCGCAAGGTCGCGCCCACGCGGCTGGGCCATGCCTACAGCGTGCACGGCATCACCGGCAGCCTGGGCTGGGCGCTGGCGCCGGCCTTCGTGGTGCCGATTGCCATTGCCTATTCGTGGCGCGTGGCGCTGGCGTCCGCGGGCGCCGTGGCCATCGTGGTGCTTCTGGTGCTTTGGGTCTACCGCAGCGCGCTGTCGCTCGACGCGGCGGCCGTGCACAAGGCCACCGGGCAGGGCGAGCCCGCGCCCGCCGGCGGCGAGTTCGACTTCCTGCGCATTCCCGCGGTGTGGATGTGCTTCGGTTTCTTCTTTTTCTACGCCGCCGTGATCAGCGTGGTGCAGACCTTTGCACCGGTGGCGGCGGGCCACCTGCATGCGGTGCCGGTGGCGCTGGTGGCGGTGTGCCTCACCGTCTACATGGTGGCCAGCGCGGCCGGCATGGTGGTGGGCGGCTTTCTCGCGTCCGATCCGTCGCGCTGCGAGCGCATCGTGGGCGCTGGCTTCGGCGTGGCCGCCATGCTGGCCTTGGTGCTGGCCTTCGCGGACTTCCCGCCGATCGTGGTGCCGGTGCTCTTCGGCATGATGGGTTTCGTCTCCGGGGTGGCTGGCCCTTCGCGCGACCTGCTGGTGAAGAAGTCGACCCCGCCCAACGCCACCGGCCGCGTCTACGGCGTGGTGTACGCGGGCCTGGACATCGGTCAGGCCGTGGCGCCGCTGGTGTTCGGCCGCCTGATGGACCACGGGCAGTACACGAGCGTCATCGTCGGCCTGGCGGTGGTGCAGGGCGTGCTGATCGCCAGCGCCTTCAATGTGCGCCGGGTGCGCCGCACGGCGCTGGTGCCGGCCTCCGCCTGAGCCCCTGCCGGGTCGTTGAACAGCGGCCGATATCATCGGCCGCATGCAAGCCTTGTATGTGTCAGTGATCGCCGGTGCAGTGCTGGCGGGCTTCGTGCAGGGCCTGTCCGGCTTTGCGTTCGGCATGGTGGCCATGTCAGTGTGGGCCTGGACGCTGGAGCCTCAGCTGGCGGCGCTGCTTGCGCTGTTCGGGGCGCTCACCGGGCAGGTGATCGCTGCCGTCACGGTGCGCCGCGCCTTCGACAAGAGCCTGCTGTGGCCCTTCGTGCTTGGCGGACTCGTGGGCGTGCCTTTCGGTGTGTGGCTGCTGCCGCACCTGGACCTCGTGGTCTTCAAGCTGTGCATTGGCGTGCTGCTTGTGCTGTGGTGCCCGGCCATGCTGATGTCGCAGCACCTGCCGAAGATCGCCTTCGGCGGCCGCGTGGCGGACGGAGTTGCCGGCGCCATCGGCGGCGCCATGGCCGGCATCGGCGGTTTCTCGGGAACCATTCCCACGCTCTGGTGCACGCTGCGCGGCTTCCAGCGCGATACGCAGCGTGCGGTGATTCAGAACTTCAACCTGTCTATGCTGATGGTGGCGTTTGCTGTTCACCTTGCGAGTGGCAGCATTGCGCGTTCTACGATTCCACTGCTCGGTGTGGTGGCGCTTGCGGTTGCGTTGCCTGTGTTGCTGGGGGCTCGGCTTTATGTGGGGATCAGTGAGGCTGCGTTTCGGAAGTTGGTGTTGGGGTTGTTGACGGCTTCCGGGGTGGCTATGTTGGCTTCTGCTGTGCCTGCTTTGTTGGGTCGGGGCTGAGGGTTGTTTTTGCTTTTTGGTGGGTTTTTTTCCGGGGCCGGGTCTCGCCCCGGCGGGCGACTCACTTTCTTTTGCTTCGCCAAAAGAAAGTAAGCAAAGAAAAGGCGACCCCGCTGTCTGCGACCCCTTCGCTGCGCTACGGGGCAACCTGCGGTGCTCGCGTTTCGCGGGGTCTCGCCCAAACTCGCTTCGCTCAAACAAGGGCGAGCCCTGATCCGCGAAACGCTGCGCTCCTCGGCGCAGCCAGAGGGGAGGGGAAACTGGCCGGGCCTTTGCTGCGCTCGGCCACCGATGCTGCAGCAGGCGCTGCGCGCCTGCTGCAGCCCCGCGCCGAGCGCAGCGATGGCGCGTCCGGTTTCCAAATCCCTTCTGGCTGCGCCGAGGAGCGCAGACGCAGGCGGGATCAGGGCCGCAGCTGCTTGAGCGAAGCGAGTTCTGCGGACCCCCGCCGGAGTCGAGCACCGCAGGTTGCCCGCAGCGAAGCGGAGGGACGCAGACAGCAGGGTCGCCTTTCTTTTGCCTACGTTTCTTTGGCGAAGCAAAGAAAAGTAGGTCGGCCGCCGGGCCGAGACCCGGCCCCGGAACACAAAAAGAAAAGCAACTACCGAGGCAACGCCAAGGCAAACGGCAAGCTGAGCACCCCCAACAGCGTAGACAGCGTCACTAACCCCGCCACATAAGCCCCGTTGTATCCCATCCGCGCAGCCAGCACATAAGCACTCGAAGCAGTCGGCACCGCGGAAAAAGCCATCAGCACCGAAGCCTGCATCGCATCGAGCCGCAACGCCAGAGCCAGCCCCCATGCGACCAGCGGCAGGACGAGGTGCCGTATGCCCAGTATCGACACCGCCAGCACCTTGCCCGTGCCCAGCGTCGAGAACTTCATGCCCGCACCCGCGGCCAGCAGCCCCAATGCGAGCGATGCGGCGCCGATGCGCGTGAGCGTGGGCGTGGCCCAGCCCGGCACGGTGATCCCCAGCACATTGGCCAGCAGCCCCGCGACTGTCGCGACGATCAGCGGGTTGCGCACCAGCTGCTGCAAGAAGCCGGTCTGCGCATGGCGCGTCATTGGCCACACGGCCGCGATGTTGAAGATGGGCACGCACACGCCGATCAGCACGGCAATGAGCAGCAGGCCTTCGGACCCGGCCAGCCGCTCTGCCAGCGCGAGGCAGATGAACGAATTGAAGCGGAACGCGACCTGGGCGCTGGCTGCGTGGTCACGGCGGTCGATATGCGAGCCGATGCCGGGCATGAAGGGCAGGGCGTAGGCCAAGCCGATGCCGACCGCACCGATGCACAGGCCCGCTGTCAGCAGGTTCGACGTGGCGCCGAAGTCCAGCGGGCTGCGCACGATCGAGTGGAACAGCAGCACAGGAAAAAGAAAGTAGTAGACAAGGCTCTCGACCTGGTCCCACACGCGGCGGTCGAGGGCGGTGTAGCGGCACAGGAGCCAGCCGATGGCGATGAGCGAAAAGTCGGGGAAGAGCAGCTGCGCGTAGTTCACCGCTTCGAGGATAAACCGGACGGACCATGGGTAATCCACAGCACGGGTGCGGGCCGTGAGCCGCTAGCATCCGGGCTTTCGTTTTTTCGACATCAAAGTCAAGTCAAGGAGTTTTCGATGCAACGTCGTCAATGGAGCGCTCTGGTGGGCGCCGCCGCACTGGTCGCGGTAGCGGGCCCGAGCTTCGCGCAGGGATACCCCAGCAAGCCCGTCGAGCTGAGCGTGCCCTTCGCACCGGGCGGCACGACCGACATCGTGGCGCGCGTGATCTCCGACCCGCTGGGCAAGGTGCTGGGCCAGCCGGTGGTGGTGATCAACCGTGCCGGTGGCGGCGGCATCGTGGGTGCGGCCGAGACGGCACGCGCCACGCCCGACGGCTACAAGCTCGGCATCGCCACGGTGTCGAGCACGGCGGCCAATCCGGCCATCAACCCGAAGACGCCGTACGACCCGATCAACGACTTCACGCCGATCATCAACATCGCGGCCACGCCGAACATCATCGCCGTCAACCCGAGCTTCCCGGCCAAGAACTACGCCGAGTTCGTGGCCGAGCTGAAGAAGAACCCCGGCAAGTATTCGTATGCCTCGTCGGGCACGGGCGGCATCGGCCACCTGCTGATGGAGCTGTACAAGAGCCTGACCAACACCTTCGTCACGCACATTCCGTACCGTGGCGCGGGCCCGGCGCTGAACGACGTGGTGGCCGGCCAGGTGCCGATCATGTTCGACAACATTCCCTCGGCCATGCCCTTCATCACCAGCGGCCGGCTGATCCCGATCGTGGTGTCCGCGCCCCAGCGCCTGGCCGCGCTGCCCAACGTGCCGACCTTCAAGGAAGTCGGCCTGGAGCCGGTGAACCGCATGGCCTACTACGGCATCCTCGGCCCCAAGGGCCTGCCGAAGGAAGTGGTCGAGAAGATCAGCGCCGGTGTGAAGAAGTCGGTGGAAGAACCCGCGGTGCGCAAGCGCATCGAGGACACGGGCTCGCTGATCGTGGCCAATACGCCCGAGCAGTTCGCCGCGCAGATCAAGGCCGAGTACGAGGTCTACAAGGACGTGGTGAAGAAGCAGAACCTGAAGCTCGACTGAGCCCGGTTTTTTCTTTCTTTCGACGCAAGCCGCCCGCGCCCCGGGCGGCTTTTTCTTTTTTGCTATCTTGCAACGCATGACCGAGGCCGCCGCCGCACCCACTCCCGATATCGACGACTTCATCGACGCCCTCTGGCTCGAGGACGGCTTGTCGAAGAACACGCTCGCCGCCTACCGCCGCGACCTCGCGCTGTTCGCGCAGTGGCTCGGCAAGCAGCAAGGCGGCGCCACGCTCGCCACCGCGCGGGAGACCGACCTGCAGGCCTACATGGGCGCGCGGCTCACCAACAAGGGCAAGGCAACGTCGGCCAACCGCCGGCTCACGGTGTTCAAGCGCTACTACCGCTGGGCGCTGCGCGAGCGGCGCATCACGGCCGACCCGAGCATCCGGCTCATGCCCGCGCGCCAGATGCCGCGCGCCATCAAGACGCTGTCGGAGAAGCAGGTCGACGACCTGCTGGCCGCGCCCGATGTCGAATCGCCCCTGGGCCTGCGCGACCGCGCGATGCTGGAACTGATGTACGCGAGCGGCCTGCGCGTGAGCGAACTGGTGGCGCTCAAGGCCATCGACATGAGCCTGAACGACGGCGTGCTGCGCGTGCTGGGCAAGGGAAGCAAGGAGCGGCTGGTGCCCTTCGGGGGCGAGGCTCGGCGCTGGATCGAACGCTACCTGGAGGAATCGCGCCCCGCGATCCTCGACGGCCAGCAGACGCCCGACCTGTTCGTCACGGCGCGCGGCGCAGGCATGACGCGCGTGATGTTCTGGATCATCGTGAAGAAGCATGCGACCGCCGCTGGCATTCACGTGCCGCTGTCGCCGCACACGCTGCGCCACGCCTTTGCCACGCACCTGCTGAACCACGGGGTCGACCTGCGCGCGGTGCAGCTGCTGCTGGGGCATGCGGACATCTCGACCACCACCATCTACACGCATGTGGCGCGCGAGCGCCTGAAGCAGCTTCATGCGAAGCACCACCCGCGCGGCTGAGCCTGTGCAGCCCTGGCGCATCGGCTGCGCCGGATGGAGCCTGCCGCGCGCGCTGTGGCCGGTGTTTCCGCCCGAGGGCTCGCACCTGGAGCGCTATGCGCAGCGCTTCGACGCGGTCGAGATCGACACCTCGTTCTACCGGCCGCACCGGCGCGAGACCTACGAACGCTGGGCCGCGAGCACGCCCGAAGGATTCCGCTTCGCGGTCAAGCTGCCGAAGGCGGTGACGCACGAACGACGGCTGGTCGATGCGATGCCTGCGTTCGAAGAATTTGCCGCGCAGGTCGGGGGGCTCGGGAACAAGCTCGGTGCGCTGGTCGTGCAGTTGCCGCCGAGCCTGGCGTTCGATGCCGGGGTGGTGCGCGGTTTTTTCAGCGCGCTTAGGCGCAGGCACCCGGGCGCTGTGGTGCTGGAGCCCCGTCATCGCAGCTGGTTCACGCCGCAGGCCGAGGGGCTGCTGTCTATTTTCGAAGTGGCCCGCGTGCTCGCGGACCCGGTGCTGTTCGACGAAGCCGCGGCCCCCGGCGGCTGGCCGGGCCTTGTCTATCTGCGGTTGCACGGCTCGCCGCGGCGCTACTGGTCGGCCTACGGCGACGACCTGCTTGCGCGGCTCGCGCAGCGGCTGCAGCTTGCGAAGGAAGAAGGCGCGCAGTGCTGGTGCGTGTTCGACAACACGGCCGGCGGCGAGGCGACAGGCAACGCGCTGGCGCTGCAGCGGCTGCTGGAGAATCAACGATCAACAAGAGGAGACGGAACATGAAATTCACAAGACTCTGCGCCGGCCTGGGCCTTGGCTTTGCAATGGCCGCGGCCACCGGCCTTGCCGCCGCGCAAGGCTTCCCGGGCGCCAAGCCCATTCGCCTGATCGTCGGCTATCCGCCCGGCGGCGGCATCGACTTTGCGGCGCGCACGGTGCAGGTGCCGCTGCAGGAGGCGCTCAAGCAGCAACTGGTGGTCGACTACAAGCCCGGCGCCAGCGGCATGATCGCGGCCACCGAACTCACGCGCCAGCCCGCCGACGGCTATACGCTGCTGCTGGCCAACACCGGGCCCTTCGCCATCGCGCCCTACCTGCAGAGCAAGCCGCCGTACGACCCGATCAGACAGTTCACCTACATCGGGCAGATCAGCCAGGGCAGCTACATCGCGGTGACGCGGCCCGACCATCCGGCGAAGAACCTCAAGGAGTTCGTGGCGTGGGCCAAGGGGCAGCCGGGCAAGGTCAACTTTGCCTCGGGCGGCAACGGCACCTCGACGCACCTGAACGGCGAGCTGATGAACCAGGTGACGGGGCTCGACATGACGCACGTGCCCTACAAGGGCAGCGCGCCGGCCGTGCAGGACCTGATCGGCGGGCAGACGCAGATCCTCATCGACGCGGGCAGCGTGCTGCTGCCGCAGGTCAAGGGCGGCAAGCTCAAGGCGTTGGCCGTGACCGGCCCGGTGCGAGACCCGCAGCTGCCCGACGTGCCGACCGTGAAGGAACTGGGGCTGGCGGGCATGGAGTCGGTCGGCTTCCAGGGGCTGGTGGGGCCGGCGAACATGCCCAAGGACGTGGTCGATCGGCTCTCGGGCGAGCTGGCCAAGGCGCTGGCGCAGCCCGAGATCAAGGCCAAGTTCGCGACGGCGGGGGCCGAGGTGCATTCGCTGGGCCCGGTCGAGTTCGCGGCCTTCGTGAAGGCGGACAATGAGAAGTGGTCCAGGCTGATCAAGGAGCGCAAGCTGCAGCTGGACTGACGCAATCACGCAGACGACCCGATCCACAGACACCATGAATTTCCTCGCTTCCTCGAAGCCATCGCGCCGCACGGCGACCCGACTCCTCGCCGCCGCCGCGCTGTGCGCCGCTTCTGGCGCCTACGCGCAGGCCGTGCCCAAGACCGTGCGGCTCATCGTCGCCTACCCGGCGGGCGGCGTCAGCGACGTGGTCGCGCGGGCGCTGGGCGACCGGCTCGCGGCGCAGATGGGCATCACGGTGATCGTGGACAACCGTGCCGGCGCAAGCGGCGCCATCGGCATGGACGCGGTGGCCAAGGCCGCGCCCGACGGCGCGACGCTGGGCTTCTCGGCCATCAGTCCGCTGGTGCTGAGCCCGCACCTGGGCAAGCTGCCCTTCGATCCGCTCAAGGACGTGGCGCCCGTGGCCAGCGTGATGTATTCGCCGGTGCTGCTGATCGCCACGCCGGCGAGCAAGGCCAAGGACTTCAAGGCGCTCATCGACGACGCCAAGGCGCACCCGGGCGCGGTGCGCTGGGCCACTTCCGGCCCGGCGTCGCTGGGCCACATCGTGCTGGAGCAACTGCATGCGGCGGCGGGCGTGGACATCACGCACGTACCGTACAAGGGCGGCGGTCAGCAGCTCAACGATGCGATCGGCGGGCAGTTCGAGATTCTGTCGACCAACGCGAGCCCGACGCTGTCGTCGCACATCCAGTCGGGCAAGCTGCGCCCGCTGGCCGTGGGAGCGCCGGCCCGGCTCGACAGCCTGCCCCAGGTGCCCACGCTGGGCGAGTTGGGCTACAAGGCGGCCAACATCAACTCGCTGTTCGGCGTGTTCGCGCCGGCCGCCACGCCGGCTGCGCTGGTCGCGCGGTACAACGCCGAGATCAACAAGGCGCTGGCCAGCCCCGAGCTGCGCGCCAAGCTCACGGCCACCGACAACGTGCCGACCGGCGGCACGTCTGCAGCCTTTGCGAAGGAAATCGCCAGCGAGTTCGAAAGCAACGGCCGCATCATCAAGGCGGCGAACATCAAGGCCGACTGAGCCGCCTCGCACCACCTGACGCCTGGAAGACACCTGCGCTTGTGGTTCGATTCTCCCTACCTTATAGTAGGTAGATGACCAGCGCCACAGCAGCCGTTCCCGCCCTTGCCACCGGCAGCACCCGCGAGCAGATCCTCGCGGTGGCGCGCGGCTTCATCGAAACCCGTTCCTACCTGGGCTTCAGCTTCCAGGACGTGGCCGATGCGGTCGGCGTGCGCAAGGCCAGCCTCTATCACCACTTTCCCAGCAAGGAAGCACTGGGCATCGCGGTGATCCGCTCCGCCACCCAGGGCTTCAAGGACTGGGATGCCGCCCGCGAGCGTGAGCCCAAAGACGCGCTCGAATCGTATTTCCGCATGTACCGCAACACGCTGAATGCCGGCTCCGGCATCTGCCCGGCAGGCGCGCTTGCGCCGGGCTGGGACGTCATCAACGACGAACTGCGCGAGGCGGTGCGCGAACTGCGCAGCACCCAGGTGACGTGGCTCACGGGCGTGCTGGGTGCGCTGATGCCGGAACGCAAGAAGGGCGTTTCGGTCGCTTCGCTGGCGGCTTTCGTGTTTTCTTCCTGCCAGGGTGCGCTGCTGTCGGCGCGCATGACAGGGCGCGTGGACGAGTTCGACGAAGCCATCGCGCAACTCAGGAGTTCATTGCCCGGCTGAGCGCCGGGCCTGACGCAGGCGCGCCTCGGCGTGCCTATTTTTTGACCTCGTAGCCTACCGATTGGATGGTAGGTTTCATCTGTTGGAGCCATTCATGAAAGCCGTCATTTCCGCCTATGCCCGTTCTCCCTTTCACTTCGCGAAGAAAGGCGCGCTGGCCGAGGTGCGCCCCGACACGCTGGCCGCCGACGTGGTGAAGGGCCTGCTGCAGCGCACCGACCTCGATCCCGCGCTGCTCGAAGACATCATCCTGGGCTGCGCCTACCCGGAGGCCTCGCAGGGCAACAACCTCGCGCGCATCGTCGGTCTGCTGGCCGGCCTGCCGCACGAGGTGGGCGGCATGACGGTGAACCGCTTCTGCGGCTCGTCGATGCAGGCGGTGCACATTGCCGCCGCGCAGATCGAGGCGGGCATGGGCGACGCGTTCCTGTGCGTGGGCGTGGAATCGATGACGGCGGTCCCGCAGGGCGGCTTCAACTTCTCGCCCAGCCCGGAACTGCTGGCCGACACCGACGCCTACATCTCCATGGGCGAAACCGCCGAGAACGCGGCGCAGCGCTGGAACGTGAGCCGCGCCGACCAGGAGGCCTTCGCGGTGGAGTCGCACCGCAAGGCCGCCGCCGCACGCGCGGAGGGCCGGCTGGCGGGCGAGATCGTGCCGGTGCGGCTGGCCTCGGGCGACATCGTCGATGCCGACGGCTGCATCCGCCCCAGCACTTCCGCCGAGGCGCTGGCGAACCTCAAGCCCGCATTCCGCCCCGACGGCGTGGTGACGGCCGGCACCTCGTCTCCGCTGACCGACGGCGCGGCGGTGGTGCTCGTCACCAGCGATGCGTTTGCCGCCAGGCATGGCCTGCAGGCGCTGGCACGCATCCGCTCGTTCGCGACCGTGGGCGTCGATCCCGCCGTCATGGGCATCGGCCCGATCCCCGCGACGCGCAAGGCGCTGGCCCGCGCCGGCCTGAGCGCCGCCGACCTGGACGTGATCGAGATCAACGAAGCCTTCTCGTCGCAGGCGCTGGCCTGCATCCGCGACCTGGGCCTCGACCCCGCGAAGATCAACCTCGACGGTGGCGGCCTCTCCATCGGCCATCCGCTGGGCGCGACCGGCGCACGCATCACCGGCAAGGCCGCGTCGCTGCTGGTGCGCGAGAAGGGGCGCTATGCGCTGGCCACGCAATGCATCGGCGGCGGGCAGGGCATCGCGACGATCCTCGAGCGCGCTTGAACGGTCCGAGAATGCGGCCACGAACCCCAAGGAGAACCGATGACGGCAACCCCTGAAACCGGCGCCAGGCCCAAGCTGTACCTCGAAGACCTGTCCGTCGGCGACCGCTTCCGCAGCACCGAACACGCGCTGGACGTGGCGCAGATCCAGGCCTTCGCGCGGCAGTTCGACCCGCAGCCCTTCCACACCGACGAAGAGGCCGCGAAGAAGACTTTCTTCGGCGGGCTGGCCGCGAGCGGCTGGCACACCGCGGCGCTCACCATGAAGCTGCTGGTCGAAAGCGGCATCCCGCTGGCCGACGGCATCATCGGTTCAGGCGGCGAGCTGCAATGGCCCAAGCCCACGCGGCCCGGCGACGTGCTGCATGTGGTGAGCGAGGTGGTCGATATCGTGCCCTCGCGCTCCAAGCCCGGCCGCGCGATGGTCACCATGCGCTGCCAGACGCTCAACCAGCGCGGCGATGTGCTTCAGCACTTCACGCCCAGGCTGGTGGTGCACGCCAGGCCGGCGGCGGCCTGAGTCGGGGTTTCAAAACACCCGCAGGCCCAGTTCCTCGACCAGCGAGGCGACCTGCCGGTGCGAGATCGCCTCGGTCATTCGGGGCGGGAGTCGGCCAGGGCGCGCAGTTCTTCGGGGCTGAAGCCGGCCCGGCTGCGCGCCTCGAGATTGAAGGGCGGCTTGTGGCGCGGCGCGTCGTAGCGCGCGACCAAGGCCGGATAGGTGGCCTCGGGGTCGATGCCGGCGCGCTCGCACAGCCAGCGGTACCAGTGGTTGCCGATGGCCACATGGCCCACTTCGTCGCGCAGGATGATGTCCAGGATCTCGACCGCCCGCAGCGCATCGGGCGTGTTCACCCGCTTGAGCTTGGCCTGGATCAGCGGCGTGGCGTCCAGCCCGCGCGCCTCCAGCGTGCGCGGCACGAGCGCCATGCGGCCGAGCACATCGTCCTTGGTCTTCTCGCACATGTTCCAGAGGCCGTCATGGCCCGGAAAGTCGCCGTAGCGCCAGCCCATGTCCTGCAGGTGCGTGTGCAGCAGCGTGAAGTGCAGCGCTTCTTCGTCGGCCACGCGCAGCCAGTCGCGGTAGTAGGCCTCGGGCATGCCGTCGTAGCGCCACACGGCGTCGAGTGCGAGGTTGATGGCATTGAACTCGATGTGGCAGATCGAATGGATCAGCGCGGCCCGGCCATCGGGCGTGAACGGCGAGCGCTTCTGCACCGCGGTGGCGGCCACGCGCACGGGCTTTTCCGGGCGGCCGGGCACGCCGGTGTCGTCGCCGGGTGTGCGGATCGGGTCGGTTGCTATGGAATCGGTAGCGCCGTGCAGAGAAATGGCGCGCGTTGCAGCCACCTTCTGTTCGGGATCGGAGAGGCGCAGCGCGGCCAGCGCGCTCAATCGGGGGTGCATCCCTACAATTCTAGTTTTGCCCCCGGAGACAACCACGATGGCGATTTATGAATTGGACGGCGTTGCACCGACCCTCGGCGAAGGCGCATGGGTGGCCGACAGCGCGCAGGTGATGGGCAACGTCAAGCTGGCCGACAACGCGAGCGTGTGGTTCGGCGCGGTGCTGCGCGGCGACACCGAGACGCTGACCATCGGACGCAACAGCAACATCCAGGACCTGTCGGTGCTGCATGCCGACATCGGCTGCCCGCTGACCATCGGCGACAACGTCACCGTGGGCCACCAGGTGATGCTGCACGGCTGCACCGTCGGCGACAACTCGCTCATCGGCATCCAGGCCGTGGTCTTGAATAACGCGAAGATCGGCCGCAATTCGATCGTTGGCGCCGGCAGCGTCGTGACCGAGGGCAAGGAGTTTCCGGACAACTCGCTCATCATCGGCTCGCCGGCCAAGGTGGTGCGCACCCTCGATGACGCCGCGGCCGCCCGGCTGCGCCAGAGCGCCGAGCACTATGTAGAGAACGCCCATCGCTTCGCGAAGGGCCTCAAGAAGATCGCCTGACCGGTTCGGTTGCAGGCACACAGAGAGAAAGAAAACGTTTTGAGCGAGCTGCACAAATTCCTGTTCGATGGCCTGCCGGTGCGCGGCATGATCGTGCGCCTGACAGATGCGTGGCAGGAGATCCTTGCGCGGCGCGCCTCCAACACCGCCACCGGCGCCTACCCGCCGCCCGTGGCCGAACTGCTCGGCGAAATGACGGCCGCCGCCACGCTGATGCAGGCCAACATCAAGTTCAACGGCGCGCTGATCCTGCAGATCTTCGGCGACGGCCCGGTCAAGGTGGCCGTGGCCGAGGCCAGGCCCGACCTGAGCCTGCGCGCCACCGCCAAGGTGATCGGCGAGCTGCCGGCCGACGCGCGGCTGCCCGACATGGTCAACGTGAACAACAAGGGCCGCTGCGCCATCACGCTCGACCCCAAGGACAAGCTGCCGGGCACGACGCCCTACCAGGGCGTGGTACCGCTGTTCGACGACAACGGCGAAAAGCTCGGCAAGCTCAGCGACGTGCTGCAGCACTACATGCTGCAGAGCGAGCAGCTCGACACCACCCTGGTGCTCGCGGCCGACGACAAGGTGGCCGCGGGCCTCTTGATCCAGCGCCTGCCCGTGAAGGGCGAGGGCAACCTCGAAGGCACTTCCAGCAAGGACCACGACCAGGCCAACGAAGACCAGATCGGCCTGAACGAGGACTACAACCGCATCTCGATCCTCGCCTCCAGCCTGACGCGCGACGAATTGCTCACGCTCGACATCGAGACCATTCTTCGCCGCCTTTTCTGGGAAGAGAGGCTGCTGCGCTTCGAGCCGCAGGCCGGCCTGCTGGGCCCGCACTTCGCCTGCACCTGCGGGCGCGAGCGCGTGGCGCAGATGATCCGCGGCCTGGGCGTGGAGGAGGCCGAGAGCATCCTCGCCGAGCGCGGCGACATCGAGGTGGGCTGCGACTTCTGCGGCAAGCAGTACCGCTTCGACGCGGTCGACACCGCGCAGATCTTCAGGCCGCCGACGGACCAGATTCCGGGCAGCCCGGTCGTCCAGTAGGCAGCCTGTCGAAGCGCGCTCGCGGACTCAGCGCGCTTCGCTGCTGTCGAAGCCGCCGAACGAAATGTCCGGCGCGCTCGTGTTGTGCTTCGACGGCAGGCTTCGGCCGAAGCGCACCTGCGTGGCCTGCAGGCTCTTGACCTCTGGCAGCGGCAGCACCTGCTGCGCGGCTTGCGGCGCGGCCTGCCAGCGCACTTCGCTCACGTCGGCGTTGTCCGGCGTCACGTACATCGAGCGCAGCACCGCGAAGGGCTGCGCATTCACCGTCGGCTTCGACAGGGTGACGTCGAGCGCGGTGCGCGTGCGGCTGATTTCGTCGACACGCGCCACCGCGCTGCCGCCGTTCGCAAAGCGCACGTGGATCGCCAGCGGCTTCGGCACGATGCGGATCGACGCGATGCTCACCACCGGCCGCGCGGCCGCCTCCACCGGCCCGAGCAGGAACGAAGAGCCGTACACGCCGTCGCCGAAGCGCGGGTCCGGCAGCGGCTTGAGCCGCCAGTAGCCGTCCGACGGATAGAGCACGATGGCCTCGAGCGCCTTGCCGTTCTCCTTCCTGAACACCTGCAGCAGATGGAAGCCACGGTCGCTGCGCTTGCCCACGGTCACGGGCACGCTCTGCGGGCGCCAGAAGGTCGGCAGCGTCATGCCGACGATGCGCCACTCGGCGTTGTCCAGCAGCACCACGGTGCGCTTCTTGAAGCGGTGCGCGGGGTCGGTGGGGTGGGCGCCGCCGTCGAAGTTGCAGCCCGAGAAGTCGGGCGCCGTGACGTCGTTGCCGATCTTGTCGAGATAGTCGGGCTGCAGCGCCTCGATGCGCATGTGGCGGATGCCGTCGCCGCGCAGGGTGAGGGAGACGTTGTCTTCCTCGGCGCAGGCGGTGGTCGTGGTGCCGTTCTCTATCGTGGCCGCGACGGGGGCGGCAGCGGCATGGCCGGCGGCCAGCAGCAGGGCGATGAATGTGGTGGCAGGGGCGAGGCGCGCGGCTGTCGAAAGGGGCATCGGGTCTCCGGTGAAGGGGATGGTGCGCGCCGCTGGGTTACTCGCGGCGCGCGATCAGGTCGCTGAAGAGCTTATGTTCGCATTCCGGGTCGGAGCATTTCTCGCAAGGCCATGACCACGAGGAGGGCTTGGCTTCGAGCCGGCCGCGTGCGCGCGTGCGGCCTTCGTTGCCCGCGATCGAGTTGATCGCGTTCCAGGCGTTGGCAAAGCGCTCGCCGCCGCTGCCATGCACCACGGCGAACGAGAGCCTGGCGCCGATGAGCGCGGCGCGCACCAGCGTGTCGGTCGGCTGCTGCGCATGCGGGCCGTCGCGCATGTCGTCGGCCACCCAGGGCAGGTCGAGCGCGGTGAGCAGCGTGATGGCATAGCGCCGCTGCGCGGCCAGGGCGCCTTCGTAGAGCGAGGTGTCGGCGAACAGCTGTTCGCTGTAGACCGCCGTCATGAGCGCGGTGGTGTCGGCCACCACAACGCCCGACGCGGCGGCGACGCCGATGCGGCGGGTCTGTTCGTCGGCGATGGCCTGCTGTTCGTCGGGGCGCGGCGTGCGGCCTTCGCGCTCGCACCATTCGCGCAGGTATTCGCCAACGAGCGTTACCGGGGTTCCGCGGTCCCGCAGGCGCTGCGCGATGGCGCGCGCCAGCTCGGTCTTGCCGGTGCTTTCGGCGCCCAGCAGCGCGATGACGCAGCCGGTCGGCAGGGTGGGCGTCATGCGCGTGCCGCCTGTGCCGCTTGCGGCAGGCGCTGCCGCCATGCCAGGTAACCGGCCACGCTGAGCGCGGCGAACACCGCGTACAGCCCGACCGTGAGCCAAAGGCCCTTGTGGATGAACAGGCCCACGCTGACCACGTTCACCGCCAGCCAGACCAGCCAGTTCTCGATGAACTTGCGCCCGAGCAGGAACTGCCCGACCAGGCTCAGCCCGGTGGCGAAGCCGTCCCACCAGGGCACGTCGGTGTCGGTGAAGCGGCGCAGGAAGAGGGCGACGGCCGGCCACGCCAAGGCGCAGGCGGCCAGCGCGAGGGCAATGCCGCGCGGCGAAAGCCGGCTGACATGCAGGGCGCTCCCGTCCGCCCGGTGGCCGCGCAGCCACTGGGCCCAGCCCCACAGGGCGACGAAAGCGAAAAAGACCTGGAGCGAGGCGTCGCCGTAGATGCGCGCCTTGGCGAAGACGGCCACATAGAGCAGCGAACTGACGATGGCCAGCGGCCATCCCCAGTGGATCTCGCGCATGTTGCACCCGACCATGGCGAGCGCGAGGAGCGCGGCGACAAGTTCGAGCCAGCTGACGGGAGAGCCCCAGAGCAGGAATGCAGGGGCCGAGAGAAGCTCAAGGATCAGATTCGCCCCCAGAGGGCACCGACACGAAGTGCGCGAAGACTGGGGGTCATCTTAGTGCGCGATCTGGACGAACACTTCGTTCGGCTTCACCATGCCGAGTTCCGCCCGCGCGCGTTCCTCGACCATTTCGAGGCCTTCCTTGAGGTCGTTGACCTCCGAGGTCAGGCGCTCGTTGTTCAGCGCGGCCTTGGCGTTGGCTTCCTTCTGGTCGGCCAGCTTGGTCCGCAGCTGCGCCACGTCGCGCACGCTGCCGCGCCCGTTCCACAGCTGCCACTGCAGGACGCCCAGCAGAAGCAGCAGGATGATCGGTGGAACGAGTCGGGCGCGCATGCGCGGGGCGTCCAGTGCGTTACTTCAGGTTGTAGAACGCGCCGCGGCCCGGGTACACGGCGATGTCGCCAAGGTCTTCTTCGATGCGCAGCAGCTGGTTGTACTTGGCGATGCGGTCCGAGCGCGACAGCGAGCCGGTCTTGATCTGGCCGGCGTTGGTGCCCACCGCGATATCGGCGATGGTGCTGTCTTCGGTTTCGCCCGAACGGTGCGAGATCACGGCCGTGTAGCCCGCGCGCTTGGCCATCTCGATGGCGGCGAAGGTCTCGGTCAGCGTGCCGATCTGGTTGATCTTGATGAGGATCGAGTTGGCGATGCCCTTGTCGATGCCCTCTTGCAGGATCTTGGTGTTGGTGACGAACAGGTCGTCGCCCACCAGCTGCACGCGCTTGCCCAGGCGTTCGGTCAGGTGCTTCCAGCCGTCCCAGTCGCCTTCGTGCATGCCGTCTTCGATGCTGATGATCGGGTACTTGTCGACCCAGGTCGCGAGCATGTCGGTCCAGCTTTCGGACGTGAGCGAGAGGTTTTCGCCCGACAGCACGTACTTGCCGTCCTTGTAGAACTCGCTGGCCGCGCAGTCCAGGCCCAGGGCGATCTGCTCGCCCGCCGTGTAGCCGGCCTTGTCGATGGCTTCCAGGATCAGCTGGATGGCCGCTTCATGGCTCTCGACGCTGGGGGCGAAGCCGCCTTCGTCGCCCACGGCCGTGCTGATGCCGCGGTCGCCCAGGATCTTCTTCAGTGCATGGAACACCTCGGCGCCGTAGCGCACGGCCTCGCGGAAGCTCTTGGCGCCCACGGGGATGATCATGAACTCCTGCAGGTCGAGGCTGTTGTTGGCATGCGCGCCGCCGTTGATGACGTTCATCATCGGCACCGGCAGCTGCATGCCGCCCATGCCGCCGAAGTAGCGGTACAGCGGCAGACCGGACTCTTCGGCCGCGGCGCGGGCCACGGCCATCGACACGGCGAGGGTGGCGTTGGCGCCCAGGCGGCCCTTGTTGTCGGTGCCGTCCAGGTCGATCATCGTGCGATCGAGGAAGGCCTGTTCGCTGGCGTCCAGGCCGAGCACGGCTTCCGAGATCTCGGTGTTGATGTTCTCCACGGCCTTGAGCACGCCCTTGCCCAGGTAGCGGCTCTTGTCGCCGTCGCGCAGCTCGATGGCTTCGCGCGAACCGGTCGACGCGCCCGAGGGCACGGCCGCACGGCCCATGGTGCCCGACTCCAGCAGCACGTCGCACTCGACGGTGGGGTTGCCTCGGCTGTCGAGAATTTCGCGGCCGACGATGTCAACGATTGCACTCATCTTTTGTCTTTCTCTTTCGGTTCTCTTTGGCGGATGAATAAATGGGGCAGGGGGCTCAGAGGCCCTCGACGGCGATCATGTTCATGATCGCGGCGCCGGCACGCGCTTCGCGGGCCTTGAGGTATTCGGGCGTGTCGTAGAAGGCCTTGGCCTTCTCGAAGCTGGCGAACTTGAGGATGACGACGCGCGTGGGCTTCCAGTCGCCCTCCAGCGGCTGCACCTGGCCGCCGCGCACGCACACTTCGGCGCCGTGCGCCTGCATGGCGGCGCTCGACCACTTCTTGTATTCCTCGTACTGCGTCGGGTTGGTCACCTCGACGTGGGCGATGACGTATCCGCTGCTCATGCGACGGCCTTCAGTGCCTTGTTGGTGCTGCCCGCGCCCTTTTCCTTGTGTTCGAGCGCCGCCTTGATGAAGGCGTTGAACAGCGGATGGCCGCCCCACGGGGTCGACTTGAACTCGGGGTGGAACTGCACGCCCATGAACCAGGGGTGCACGTCCTGCGGCAGCTCGACGATCTCGGTCAGGTGCTCGCGCTGCGTGAGCGCCGAGATCACGAGGCCGGCCTTGCGCAGTTCGTCGAGGTAGTTGACGTTGGCTTCGTAGCGGTGGCGGTGGCGCTCGGTGACCACGTCGCCGTAGATGCTGTGGGCCAGCGTGCCGGGCGAGACGTCGGAGCTCTGCGCGCCCAGGCGCATGGTGCCGCCGAGGTCGGACTTCTCGTCGCGCGTCTTCACGGTGCCGTCGGCGTCCTTCCACTCGGTGATCAGCGCGATCACGGGGGTGGGCGTCTCGGGGTCGAACTCGGTGCTGTTCGCGTTCTTCAGGCCGGCCACGTGGCGGGCGTACTCGATGGTGGCAACCTGCATGCCCAGGCAGATGCCCAGGTAGGGCACCTTGCCTTCACGGGCGAAGCGGGCCGCCGAGATCTTGCCTTCCACGCCGCGCTGGCCGAAGCCGCCGGGCACCAGGATGGCGTCGTACTTGGCCAGGCGGGACACGTCCTGCGCGTTGATGGTCTCGGAGTCGATGTAGTCGATCTTCACGCGGGCATGGTTCTTCATGCCGGCGTGGCGCAGGGCTTCGTTCAGCGACTTGTAGCTGTCCGACAGGTCGACGTACTTGCCGACCATGGCAATCGACACTTCCTTTTGCGGGTGCTCGACTTCGTAGACCAGGTCGTCCCAGCGCTGCAGCTTGGCGGGTGGGGTGTTGATGCGCAGCTTGTCGCAGATCAGGCCGTCCAGGCCCTGCTCGTGCAGCATGCGGGGCACCTTGTAGATGGTGTCCACGTCCCACATCGAAATCACGCCCCATTCGGGCACGTTCGAGAAGAGCGAGATCTTGGCGCGCTCGTCGTCGGGGATCGGGCGGTCGGCGCGGCACAGCAGGGCGTCGGCCTGGATGCCGATTTCGCGCAGCTTCTGCGCGGTGTGCTGCGTGGGCTTGGTCTTGAGTTCGCCGGCGGCGGCGATCCAGGGCACGTAGCTCAGGTGCACGAAGGCCGAGTTGTTCGGGCCCATGCGCAGGCTCATCTGGCGCACGGCCTCCAGGAAGGGCAGCGACTCGATGTCGCCCACGGTGCCGCCGATTTCGACGATGGCCACGTCCACCTCGTGCGCAGTGCCGATGCCGGCGCCGCGCTTGATGTATTCCTGGATTTCGTTGGTGATGTGCGGGATCACCTGCACCGTCTTGCCGAGGTAGTCGCCACGGCGCTCTTTTTCGAGCACGGTCTTGTAGATCTGGCCGGTCGTGAAGTTGTTGGCCTTGCGCATCCGCGTGTTGATGAAGCGCTCGTAGTGGCCGAGGTCGAGGTCGGTCTCTGCGCCGTCATCGGTGACGAACACTTCACCATGCTGGAAGGGCGACATCGTGCCGGGGTCGACATTGATGTACGGATCGAGCTTGATGAGGGTGACTTGGAGGCCGCGCGATTCGAGGATCGCGGCGAGCGAGGCGGAGGCGATTCCCTTGCCAAGGGAAGATACGACACCACCGGTGACGAAGACAAATTTGGTCATGCCAGTTCCGGACTTTGCAATCCGGGCAGTGGGAAATTGCGATTATAGGTGTGCCCTTCGCGACACTTTCCGCCAGGGGCTTGTTGCCGCGGGTCGGATGGCATGTGAGCAACAATACAGCCCATGCAAGATCTCGCCGGCAAACACATCGTCCTGGGCCTCACCGGAGGCATCGCCTGCTACAAGTCGGCCGAGCTGTGCCGGCTGTTCGTCAAGGCGGGCGCGACCGTCCAGGTCGTCATGACCGAGGCGGCCGAGCAGTTCATCACGCCGGTGACCATGCAGGCGCTCTCGGGGCGCACCGTCTACACCTCGCAGTGGGACACCCGCGAGCCCAACAACATGCCGCACATCAACCTGAGCCGCGAGGCCGATGCGATCGTGCTGGCGCCCTGCAGCGCCGACTTCATCGCGCGGCTGGTGCAGGGCCGCTCCGACGACCTGCTGAGCCTGATGTGCCTTGCCCGCCCCATGGACCGAATTCCGCTGCTCATCGCGCCGGCCATGAACCGCGAGATGTGGGGCCATCCGGCCACGCAGCGCAACCTGGTGCAGGTGGCGGCCGACGGCGCCACGGTGCTGGGCGTGGGCAACGGCTGGCAGGCCTGCGGCGAAACCGGCGACGGGCGCATGCTCGAACCCGCCCAGCTGCTCGAGGACATCACGGCCTTCTTCAGCCCCAAGCTGCTGGCGGGGCAGAAGGTGCTGGTCACGGCAGGGCCGACTTTCGAGTCGCTCGACCCGATCCGCGGCATCACCAACCATTCGTCCGGCAAGATGGGCTTTGCCATTGCCCGCGCGGCCCGCGAAGCGGGCGCCGAGGTCACGCTGGTGGCCGGCCCGGTGCACCTGCCCACGCCGCGCGGCGTGACGCGCGTCGACGTTCTGTCCGCGCAGGACATGCTCGAAGCCACCACCCGTGCCGCGGAGTTTGCTAGCATTTTCGTAGCAACAGCCGCCGTGGCCGACTGGCGCCCGGCCACGCAGAGCGACCAGAAGATCAAGAAGGACGGCAGCGGCAAGACCCCGGTGCTGGAGTTCGTCGAGAACGCCGACATCCTGCTTAACGTCGCGCGCAGCGAGCGCGCCCAGTCGAAGAAGCTCTTCTGCGTAGGCTTTGCCGCCGAAAGCGAGAACCTCGCGGCGCACGCCAAGGCCAAGCGCGAGCGCAAGGGCATTCCGCTCCTGGTCGGGAACATCGGCCCGCTGACCTTCGGGCAGGACGACAACGCGCTGCTGCTGGTCGATGCCAACGGCGTGCGCGAACTGCCGCGCGCGCCCAAGCTCACGCTGGCCCGCGAACTGATGACCGAGATCGCCGCACGACTTCCCGACTGGAGGGTCTGATGAACCTGAATCCCCAATGGAACACGCCGCCCAATGGCGATTTCGCGCGTTACGTCGAACGGCTGTCGGCCCAGGCCGCATTGCCCAGGCGCGCGCCGAAGGAGGGCGAACCGGGGCTCGACGTCGGCATGACGCAACCGCCCGGCCAGCAGGGCCCCGTCACGGCAGCCATGCAACGGCAGCAGCAACAGCAACAGCAGGAACTCCCCAACGGCGAAGTACCCAAGGCCCAGCCCGGTGCGTTCGATCCGAAGGTGCTCAAGGTGATGGGCGCGGTCGGCGCGCTGGTGTTCCTCGTCCTGTGGGCTTCGGGCGTGCCTTTCGGCGTGCTCGTGCTGCTGCTGGGCGTGGCCCTGTGGTTCGGCAAGAAATTGAAGGGCGTGAAGTTCACCCCCGGTGTCGCCAAGTGGCAGCTGCTGCTGGAAGAGGCGAACCGCAAGCAAAGAGAACAGCAACAGAAGCAAGGCAGCAATTAAAAGTGAAAGTCGACGTCCGTATCCTCGATCCGCGCATGGTGGATCAATTGCCCGCCTATGCCACCCCCGGCAGCGCCGGCCTCGACCTGCGGGCCTGCCTCGACGCCCCCATCACGCTGGAGCCCAACGGCTGGCAGCTGGTGGGCACCGGCATCGCGATCCACCTGGCCGACCCGGCCTATGCGGCAATGATCCTTCCGCGCTCGGGCCTGGGCCACAAGCACGGCATCGTGCTGGGCAACCTCGTCGGCCTGATCGACAGCGACTACCAGGGCGAACTGAAGATCAGCGCCTGGAACCGCAGCGACACGCCCTTCGTGCTGAATCCGATGGAGCGGCTCGCGCAACTGGTGATCGTGCCCGTGGTACAGGCGCAGTTTCGGGTCGTCACAGAATTTGCACCTACGCAACGCGGCGAGGGCGGCTACGGCTCCACCGGCAAGCATTGAGCGAATCCTGAGCGGAGCCTGAGTTTCCGGGCGGTAAAGAACGGAACCCGGGCAGCCCCATTGCCTCGAAGGTTTCAACGTGTGTTTTGCGTCATCGTGGCTCTGGCTGCGGCGTTAGACACACGCAGGCGCATTGTTCGTGCGCCGTTCTATCTGAGGAGCCTCTCAACATGAAGATTTCAATGCGCTTCGTTTCCGTTACCGCTTCCGTGCTGGCAGTGGCCACGCTCACGGCGTGCGTGGCGCCGGCGCCCGTCTACCAGACCTCGCGCTACCCTTACCAAGCACCGCCGCAGGCCATCCAGTACCGCGAAGCCTCCTACGTCGAATACGGCCACGTGGCCAACATCGAGGTGCTGCGCAGCGAAACCGCCGGCACCGGCACCTCGGGCGGCGGCGCAGTGGCAGGCGGCGTCATCGGCGGCGTGGTGGGCAACCAGTTCGGACGCGGCAACGGCCGTGCCGCAGCCACCGCGCTCGGCATCGTGGGCGGCGCCTTGCTGGGCAACACCATCGAGGCCCAGCAGAACGGTCCCCGCGTCTACGAGATGTATCGCGTGTCGGTGCAGACCGACCGAGGCGGCTATCGGGCCTTCGACGTGCAGAGCCCCGGCGACCTGCGCATCGGCGACCGCGTGCGCATCGACAACGGCCAGATCTCGCGCATGTGACGGATCCGCTCCCCGACCCATCGGGGGCATGAGAAAGCCGGGCACTGCCCGGCTTTTTCATGGGCGCCATCGGCCGTCGTCAGTGCAGCGTCTCGTTGCCCGGCGCCATCGGCGCGACCTTGAAGAAGCCGGTGCCGGCAGTGCCGCGACCGACTTCCTCTTCCGTGGCCTCGCGCACCGAACGCACGGTGATGTCGAGCCGGATCGCGATGCCGGCCAGCGGGTGGTTGCCGTCGAGCACCAGGTGGTCGGGGTAGATCTCGGCCACGGTGTAGATCGCGTCCTTCGGAATGTCGGCGTTCACGCCCTTGGGCAGGGCGGAGCCGTCGAATGTCATTCCTTCTTCCGTGCCTTCTGGGAAGAGCGAGCGGGGCTCGAGGAAGAGCAGTTGGTCGTTGAAGTCGCCGAAGCCCTGTTCGGGCTCGATCTGCAATTGGACCCGGGCACCGGGCTCATGGCCTTGCAGGGCCGCTTCGATCACGTCGAAGAGATCGTCGCCGCCGACCATGAATTCCACCGGCTCATCGAGCACGTCCAGCACGTCGCCGAGCGTGTCTTTCATCGTCCAGGTCAAGCCGACCACGCATTGTTCAGAGATTTCCATTGCAGAATTCTCCCATGGAGATTAATCAACCGCTGCCGTTGCTCGGCGGCCTGAGCGCCGCGCAGTTCATGCGGCGGTACTGGCAGAAAAAGCCCTTGCTGGTTCGCCAGGCCATTCCCGCCATGGTGCCACCGATCGAGCGCAATGCGCTGTTTGCGCTGGCCGAGCAGGAAGAAGTCGAGTCCCGCCTGATCCGGCATGGCAAGGCCGGCTGGTCGCTCAAGCACGGCCCGCTGCCGCGCCGTGCGTTGCCGCCGCTCAAGCAGCCGGCCTGGACGCTGCTGGTGCAGGGCGTCGACCTGCACCACGAGGGCGTGCACGAACTGTTGCGGCAGTTTCGCTTCTTGCCGGATGCCCGCCTCGACGACCTGATGATCAGCTATGCGAGCGACACCGGTGGTGTCGGCGCGCATTTCGACAGCTACGACGTGTTCCTGCTGCAGGCGCAGGGCCGGCGCCGCTGGTCCATCGGCAAGCAGAGCGACCTGCGGCTGCAGCCCGGCGTGCCGCTCAAGATCCTCGAGAACTTCGAGCCCGAGCAGACCTTCGTGCTCGAGCCCGGCGACATGCTGTACCTGCCGCCTCGCTATGCGCATGACGGCGTGGCCGTGGGCGACGACTGCATGACCTGCTCGATCGGCTTGCGTTCGTCCGCATTGGGCGAGCTTGGTGCCGACCTGCTTGCGCGCATGGCGCAGGCCTACTCGGAAGACCTGGAAGACGCCGGCCCGGCCGAACTGGCGCGCTACCGCGACCCCACGCAACCGGCCGTCGACAACCCCGCGCAGATGCCCGCCGCATTGCAGGGCTTCGCGCGCAAGGCCGTGGAAGCCGCGCTGCGCGATGCCGACGCCGTCGATCGCGCGCTCGGCGAGTCGCTCACGGAGCCCAAGGCCAACGTGTGGTTCGGCGAGGGCAGCCAGGCGCCCGGCAACATGCAGCGCGTGGTGCTGGACCGCCGCACGCGCATGCTCTACGACACGCGGCACATCTACATCAACGGCGAGAGCTTTCGTGCCGGCGGAGCCGACGCCACGCTGATGCGCCGCCTTGCCGACCAGCGCGCGCTGGGCCCGCGCGAACTGGGCCGCGCCAGCGAGGGTGCGCTGGCGCTGCTTGCCGATTGGTCGGAAGCGGGCTGGCTCCATGCCGAATGAATGACGAGGCCGCACCACTGCTGAGCGAAGGGCGCTTCGACGGCCGCGAGGCCTTCGATGCGATCCTGCGCAAGGCACTGGCCGCCGCCGCGCGCGAGGGCTGGAAAGAGATCGTCTTCAGCGATCCCGACTTCGCCGACTGGCCGCTCGGCGAGCGCGCGAGCATCGAGGCGCTGCAGGCATGGTCGGCCAGCGGACGACGCCTGGTGCTGCTTGCGCAGCGCTTCGACATTCTCGAGCGCGGCCATGCGCGCTTCGTTCCATGGCGCCGCATGTGGGACCACATCATCGAATGCCGCGCGACCGGCAAGGCCGCCGGCTCCGAAGTGCCCAGCGCCATCTGGACGCCCACATGGTTCGTGCATCGCATCGACCCCGAGCGCAGCCGCGGCGTGAGTGGCACCGATGCACGCGCGCGCCGTGCGCTGCGCGAGTCGATCGACGAGCGCTGGCGCATCGCGCGGCCCGCGTTTCCTGCGTCGACTCTGGGCTTGTAAGCCAATGCCGCGAATGCGGCTGCCAGACATATTCGAGGCGATATGCAGGTCTAGAATTTTTTCGTTCCAGACCTTCATTGCCAAAGGAGATTCCATGAAGAAGTCATCGTCCGTCCTGATCGCCTCGCTCATCGCCGCTGCCGCGCTCGTCGCCTGCGGAAAGAAGGAGGATGCAGCGCCGGCTGTCGTGACGCCGCCTCCTGCGCCCGTGACCGAACCCGCGCCCGCTCCTGCGCCCGCACCGTCTTCCGACGCGACTCCCGCGCCTGCCACCACCACCACGCCTGATGCGAGCACTTCGTCCGCTACGCCGGCGCCCGGTGCTTCGTCTTCGCTCGATGCCGCGAATGCAGCCACCGAGGCCGCGAAGAAGAACAACGAAGCGCCGAAGCAGCAATGAGCAAGGCACTTTCGCCTGAGCGATAAAAAAACCGCCACGAGGCGGTTTTTTTTATTAGCGGAGAGTGAGCAAGGCCGAGCCGAGGCTCATACGTCGAGCCAGGGCGAGCCCTCGGCAGCATCGGCTGTGAGCATCTCCGACTCTTCGCCGCCCAGTGCCTCGGCCATCAGGCGGCGCACGATCTCGGGCCGGTTGTTCTGCTCGCTCAGGTGCGCGGCGACCACATGGCGCAGGCCGCCGTGCAGCACCGCGCGCGCGATGTCCGCCGCGGCCGTGTTCGACAGGTGCCCGTAGTTGCCGCCCACACGGTGCTTGAGAAAGGCCGGGTAGGCCGAGCCGGCCAGCAGTTCGCTGTCGTGGTTGAACTCGAGCAGCAGCGAATGCACGCCGCTCAGGCGCGCGAGCACGTGCGCCGTGGCATGGCCGAGATCGGTCAGCACGCCGAGCGTGCGATTGCCGTCGGTGCAGCGCAGCTGCAGCGGCTCGCGCGCATCGTGGGGAACCGTGAAAGGCTGCACGCCGATGTCGCCGACCGTGAACTCGGCGTCGTCGCGCGCGATGTTCAGCAGGCCCTCGAAATCGCGCCCGCCGGTGGCGAGCCACGTGCCTTCGCTCATCCACACGGGAATGCGGTTGCGCCGCGAGAGCGAATGGGCGCAGCCGATGTGGTCGCCGTGCTCGTGCGTGACGAAGACTGCATGGATGTCGCTGGCGGCAAGGCCTGCGCGGGCCAGCCGCAGGTCGAGCTGCTTGAGGCCGAAGCCACAGTCGACCAACATGCGGGAGGTGCGGCCGCCGCTGGTCGCTTCGACCAGCGCGGCGTTGCCCGTGCTGCCGCTGCCGAGACTTCGGAAGCGGAGCATGCGGGTTACTTCAGGTCGTCGGCGATGACCTTGACGATGCGGTCGGCGTTGGCCGACGTTTCAGGCGCGCCGGCTTCGTTCATCACGACGACCGTGCTGCTCTCGCCCTGGCTCTTGACCGAGATGCGGAACTTCAGGGGTGCCTCGGCCTTGCTCGAGCCGCTGAACAGCTTGCCGAAGAAGCCGGGTTCCTTCTTGTCGGGGTTCGGCGGCACGTAGCGCACGAAGTACACGCCGGCGCTGCGGTCGCGGTCTTCCACGGTGAAGCCGGTGCGGTCGAGCGCCAGGCCGACACGGCGCCATGCGCGGTCGAAGCCTTCGCTGATCTGCACGGCCGGCTGGTTGCCGATCTTGGTGATGGTGGCGGTGCGTGCCGGCGCCGTGGTGGCGGCCAGGATCTTCGACTGTTCCTGCGACACGCCGAGCTTGACCATCAGGCGGCGCAGGAATTCGGTCTCGAGCTCGGGATCGCTGGGGCGGGGCTGCCACACGGTCTGGTCCTGGCGGGAGTTGTTGTAGACCTCCTGCATGCCGCGGTGGCTGATGAAGATCTCGGTGCCGTTGGGCGTGCGTTCCAGGCGGGTGCGGAAGCGGTCGAGTTCGCCGGTCGAGTAGACCGAGTCGACCAGCTTGCCCAGCGTGCCGCGGATGATGTCCTGCGGCAGCTTGGCGCGGTTCTCGGCCCAGTCGGTTTCCATGATGCCCAGGTTGCGCTGGTCGGTGGTCAGCAGGAAGCCGCTTTCCTGCCAGAAGTCGCGAACCGGCTCCCAGAGCTGGTCGGGCGTGCGGTTGACGACGATCCAGCGCTGCGTGCCCGAGCGTTCCATCTTGACGTCGCCGATGTTGCTCACCGCGGTGGGCACGCCCGGGGCGTTGGCAATGCCGGCCTGGTAGGCGTTGGCGGTCACGGCGCCGCCGGGAATGGCGTAGCGGTTGTCGCGCGAGAGTTGGGAGAGGTCGGGAGGGACTTCGAGCGTCGGGGCCTTGCCGGCGCTCTTGTAGTCGATCTTGTCGCTCTCGAGGACGGAGCAGGCGGCGAGGCTGGCGACCAGGGTGGCCAGCAATGCATATCGCGAAATTTGCGAAAGGTTCTTCAACGTCGTCTTCCTTGTTGGAATGGTTCGGTCTATCTGTGGGCCGCAATGCCCGCCATCTCAGAGCATGGTTCGGGCAAAAGGTTGCTTAACCTTGTTGCAGCCAGGGAAAAAGCAGATCGCAGGTCTGGAATGGTTTGGGGGCTCAGTTCTTGAGCAGGCCGGTGGCACGCAGCGCGCCTTCGACCGCCGGACGGCTGGCTTCGCCCAGTTCGGTGAGCGGCAGCCGCAGCGCGCCGCCGCACAGGCCGAGCCTGGCCATGGCCCACTTGAGCGGGATCGGGTTGGGCTCGACGAACAGGTTGCGGTGCAGCGGCATCAGTTCGAACTGGATCTGCATGGCGCGCTTGACGTCGCCCGCCAGCGCGGCGACGCACAGCTCGTGCATCTTGCGCGGCGCGATGTTGGCCGTGACGCTGATGTTGCCCTGGCCGCCGCACAGCATGAGCGCGACCGCGGTCGGGTCGTCGCCGGAGTAGACGGCGAAGTTCTTGGGCACGTCGCGGATGAGCCACTGGGCCCGCTCGATGTTGCCCGTGGCTTCCTTGATGCCGATGATGCCGGGCACCTGCGCCAGGCGCAGCACGGTGTCGTGCGCCATATCGGCCACCGTGCGGCCGGGCACGTTGTAGAGCACGATGGGCAGGTCGCCCACGGCCTCGGCGATGGCCTTGAAGTGTTGGTACTGGCCCTCTTGCGTGGGCTTGTTGTAGTACGGCACGACCTGGAGCTGGGAGTCGGCGCCCACGCCCTTGGCGAACTTGGCGAGCTCGATGGCTTCCTTGGTGGAGTTGGCGCCGCAGCCTGCCATCACGGGGACGCGGCCCTTGGCCTGTTCGACCGAGACGCGGATGATTTCGCAGTGCTCTTCGACATCGACCGTCGGCGATTCGCCGGTGGTGCCGACCACGCCGAGGCAGTCAGTGCCTTCGTCGATGTGCCAGTCAATGAGCCGCCGCAGGGCGGGGTAATCGACACTGCCGTCGTCGTGCATCGGCGTGACGAGCGCGACGATGCTGCCTGTCAGTTGCTCCAAGGGGAATCTCTTTGTCGGTGGACGAAAGCGCCGATTCTACTTACTCCGGCGCCGCCGGAAACACGCCCCCCGGCCCCCTCAGTTTCCCTTAAGGGCGTGGCGGGGCGGCTGGCCGGGGGCGTTTCCGGCCTCCCGCACGGCGGCGATGCGCTGGACGAAGCGGGCCGGCTCGGGCTCGAAACCGTCTTCATAGGCCACCACGCGCAGGCCGGTGCAGGCGGCGAGCAGCTCGCCCGGCTGCAGCAGGAAGTCGGGCCGCGAGGGCTTGCCCACGGTCTCGTTGCCCGCCGCGAAGGTCTCGTAGAGCAGCACGCCGCCAGGCGCCACCGCGGCCACGATGTCGGCCATGCGCGGCCGCCAGAGGTAGTGCGTGACGACCACCGCGCCGAAGGCTTGGCCGGCAAACGGCCATGGCCCGGATTCGATGTCGGCCTCGACAACGCGGCCAAAGGCGCCGGCCGCCGCCACGGCTTCGGGCGAGCGGTCGACGCCCGTCACGGCGTGGCCGCGCCCGGCGAACCAGCGCACGTGCCGCCCGGATCCGCAGGCCACGTCGAGCACGCTGGCGCGGGGCGCGAGCAGGTGCGACCAGTGGACGATCCATTCGGAAGGCGCGCCCGAGCCGTGCGCAGTGGCTGCATCTTTCATGGCGGATCAAGAAACGGGGTCAGAAACAGGACCAGATCTGGTCCACCAGCGTCACCAGGAACTCCGGATGCACGTACATGGCGAACACGCCGCCCAGCACCACCAGCGCGGCGGCGAGCCAGCCGGCGTGCACGATGTGGTGGCGCATCCGTGGTGTCATGGCGCTCTTTATACGCAATCAGCCCGCCGCGCCCAACGGCCGGGGCGCCCGGGCGATGGCGCTTTCCTTCACCGGCAGGTTGATCAGCGCCGCGAACACGCCCAGCGCAATGGCGATGTACCAGACGATGTCGTAGCTGCCCGTGGTGTCGTACAGGTAGCCGCCCAGCCATACGCCCAGGAAAGAGCCGACCTGGTGGCTCAGGAACACGAAGCCGCTGAGCATCGACAGGTGCGCCACCCCGAAGATGCCCGCCACGATGGCGTTGGTCGCGGGCACGGTGGAAAGCCACAGGAAGCCCATGGCCGCCGAGAACACATACACGCTCATCGGTGAAATGGGCGCCAGCAGGAACAGCGCGATCGACACCGCCCGCGCGAAATAGATCGCCGCCAGGATCTTGCGCTTGGCCAGCGTCTGGCCCAGCAGGCCGACCGTGTAGGTGCCGAACACGTTGAACAGCCCGATCAGCGCCAGCGCATAGCCGGCCACGTCGGCCGGCAGGCTCTTGTCGCGCAGGTAGGTCGGCATGTGGATGCCGATGAACGCCAGCTGGAAGCCGCAGACGAAATACCCCGCCATCAGCAGCCCGAAGCTGGGGTAGCGGAAGGCTTCGCCCACGGCCTGCAGCACCGACTGGTCGCGGTGGCCGGCCAGGGCTTCGGTCCTGGGCTCGCGCAGGCCGAAGGCCAGGGGGACGATGACCAGAACCAGCACCGCCACCACGGCCAGCGCCGTCTGCCAGCCCAGGTGGCCGATCAGCCAGCCTTCGACGGGCGCCATCAGGAACTGCCCGAACGAGCCGGCTGCCGCCGCCACGCCCATGGCCCAGGAGCGCCGCTCGGCCGGGATCTGCCGGCCGATCACGCCGTAGATCACCGCGTAGGTCGAGCCCGCCTGCGCGGCGCCGATCAGCACGCCGGCGCTCAGTGTGAACAGCAGCGGCGTCGGCGAATGCGCCATGCCGAACAGCCCCAGCGCATAGAACACCGAGCCGCCGATCAGCACCCGGAACGCGCCGAAGCGGTCGGCCAGCATGCCCGCGAACACGCCGAAGATGCCCCACGACAGGTTCTGCACGGCAAGCGCGAACGAGAAGGTCTGTCGGCTCCAGTCCTGCGCCTGCGTGATGGGCTGCAGCCACAGGCCGAAGCCGTGGCGGATGCCCATGGAGAGCGTGACGATCATCGCCCCGCAGAAGAGGACTTGCTTGATCGAAAGAGTGCGGACTGGCGTTTGCATGATGGCGTCGAATGTAGCGACATGGCTGCTTCGGCAGGCGGCCCGGCGGCCAAAGCCATTGATGATTTATAGGCGTCGTTTCAATGCGCGCCGGGCATCAAAGCGCCTCCTGTATGGGTATCCAGTTGTTTGGCGGCGACTGACTACAATCCGCCCCCATGGCGACTCCCCCCAAGACTCCCCCCAATTCTTCGTCCGCGTCCTCCGGCTACTCGGAAGGCTCCATCCGCGTGCTCAAGGGCCTGGAGCCCGTCAAGCAGCGCCCGGGCATGTACACCCGCACCGACAACCCGCTGCACATCATTCAGGAAGTGATCGACAACGCCGCCGACGAGGCGCTCGCGGGCTACGGCAAGAAGATCAAGGTCACGCTGCATGCCGACGGCTCGGTCAGCATCGAGGACGACGGCCGCGGCATTCCCTTCGGCCTGCACCCCGAGGAAAAAGCGCCCGTGGTCGAGCTGGTCTACACCCGGCTGCATGCCGGCGGCAAGTTCGACAAGGGCTCGGGCGGCGCCTACAGCTTCTCGGGCGGCCTGCACGGCGTGGGCGTGTCGGTGACCAACGCGCTGTCGAAGCGGCTCGAGGTGTCGACCCACCGCGAGGGCTCGGTGGCGAAGCTGGCCTTCAGCGGCGGCGACGTGATCGAGCAACTCGAGGTGCGCAAGCTCGAGGCCGGCGAGCGCAAGCAGGGCACCACGGTGCGCGCATGGCCCGACGCCAAGTACTTCGAGACCTCCGCGCTGCCCATGGGCGAACTCACGCACCTGCTGCGCAGCAAGGCCGTGCTGATGCCCGGCGTGAGCGTCACGCTCACGAACGAAAAGACCAAGGAAAGCCAGCAGTGGCTCTACAAGGGCGGCCTGAGCGACTACCTGATGCAGACGCTCAACGGCGACCCCGTCATTCCGCTGTTCGAAGGCGGAGGCCATGCCGACAAGAACGCCGACAACTTCGCCGAAGGCGAGGGCGCCGACTGGTGCGTGGCCTTCACCGAAGACGGCCAGCCGGTGCGCGAGAGCTACGTCAACCTGATTCCCACCAGCGCCGGCGGCACGCATGAAAGCGGCCTGCGCGACGGCCTGTTCACCGCGGTGAAGGGCTTCATCGAACTGCACTCGCTGCTGCCCAAGGGCGTGAAGCTCCTGCCCGAAGACGTGTTCGCGCGTGCTTCTTACGTGCTCAGCGCCAAGGTGCTCGACCCGCAGTTCCAGGGCCAGATCAAGGAGCGCCTGAACTCGCGCGACGCGGTGCGCCTGGTGTCGAGCTTCGTGCGGCCCGCGCTCGAACTGTGGCTCAACCAGCACGTCGACTACGGCAAGAAGCTGGCCGAGCTGGCCATCAAGGCCGCGCAGACGCGCCAGCGCGCCGGCCAGAAGGTCGAGAAGCGCAAGGGTTCCGGCGTGGCCGTGCTGCCCGGCAAGCTGACCGACTGCGAGAGCAAGGACATCAGCCACAACGAGGTCTTCCTGGTCGAGGGCGACTCCGCCGGCGGCAGCGCCAAGATGGGCCGCGACAAGGAAAGCCAGGCCATCCTGCCGCTGCGCGGCAAGGTGCTCAACACCTGGGAAGTGGAGCGCGACCGCCTCTTCGCCAACACCGAAATCCACGACATCTCGGTGGCCGTTGGCGTCGACCCCCACGGCCCCAACGACACGCCCGACATGAGCGGCCTGCGCTACGGAAAGATCTGCATCCTGAGCGATGCCGACGTGGACGGCTCGCACATCCAGGTGCTGCTGCTCACGCTGTTCTTCCGCCATTTCCCCAAGCTCATCGAAGCCGGCCACGTGTATGTCGCAAAACCGCCATTGTTCCGGGTGGATGCCCCCGCGCGCGGCAAGAAGCCGGCCTCCAAGGTCTACGCGCTGGACGAGGGCGAACTGACCGCCACGCTCGACAAACTGCGCAAGGACGGCGTGCGCGAAGGCGCCTGGAGCATCAGCCGCTTCAAGGGCCTGGGCGAAATGAGCGCGGAACAATTGTGGGAAACCACGCTCAATCCAGACACCCGCCGCCTGATGCAGGTCCAATTGGGCCGTTTCGACTTCACGTCCACCCAGGGCGAGATCACCAAGCTGATGGGCAAGGGCGAAGCGGCGGCGCGGCGCGAGCTCATGGAACTGCGCGCCGACGACGTCGATATCGACGTCTGATTCCGACCGGAATATTCCTCAAGACAGGGCATGGACAGTCACAAGATCATTTGTGGTTCGCTGGCAGGGGCTTGCGCTTCTGGCGCAATCCTGATGCTGGTGCGCGCCTATCCGGAGGTCACGCCGCCAGACCTGTTCTTTGCCGGCCTCGTCCTGTTGCTGGCGTTCCTATTCGTCTGGATGGGGTGGTGGGATGACGCGGTCAATGACAACGCCGAGCCCAGCCGAATCGAACGGATCGCCGCTGCCACGTGGCTCTGGACGCGCCGTATCCTTTGCTGGAGCGCCGCGCTGGTCTTCTTGGGCCTGGCCGTGTCGATGATCTTCACCGGCGTCGAACTCGAACACGTGCCCGTCTTTTTCCTCGTGCTTGCGCTGGGTGGCATGTCGCTCTGGGTCGGACTGAAGGGCGGCGGCCACGCACAAAGCATGGGCGACGACGCTGCGGTCCATGCCGAGCGCCGCAAGCGCTACGGCTGGCGGCTGTGACGACCAGGACCGCATCGCAATGAAACGCTGGTTCCGCCCCTTCATGCTTTGTGCAGCCCTGGTGCTGTCGCAGCAGGGCGCGCACGCCGCCGACATCTACGGCTACATCGACAGCAAGGGCGTCGCGCACTTCGCCTCCGAAAAAATCGACGAGCGCTACCAGATCTTCTTTCGCGGCGGCCAGAGCTTCGACACGACCAAAGGCATTTCTCCGCTCGGGCGCGGTGCGCGCGGCATCGACGGCAAGGTGCCGCAGGCCTCGCAAACCTTGCTCGCCATGTTCGAGGCCTCGCCCGGCTACAAGACCGCCAAGGCCGCGCTGCGCGACGCATCGAGCAAGCACGCCATCGACTACGAACTGCTGCAGGCGCTGGTCGCCACCGAGTCGGGCTTCGACGCGCAGGCGGTCTCGCCCAAGGGCGCGATGGGCCTGATGCAGCTGATGCCCGCCACCGCGCAGCGCTATGGCGTGTCGGCGGACAAGCGCAGCACCATCGAGAAGAAGCTGTTCGACCCGCGCATCAACATCGCCGCGGGCTCGCGCTACCTGCGCGACCTGATCGCGATGTTCCCGGGCCAGATCGAACTCGCCATTGCCGCCTACAACGCGGGCGAGGGCGCCGTGCAGCGCGCTGGCAACAAGATCCCGAACTACAAGGAAACGCAGAACTACGTGCAGACCGTGCTGCAGCTCTATGCGTACCTGAAGCCCTCCGTGGCGACGGGTGGCAGCGTGCGCGGCGGCAAGACGCCGGGGCGCATCCGCATGGAGCTGACGGTGCCGCAGGGCGGCGCGATCAACCGGGGCAACATGCCGTCGGACACGCCGCGCAACATGCCGACCATGCCCGACATTCCCGAGACGCCAGCCACGCCGACCGGCGCGGCCGAGGCATCGGACGAGGCAGTCAATCCGGGCTGAGCGCGCAAGCAAGCACGCAGCCCGCAACAGTTTTTCTTTCTCTCTTCTTCATGGACTCCCAACCACCGCTCGATCTCCAGGGTCCCACCGACGGCGACACCACCCTCACCCTTGCCGACTACGCGCAGACCGCCTACCTCGAATACGCCCTCAGCGTGGTCAAGGGCCGCGCGCTGCCCGATGTGTCCGACGGCCAGAAGCCGGTGCAGCGGCGCATCCTGTATTCGATGTCGCGCATGGGGCTGGGCTTCGGGGGCACCAACGGCACCGTGGGCGCCAAGCCGGTCAAAAGCGCGCGCGTGGTCGGCGACGTGCTCGGCCGCTTCCACCCGCACAGCGACCAGGCGGCCTACGACGCGCTGGTGCGCATGGCGCAAGACTTCTCGCAGCGCTATCCGCTGGTCGACGGCCAGGGCAACTTCGGCAGCCGCGACGGCGACGGTGCCGCCGCCATGCGCTACACCGAAGCACGCCTGGCGCGCATCACCAGCCTGCTGCTCGACGAGATCGACGAGGGCACGGTCGACTTCATTCCCAACTACGACGGCAGCACCGAAGAACCGCGCCTGCTGCCCGCGCGGCTGCCGTTCACGCTGCTCAATGGCGCGAGCGGCATCGCGGTGGGCCTGGCCACCGAAATCCCGAGCCACAACCTGCGCGAGATTGCCGACGCCTGCGTGGCGCTGATCAAGTCGAACGGCAAGCTCAGCGAGGAAGAACTCTTCGCCATCGTGCCCGGCCCCGACTACCCCGGTGGCGCGCAGATCATCAGCAACGCGAGCGACATCGCCGATGCCTACCGCACCGGCCGCGGTTCGCTGAAGGTGCGCGCGCGCTGGAAGATCGAGGAACTCGCGCGCGGCCAGTGGCAGCTGGTGGTCAACGAGCTGCCGCCGGGCGTCAGCACGCAGAAGGTGCTCGAGGAAATCGAGGAAATCACCAACCCCAAGGTCAAAGCCGGCAAGAAGGCCCTGAGCGCCGACCAGACCCAGTTGAAGGCCGCGATGCTGTCGGTGCTGGACGTGGTGCGCGACGAGTCCAGCAAGGACGCCGCCGTGCGCCTGGTGTTCGAGCCCAAGACCTCGCGCATCAGCCAGGACGAGTTCATCACCACGCTGCTCGCGCAGACCTCGCTGGAGACTTCGTCGCCGATCAACCTCACGATGGTCGGCATCGACGGCAAGCCCACGCAGAAGTCGCTGCGCCAGATGCTCAACGAGTGGATCGCGTTCCGCGAAGTCACCGTCGAGAAGCGCTCGCGGCATCGGCTCAACAAGGTGATGGACCGCATCCACATCCTCGAAGGCCGGCAGCTGGTGCTGCTGAACATCGACGAGGTGATCGCCATCATCCGCGCGGCGGAAGACCCGAAGGCGGCGCTCATCGCGCGCTTCAACCTCAGTGATCGCCAGGCCGAGGACATCCTCGAAATCCGGCTGCGCCAGCTCGCGCGGCTCGAAGCCATCAAGATCGAACAGGAGCTGTCGGGCCTGCGCGACGAGCAGAAGAAGCTCGAAGACATCCTCGGCAGCCCCGCCGCGCTGCGCCGCCTGCTGGTGAAGGAGATCGAGGCCGACGCCAAGACCTTCGAGGACCCGCGCCGCACGCTCATCCAGGCCGAGAAGCGTGCCGTGGCCGAGGTGAAGGTGGTCGACGAGCCCGTCACCGTCATCGTGTCGCAGAAGGGCTGGGTCCGTGCGCAGAAGGGCTGGGCCAGCGAGAAGGCGGCCGCCGCGAACGGCGGCAACGGCGCTTCGGCCCCCGAATACAGCTTCAAGTCGGGCGACTCGCTGTACGGCGCCTTCGAATGCCGCAGCGTCGACACGCTGCTCGTGTTCGGCAGCGCCAAGGACAAGAGCGTTCGCGTCTACACCGTGCCCGTGGCGTCGCTGCCCGGCGCGCGCGGCGACGGCCAGCCCGTTACCACGCTCATCGAGCTGGATGCCGGCACGCACGTCACGCACTTCTTCGCCGGCCCGGTGGGCGCCAGCGTGCTGCTGGCCAACACCGGCGGCTACGGCTTCATCGCCACCGTCGAGAACATGATGTCGCGCCAGCGCGGCGGCAAGGCCTTCATCGACGTGGGCGAGGGCGAGCAGCTCTGCCGTCCGTCGCTGGTCGGCGGCGCGAGCGGCGCCGAGCCGATGCCGGCCGCCACGCACGTGGCCTGCGCCTCGACCGGCGGCCGCATCCTGACCTTCGACATCACCGAGCTCAAGAGCCTGCCCAAGGGCGGCCGCGGCCTGACGCTGATCGACCTCGAGCCCAAGGACACCCTCGCCGGAGCCGCCGCCTACACGCGCAGCGTGAAGATCGAAGGCATCGGCCGCGGCGGCAAGGAGCGCGAAGAGACCCTGGAGATCCGCACCCTCAACAACGCCCGCGGCAGCCGCGCGCGCAAGGGCAAGGCGGCCGACCTCGGCTTCAAGCCGTCGAGCATCGTGCGGGTGCAGTGATGGGCGGCATCGACGTCAGCGTCATCGGCATCTTCATTGCCGTGGTGACCGGCATCGGCAGCTATGTGCTGGGCAAGCGCATGCGCGAGAAGCGGGCCGCCAAGAAGCGAGAGAAGGACCGGATTGCCGCGCAGGCTGGTGAGAGCCGGCAGGTGCGCAGGGCGCGGGAGCGCAAGGAGCGCGGCGAATAGGCGGCTGCCTGGTTTAGGCGGTGGGCCGCTCAGCGCAGCCCCTGCCACCACCGCGTATTCGTCCGCGCCCGCCCCACCGTCACCACTTCCCCGATCACCGGCGTCGCCAGCTCGATCTTCTTCGCGGCGGTGAGGTCGGCGATGCGGTCGAGCGGGTCGTGCCAGGTGTGGAACGCGAGGTCGAAGGTGCTGTTGTGCACCGAGAAGAAGACCTTGCCGCGCAGGTCTTCGAAGGCCTGCACGCTTTGTTCGGGCGTCATGTGCACGGCGGGCCACATGGCGTCGTAGGCGCCGTTTTCCATCAGCGCGATGTCGAAGCCGCCGAAGCGCTCGCCGATCTGCTTGAAGCCGGGGAAGTAGCCCGAGTCGCCGCTGTAGAAGATGCGCTGGTCGCCGCTTTGCACCACCCATGAGGCCCAGAGCGTGCGGTCGCGGTCGCCGAGGGTGCGGCCGGAGAAGTGTTGTGCGGGCGTGGCGGTGAGCTTCACGCCGTCGTGCTCGCTGTCTTGCCACCAGTCGAGTTCGGTCACGCGCTCGGCGGGCACGCCCATGACCACCAGCCGCGTGCGCACGCCCAGCGGCACGAAGTAGCGTTTCACGTCTTTCGAGAGGTATTGGATGGTCGCGAGGTCGAGGTGGTCGTAGTGGTCGTGCGAAAGAATGACGCCCTCGATGGGCGGCAGTTGCTCGAGCGTGATCGGCGGCTTGTGAAAGCGCTTCGGGCCGGCCCATTGCACAGGGGACACGCGCTCGCTGAACACGGGATCGATGAGCCAGTATTTGCCGCGCAGCTTGAGCAGGTGCGAAGAATGGCCGAGGCGCACGACGTGGTTGGTGTTGGTGTCGAGTGCATCGAGTGCGCTGCGTTCGAGGGTTCTCACCGGAATGGCGTCGACGGGCACGCTGTCGACTTTGCTGCCGACGATGAAGCGGGACCAGATGCGCCAGGCGCTGGCCTGTTGGGGCAGGTCGGGGTTGGCCATGTTGTGGAAGCCGCCGTCGCGGAATTGGGGCGAGCTGTCGTAGCGTGTTTCGCCGCTTCCGGCGGCGCCGCATCCCGCGACGAAGGCGCAGCCGGCGGCCGCGAGTGCGGTGCCGCGGCGCAGCAGTTGAGGCAGGTAGGAGCCCTGCGAACCTGAGTCGTCAGCCATGGGAGTGCCTTCTGGATTTGTGTTTGTCGGATGGTGCAAGACTAGTCACTAAGCGCGGTTCAATGGTTTCAGCGGTAGAAACATTTGGGGAGCGGGGGTATATCGCGGGCTCTTGTTTCAGGGCGCGTGCACAGGCCACCGGGTACTCCCCTCCGCGAATGTCCCCCGGCCTGCGGCCTCCTCCTTTATTTCGCTGCGGGGAGCACCCGACGCCCTGTGCACAACGAGCGCTGCTGCTATGCCGTTCGATCAACCAGTGCTCTGAACGCTCACGACGATGGGGTGCCTTGCGCAGCGAAATAAAGGAGGAGGGCGAAGCCCGGGGGACATTCGCGGAGCAAGGTACCCCGTCGGCGTGAGCGCCCCCCGAACAGCGAACAAACCAGTCCTATGCCATGCGCGATATGGCGCCCGGACCCACGCCTCGTCAAACTGAAAAGCTTCATAGACCAAAGACAAGGCGGCAAGGTACATGAGCAGCAATCGCTATCCCATCATCTACGTGCGCGGCTACGCCATGACCGAGGCCGAGCGCGACGACACCGCCGCCGATCCGTTCTGCGGCTTCAACGTCGGCTCCACCGTCTACCGCGCCACGGTCAAGAAAGAAGCGCCGGCGCAGAAGTTCGTCTTCGAATCGCCCGTGGTGCGGCTGCTGGCCGACTTCCAGTACCAGAGCGTCTACCAGAACGGCCTCGACATCATCGACCCCGACTGGAAACCTTCGCCCGACGAAAACGGCAACGACGTCGACGGCATTCCCGCCGCCTCCTTCATCATCTACCGCTACTACGACGCGGGCTCCGAGCTGCTCGGCGACGGCCAGGCGCGCGACGTCAAGATCTATGCGCAAGGCCTGAGCCAGCTGATTCTTCGCGTGCGCGACCTCGTGGCGCTGCGCGAAGGGCCGGGTTATTCGAAGGACGACTTTCGCTGCTACCTCGTCGCGCATTCGATGGGTGGGCTGGTGGTGCGCGCCTTCCTGCAGAACCCCGCGCTCGGCGACGCGGCCGCGCGTGCCTGCGTCGACAAGGTGTTCACCTACGCCACGCCGCACAACGGCATCGACATGGGCGGCATCAACGTGCCGGCCTGGCTCTCGGTGGCCGAGATGAACACATTCAACCGCGAGAAGATGTCCGACTTCATGGCCACCGCGCCGGTCAACGGGCGCATGGACTACCTGCCGGCCTCGGCCTTTCCGGCCGAGCGCTTCTTCTGCATGGTCGGCACCAACCGCGGCGACTACGAGACCGCCAAGGGCCTGTCGCGCATGTTCGCGGGCCACGGCAGCGACGGGCTGGTGCGCATCGAGAACGCCTCGCTCTGGTCGCTCGACGATGCCGGCAACACGCAGCCCGTGGCCACCGCCTTTGCCTACCGCTCGCACTCCGGCTTCTTCGGCATCGTCAACTCCGAGGAGGCCTACCAGAACCTCACGCGCTTCCTGTTCGGCGACGTGCGCGTGGACATCTGGTTCGACATCGACGGCGTGACCCTGCCGCCGGACCTGCCCGCCGGTGCCGACGTCGATGCGCTCTACCAGGTCGAGCTGCTGGCCGCGCCGCGCGGCAAGCGCTGGTACCTGAGCCGGCGCGTGGCGGAAGAAGACTCGCCGGCCTGCCGCACGCACAAGGAGCTGACCGACCCCGCCACCGCCGCCCGCCGCGCGGTCTATCTGTCGACCGTGTTCCTCGCCAACAGGGCCCGCGTGAAGCAGGACCGCCCGACGCTCGCCTATGCCATGACGCTGGGCGTGCGCGTGCCCGACTACCAGGTCAACAACAAGTTCTGGCTCGACGGCCATTACGAGGGCAGCTCGCTGTTCCGCGACACGCTGGTGATCGAGCTCGCACCGCCCGCCGCGGACGACCCCGCGCAGAACTGGAACGTCAAGTACGGCTGGCAGACCGACACGGCGGGGCAAGCTTCGCTGCCGATGAACCCCACGCAGCTGGCCAGCGGCAAGCTGCGCTTCACCGTGCCGCTTTCCAGCCTCGGCGCTGCGCCGGCGGCGCCCGGCATCACCGGGAAAGTACGGCTCGAAGTGAGCGCCTGGAACTGAGGCGCGCCGCTACGATGGCTGCATGAAAACAGCCGTCCTCGTCATCGATGTGCAGCGCGGTCTCTGCGACGACCCGCCGCGTCCCCATGAAGCCGCCCAGGTGGTGCAGCGCATCAATGCGCTCACGGCCCGGGCGCGCGCGGCCGGCGTGCCGGTGGCGTTCATCCAGCATGAGAACGCGGTCGACCTCGTGTTCGACTCCGAGCGCTGGCAGCTCGTCGGCGCGCTGGACACCGACTCGCGCGACGCCAAGCTGCGCAAGACCACGCCCGATTCGTTCCTGCGCACGCCGCTCGATGCATGGCTGTCGGAACACGCAGTGAAGCGCGTGGTCGTCTGCGGCTACTCGTCGGAGTTCTGCGTCGACACCACCGTGCGCCGCGCCGCCGCGCTGGGCTACGAGGTGGTGCTCGCGGCCGATGCGCACACCTCGCACGACAAGCCGCACGCCACCGGCGCGCAGATCCGCGCGCACCACAACGCCACGCTCTCGGACATCACGAGCTTCGGCGTGCCGATCCGCGCGGTGGCCAGCGCCGACATCGCATTCGGCGGCTGATCCGTTCCCTCGGAAGCGCCTCCCCGGTAGGACAAAACGACCACCTAGGGGAATCCCTAATCGGGTCTGAAACCGGTTTCATATAAGCTGCAAGCATTGCTTTCGAGGCTCGCACGCGCTCGCCCACCATGAACTACCAGTTTCAATTCGACGCCGTCTTTGCCGCCTGGCCGCTGCTGCTCAAGGGCACGTGGATCACGGTCCAGCTCTCGCTCATTGCCACGGTGCTGGGCCTGGTGGTGGCCATCTTCTGCGCCTGGGGCAAGACTTCGGGGCCGGGCTGGCTGCGCTTCGTCATCAACGCCTACATCGAGGTGATCCGCAACACGCCGTTCCTCGTGCAGCTGTTCTTTTTCTTCTTCGCGCTGCCGGCGATCGGGCTGCGCTGGTCGCCGCAGACGGCCGCGCTGGTGGCCATGGTGGTGAACCTGGGCGCCTATGCCACGGAAATCATCCGCGCGGGCATCGAGTCGATTCCCAAGGGGCAGATCGAGGCGGGCAGGGCGCTGAACCTCAAGCCCTGGGAAATCTTCCGCTTCGTCATCATCAAGCCGGCGCTCAAGGCCATCTATCCGGCGCTCACCAGCCAGTTCATCCTGCTGATGCTGAGCTCGGCGGTGGTGTCGGTCATCTCGGCCGACGACCTGACCTCGGTGGCCGCCAACCTGCAGTCGCAGACCTTCCGCAGCTTCGAGATCTACATCGTGGTCGCCGCCATCTACCTGGCGCTGGCGCTTGCCTTCTCCGCAATGTTCAAGCTGATCTACAAGCGCACGCTCAACTACCCGGACCGCCGGTAAGCCCAGACGACGGACGGAGCCCAACACCATGCGTACCTTCGGTTTTCCCGAATTCCTTTTCATCCTCGAAGCGGCCAAGTGGACGCTCGCGCTGTCGGCCATCGCCTTTGTTGGCGGCGCGATCCTGGGGCTGGCCATCGCGCTGATGCGCACGTCGGAATCGACGTGGGCGCGCGGCATCTCGACCACCTTCATCCAGATCTTCCAGGGCACGCCGCTGCTGCTGCAGCTGTTCCTGGTGTTCTTCGGCGCGCCGGTGCTGGGGCTGGACATCAACCCGTGGGTGGCCGCGGGCGTGGCGCTCATCCTCAACAGCGCGGCCTTCCTCGGCGAAATCTGGCGTGGCTGCATCGAGGCCATTCCGCGCGGCCAGTGGGAAGCGGCCGAGGCGCTGAGCCTCAAGTACAGTTCCCGCATGCGCGACGTGGTGCTGCCGCAGGCGCTGAAGATCGCGCTGGCGCCCACGGTGGGCTACGTGGTGCAGATCATCAAGGGCACCTCGCTCGCGGCCATCATCGGCTTCGTCGAAGTGACGCGCGCCGGGCAGATCGTCAACAACGCCACGTTCCAGCCGCTCATCGTGTTCTCGGTGGTGGCCGCCATCTACTTCGTGATCTGCTGGCCGCTGTCGCTGCTGGCCGCGCGCATGGAGCGCAAGCGCGCCCGCGCGCTGGCCCGCTGATTTCCTTTTTTTCTCGCTTTTTCTTTCTCGTCGTTCCTTTCTTTATTCAGGAGACATATTCCATGACCCGTACCACCACCCGCCGCGCGGCGATCGCAGCCCTCGGCCTCGGCGCCGCCCTGACCGTGTTCGCTCCCTTCGCTTCCGCGCAGAGCGTGGCCGACATCAAGAAGAAGGGCGAGATCACCATCGGCATGCTGGTCGACTTTCCGCCCTACGGCACCACCGACGCCAAGAACCAGCCCGACGGCTACGACGCCGACGTGGCCAAGCTGCTGGCCAAGGACTGGGGCGTGAAGGCCAACATCGTGCCGGTCACGGGCCCGAACCGCATTCCCTTCCTGCTGACCAACAAGGTCGACCTGCTGGTGGCTTCGCTGGCCATCACGCCCGAGCGCGCGAAGCAGGTGCAGTTCTCGCAGCCCTACGCGGCCGCCACCATCGTGCTGTACGGCGCGAGCAAGACGCCGATCAAGGCCGCCGCCGACCTGAAGGGCCTGCGCGTGGGCGTGGCCCGTGCGTCCACGCAAGACGTGGCCGTGACCAAGGCCGCCCCGGAAGGCACCGAGATCCGCCGCTTCGACGACGACGCATCGGCCATGCAGGCGCTGATCTCCGGCCAGGTCGACGCCATCGGCTGCTCGGTGACCGTGGCCGCGCAGATCGCCAAGCGCGTGCCCGCCAACACCTTCGAGAACAAGTTCACGCTGGTGCAGCAGTCGATGGGCATCGCGATGCGCCCCGGCCAGGAAGAGCTGCACAAGGCGGTGAACGAGTTCGTGCAGAAGAACACCGCCAACGGCGAGCTGAACAAGCTGTATCAAAAGTGGCTGCAGGCCGATATGCCGAAAATGAACTGAGACCCGAGCTGAAGGAAATCCTGGCATGACGACGGAATCGATCATCCGCATGGAAGCGGTCAACAAGTGGTACGGTGAATTCCAGGTGTTGACCGGCATCGACCTGTCGGTGCGCCAGGGCGAGCGCATCGTGATCTGCGGGCCCTCGGGCTCGGGCAAGTCGACGCTGATCCGCTGCATCAACCGGCTGGAGACGGTGCAGAAGGGCCGCATCGTGGTCGATGGCATCGACCTCACGGCCGGTGGCAAGAACATCGACGCGGTGCGCGCCGAGGTCGGCATGGTGTTCCAGCAGTTCAACCTGTTCCCGCACCTCACCATCCTGGAGAACTGCACGCTCGCACCGATGCGCTCGCGCGGCATGACCAAGGCGCAGGCCGAGGAAATTGCCATGAAGTACCTCACGCGGGTGCGCATTCCCGAGCAGGCCGGCAAGTACCCGAGCCAGCTCTCCGGCGGCCAGCAGCAGCGCGTGGCCATCGCGCGCGCGCTGTGCATGACGCCCAAGATCATGCTGTTCGACGAACCCACGTCCGCGCTCGACCCGGAGATGGTCAAGGAGGTGCTCGACACCATGATCGGCCTGGCCGAAGACGGCATGACCATGCTGTGCGTGACCCACGAAATGGGCTTCGCCTGCAGCGTGGCCGACCGCGTGATCTTCATGGCCGAAGGCAGGATCATCGAGCAGGCGCCGCCCGAAGAGTTCTTCGGCAACCCGAAGGATGAGCGCACGCGCCAGTTCCTCGGCCAGATCCTGAGTTCGCACCAAGGCCACTGATGTCCTTCGAGGTCCTGATTTCTCTGTCGTCCTTCGGCGCGGCCGAGGTGGGCCGGCACGGCCAGCTCTGGTGCTCGCAACTGGCATTGGCCGCCGGTGCCGATTCGGTGGAGGTGCGCGGCGAGATGCTGCGCGACGCCGACGCGGAACTGCCCGCGCTGAACGGGCTGGCATCCGTTTACTCCAGCCCCGAGGGCCTGTGGGCCCAGGGCGGCTGGCTCGACAGCGCCGCGCTCAAGCGCGGCATCGCGGCCGCCACGCGCGTGGGCGCCAAGCGGCTGAAGATGTCGATCGGCGACTTCCAGGCTTCGTCGCACGGCTCGCTCTGGGGCCTGAAGGTGGAGCTCGCGGAAACGCGCATCGAACTCGTCATCGAGAACGATCAGACCGTGCGCGCCGGCACGCTGGCCGCGCTGCAGACCTTCTTCGACGTGGCCGACCGCGCCGGCGTTTCGCTCGGCATGACCTTCGACATGGGCAACTGGCACTGGGTCGGCGAATGCCCACTGCAGGCCGCGCAGGCACTCGGCCACCGCGTGCGCTACGTGCATTGCAAGGGCGCGCAGCGCATGCCGCACAAGTGGGTGGCGGTGCCGCTGGGCGATTCCGTGGCGCCATGGCGTGCCGTGCTGCGCGCGCTGCCGGCCGACGTGCCGCATGCCATCGAATACCCGCTCGTGGGCGACGACCTGCCGGCCGTCACCCGCGCGCAGATCGACTTCATCCGCGCCGCGCGCGCACAGAGCTAGAACAACAGACATGACAGAACCCACCGCCTTCGACGTCGCTCTCTTCGGCGAAGCCATGCTGCTGCTGGTGGCCGACCGGCCGGGGCCGCTGGAGGACGCCCAGTCGTTCCACAAGCGCACCGCCGGTGCCGAGACCAACGTGGCCATCGGCCTCTCGCGCCTGGGCCTGAAGGTGGGCTGGGCCAGCCGGCTGGGCACCGACTCGATGGGCCGTGCGCTGCTGGCCGCGATGCGCGCCGAAGGCATCGATTGTTCGCACGTGATCACCGACGCCACGCAGCGCACCGGCTTCCAGTTCAAGGGCCGCGTCACCGACGGCAGCGACCCGCCGATCGAATACCACCGCAAGGGCTCGGCCGCGAGCCACATGGGCCCGGCCGACGTCGACGAAGCCTGGCTGCGATCAGCGCGCCACCTGCACGCCACCGGTGTGTTCGCCGCCATCTCCGACACCAGCCTGCAGGCCGCGCTGAAGAGCATGGACGTGATGCGCGCCGCCGGCCGCACCATCTCGTTCGACACCAACCTGCGCCCCACGCTGTGGTCGTCCACCGACACCATGCGCCACTGGGTCAACGAACTGGCCTCGCGCGCCGACTGGGTGCTGCCCGGCATCGAAGAAGGCCTGCTGCTCACGGGCCACGACAAGCCCGAGGACGTTGCCAGGTTCTACCGCGAGCGCGGCGCGAAGCTGGTGGTGGTGAAGCTCGGCGCGGCGGGCGCCTACTACGACAGCGACGTGGCCGGCACCGGCCGCGTCGACGGCTTCCCGGTGAAGGAAGTGATCGACACCGTGGGCGCGGGCGACGGCTTCGCGGCCGGCGTGGTGAGCGCACTGCTCGAAGGCCGCAGCGTGCCTGACGCGGTGCGCCGCGGCGCCTGGATCGGCGCGCGCGCCGTGCAGGTGCTGGGCGACACCGAAGGCCTGCCGACGCGGGCGCAACTCGAAGAAGCGGGGCTCTGAACGCCATGACGCAGCAAAAGAACATCCTCGTCTTCCGGCCGCTGCCTGAAGACCAGCTCGCGCGCCTGCAGGCCGCGCACCATGTCACCGTGGCCGATCCGCGCAAGGAGCCCGAGGCCTTTGCCGCCGCGCTGCGCACCGCGAACGGGCTGATCGGATCCAGCCACCCGATCGATGCCGCGCTGCTCGACGCGGCGCCGCAATTGAAGGTGATTTCGAGCGTGTCGGTCGGCGTCGACAACTACCCGCTGGCGGAACTGCACAAGCGCGGCATCGTGCTGTGCCACACGCCCGACGTGCTGACCGAGACCGTGGCCGACACGGTGTTCGCGATTCTCATGGCCACGCAGCGCCGCGTGGTCGAACTGTCGAACCTGGTGCGCGAAGGCCGCTGGACCAAGAACATCGGCGAAGAACTCTTCGGCACCGACGTGCACGGCAAGACCCTGGGCATCCTCGGCTTCGGCCGCATCGGGCAGGCCGTGGCGCGCCGCGCCGCACTGGGCTTCGGCATGCCGGTGCTGTACCACGCACGCCGCCCGGTCGACTTGGCCGCGCAGGCGCCCGAGCTGCAAGGCCGCGCCACGCACACGCCGCTGGACGACCTGCTCGCGCGCGCCGACATCGTGCTCGCGATGCTGCCGCTGACCGATGCCACGCGCGGCATGATCGACGCCGCCTTCTTCGCGCGCATGAAGCCGGGCGCCGCCTTCATCAACGGTGGCCGCGGCGCCACGGTGAACGAAGACGCGCTGCTGAACGCACTCGACCGCGGCACGCTGCGCGCCGCCGGCCTCGATGTGTTCGCGAAAGAGCCGCTGCCGGCCGACTCGCCGCTGCGCACGCATCCGCGCGTGACGCCGCTGCCGCACATCGGCTCGGCCACGCACGAGACGCGCCACGCCATGGCCGAGCTGGCGACGACCAATCTGCTGCAGGTGCTGGCCGGCGAGAAGCCGACGGCGCCGTACGACACGGCGAGCGCATGACCGGTGCCAGGCTTTTCTCCCTTCCCCGCTGGGGGAGGGCAGGAGCAAGACCATGAAGCCCACCGGCCGCGCCACCATCGCCGACGTCGCCGAGGCGGCCGGTGTCTCCAAGGCCACCGTCTCGCGCTTCCTCAACCACCGCGAGCGGCTGCTGAGCCCCGACATCGCCGCGCGCGTCGAAGTGGCCATCGCCAAGCTGGCCTATTCGCCGAGCCCGATGGCGCAGGCGCTGAGCCATGGCCGCTCGCGGCTCATCGGCCTGATCGTGGCCGACATCACCAATCCGTATTCCGTTGCGGTGCTGCGCGGCGCCGAGAAGGCCTGCCAGGACGCCGGCTACCTGGTGATGCTGTTCAACCTCGGCAACGAGAGCGAACGCGAGCGCGAAGCCATCGATGCGCTCGCGGGCTACCAGGTCGACGGCTTCATCCTCAACACGCTGGGGCGCGGCAGCAACGTGGTCGACGCGGTCACGCTGCACGGCAAGCCCGCCGTGCTGGTGGACCGCCGCCACGCCGGCATGCACACCGACTTCGTCTCTCTCGACAACCATGCCGCGATGACGGCCACCTGCGGCCATCTGGTCGAGGGCGGGTATCGCGAGCTGCTGTACGTCACCGAGCCGCAGAAGGGCGTGAGTTCGCGGCGCGAGCGGACGGCCGCATTCGGCGCATGCGTGGCGGCGCACGAGCCGCGCGTGGCGGGCGAGATTTTCGAATGCGTCGAGGGCGAGAGCGACGCGCTCGACGAGGCCCTGCGCGCCTTGCGCCAGCGCGCCAGGCGCGGCCGCCGCGCGGCGGTGGTCGCGGGCAATGCGGTGGTCACGCTGCGCGTGGCGCAGGCGATGGCACGGCTGGGGTGGCAGTTCGGCAGCGACCTGGGCTTCGTCGGCTTCGACGATCCCGAATGGGCCTCGCTCATCGGTCCCGGCCTGAGCACTGTGGCCCAGCCCACCGACGCCATCGGCCGCACGGCGGCTACCTGCCTCATCGAGCGGCTGCGGGGGCTGGAGGAGCCGCCTCGTCAGTTGTTGTTGCCTGGGGAGTTGGTGGTGCGCGGGTCTTCTCACGCTTAGCTGCGTGGTTGTGTTTGTTCTGGGCGCGCTCACGCCGACGGGGTACCTTGCTCCGCGAATGTCCTCCGGCCTGCGGCCTCCCCCTTTATTTCGCTGCGCAAGGCACCCCATCGGCGTGAGCGTTCAGAGCACTGGTTGATCGGCAGGCACCAGAGCCGCGTCCATCGTGCACAGGGCGCCGGGTGCTCCCCGCAGCGAAATAAAGGAGGAGGGCGAAGCCCGGGGGACATTCGCGGAGGGGAGTACCCGGTGGCCTGTGCACGCACCCCCGAACAACGCACAAGCATCAAGCAACAAGAGACCGAGCATCCTGCACAGCACGGTCAAAAGTGATCGGCCCCCGCATCCAGTCAGCCGCACGCTCGGCAATCATGATCGTCGGCGCGTTCGTGTTCCCGCCGATCAGCGTCGGCATCACCGAGGCATCGACCACGCGCAGGTTCGCGATGCCGTGCACGCGCAGCTTCGCGTCGACCACGGCCATGGCGTCAGTGCCCATCTTGCAGGTGCCCACCGGGTGATAGATGGTGTCGGCGCGCGCGCGGATGTGCCGCTCCAGCTCTTCGTCGGTCTGCACGTTCGCGGTGTAGAGCTCGCTGTGCCGGTAGGGCGCGAGGGCAGGGGCGCGCAGTATTTCGCGCATCTTCTTCACACCCTGCAGCAGCAGCGCCACGTCCTGCGCGTCCGACAGGAAGCGCGGGTCGATGCGCGGCGCGGATGCCGGGTCGGCGTCGTGCAGCCGCACGTCGCCACGTCCGTTGGGCCGCAGCACGCATGCGTGGCACGAGAAGCCGAAACCTCCGTGCAGCTTGCGCGCATGGTCGTCCACCAGGCTGATCACGAAATGCAGTTGCAGGTCGGGCCGGCGCAGTTCGGGCGATGACTTGATGAAAGCGCCGCCCTCGGCAAAGGGCGTCGAGATCAGGCCCTTGCCCGTGCGCCGCCACTGCGGAATGGCCTTCACGAAATTGAAGAGCCCCGCAGGCCCCAGTCCGGGCAGGCCCTTGGCCTTCGTGCGATAGGACAGGATGAAATCGACATGGTCCTGCAGATTGCGGCCCACGCCCGGCAGCGCATGCCGCACCGCGATGCCGTGGCGCTGCAGTTCCTGCGGGTCGCCGATGCCCGAGAGCATCAGCAGCTGCGGCGAGTTGAACGCGCCGCCGCACAGCACCACCTCGCGCCGCGCCGAGAGCGTGTCAATGTTGCCGCCCCGGCGCACTTCGACGCCGGTGGCGCGCCGGCCGTCGAGCAGCACGCGCTGCGCCTGCGTGCCGGTCAGTACCGTGAGGTTGGGCCGCGTGCTCATCACCGGATGCAGGTAGGCCGCAGCGGCCGAGCAGCGCTCGCCGTTCCTGTCGCCGCCATGGAACTGCGTGACCTGGTAGAGCCCGGCGCCTTCCTGCACGCTCCCGTTGAAGTCGTCGTTGCGTGGAATGCCGCACTCCATGGCGGCGCGCACGAAAGCCTCCGTGATCTCGCGCGGCGACTGCTGGTCCGCCACCTGCAGCGGACCGTGCGCGCCGTGCATGGCGCTCTCGCCGCGCTGGTTGCCCTCCGCATGCTTGAACCACGGCAGCACGTCGTCGAACGACCAGCCCGCGCAGCCGGCGCGCTCCCAGTCGTCGTAGTCGCCAGGGTGGCCGCGCACGTAGAGCATGGCGTTGATCGCGCTCGAGCCGCCGAGGCAGCGCCCGCGCGGCTGGTAGCCGCGGCGTCCGTTCAGGCCCGGCTGCGGCACGGTCTGGTAGGCGTAGTTGTTGATGCGCGGGCGCCCCGACAGCATGGCCGCCGCGCCGGCCGGTGCCCGCACCAGCACGCCGCGGCCGTCGCCGCCGGCCTCGATCAGGCAGACCTGCACGGCGGGGTCTTCGCTGAGCCGCGCGGCCAGCGTGGCGCCGCCGGACCCGCCGCCCACGATCACGTAGTCGAATTCCATGGCGTGTCTCTTCCTTTTGTTATTTGCCGCCTGCGCTCGCTCGGTGGAGCGGACGAATGCGACTGTAGGAACGAACGCGGGGGCGGGGCTTGGCGTTTTCCCTCAGTGCGGCAGGCCCAGGCCAACGGCCTGCAGATAGGCCTCCAGTGCCTCGATGCGGGCCGAGGCCACGATGGCGCCGACATAGCCGTCGGGGCGCACCAGCACCCAATCGCCGGGCATGGGTTCGTAGGCTTCGCGGAAGTGGCCGCCGTCGTCGTGCAACTCGCCCCCGTCGCCGAAGGTATGAATGTGCAGGCCCGACCGTGGCGCGATGCCGCGGCGATCGGTCTCCCAGCCCAGCAGGGTCCAGTGCGCACCCTTGAACAACTGGAACAGGCGCGTCGGTTGTCCGGCGGCGCCGCGCACCGGCGCATCGGGCGCGCGATCGCCCGCGCACAGACGGCTGCCAGCGCGTTCCGGCTGCTCCATCGCGAGCGACGACCCGGGGTAGCCCAGGTCGAGCTGATGCACCTCGCGTCCGCGCCGCATGTCGCCGCGCTTCGCATCGACGAGCAGCTTCGTGGAGAGCCCGAGCACTTCCGCCGCAACCGGGCGACGCTCTTCCTCGTAGCTGTCGAGCAAGGTCTTGGGAGCGCCAGCTGCAACGGCCGCCAGTTTCCAGCCGAGGTTGTAGGCGTCCTGCACGCTGGTGTTCAGTCCCTGGCCGCCCGTTGGCGGATGGACGTGCGCGGCGTCGCCGACCAGCAGCACGTTGCCTGCCCGGTAGCGGTCGGCCAGGCGAGCGTTCATCTGAAAAGCCGAGGCCCACAAGACCGAGTGGATCCGGATGTCGTTGCGGCCCGTGCGCGCGGCAACCATGGCAGAGAGGCCCTGCGCAGAAAGATCGATGTCGCCTTCCAGCGGTATCGGCGCCTGCAGCTGGAACAGCTGCGTTCCGGCGAGCGGGCAGAGGGACATCTGCGCATCCATCGAGCCCTCGTTGAAACGGTGCCAGGCTTCGCGCTCCAGGCCGGACAGCACGACATCTGCCACCACCGCGCGCACGCCCAGCGTCTTGCCAGGAAAGCCGATGTCCAGCGCATGCCGCACGAAGCTGCGGCCACCGTCGGCGCCGACGAGAAAGCGCACGCGAAGCGTCTCTTCGCCTGCCGCACTGGCCAGCCGCGCGGCCACGCCGCTTTCGTCCTGCTCGAACGCCACAAGCTCGCAGCCGAATGCCGGTCGGTGTCCGAGCTCGGCCAGCCGCTCGCGCAGCACGCCTTCGGTGAGGAACTGCGGCACCATCAAAGGAATGCCGTAGGGCTCCGCTGGCGTCGGTGGCGTGTGCGTCATCACCGGCGAATCGACATGGCTACCGTCGGGGTGGTATTCCCGCGAGGGCGGATACAGGCCGCCGGCTGCGACGACCCGGTCGAGGATGCCCATGTCCTCGAAGACTTCCTGCGTTCGCGGCTGGATTCCCTTGCCGCGCGAGCCCTGGAAAGGCGCGTCCATCTTCTCGATGAGTCGGAAGGAAACACCCCGCCGCGCGAGGTCGATGGCGAGCGTGAGACCGGCTGCGCCGGCGCCGCAAATGAGTACGTCCGTGGAAAAGTCCTGGGTCATGGCAAGCTCCGATGTGTGTAATATGCACCTATTAGGAGCGGATGCTATGCCAAAGAAAATAAATGTGCAAGATGCACATATCTCCGCGCAGCTGCGCGCGTTGCACGGTGCGTTGCTCACCGTGGTAAGCGTCATGAACCGTCCGCAGCGAGACGAGGCGATGGTGCGCGAAGCGGGCATTTCTCTCGACCGCGCGTTGTTCCCGCTGTTGGTGGGCATCGAACGGGTCGGGCCCATCGGCGTGGTCGAACTCGCCGACCGTGCCGGGCGCGACCACACGACGGTCAGCCGGCAGGTCGCGAAGCTGGAGAGCCTGGGCCTGGTCGAGCGCCAGGGCGGCGCGCACGACCGGCGCGTGCGCGAGGCGGTCGTGACGCCCAAAGGCAAGGCGATGACCGATGCCGTCGATGCGGCGCGCGAACGGCTTGCGCGCGGCATCTTCGACAAGTGGGAGCCGCAGGATTTCGAGGACCTGGTGCGGCTGCTGCAGAAGTTCGCGGCGGACATCGAAGGCGCACCCGCGGGCGGGAAGTGACTGCGCGCAGGGATGAGCCGGAGCTGCTATCGGCTTGCGGCCAGAATCGGCGGATGCCCTCCACGATTCTGCTGATCGACGACCACGCCATGTTCCGCGAGGGCCTGCGCCTCGCGTTGCGGGAGGCGCAGCCGTCGATGACCATCGAAACCGCCAGTACCGGCAGCGAAGCGTTGCAGGCGTTGTCTGCGCTGCCAGTGCTCGATGCCGTCATGACCGACTACTACCTGCCCGACCTTGGCGGTGCCGCGCTGGTGCAGCAACTGCATCGGCGCAGGGGCGGGCTGCGCATCCTGGTGCTGTCGGCCTCCGAAGATCCGCATGACGTGGAGACCGCGCTCGAGGCCGGCGCGCAAGGCTTCGTCCACAAGTCGGCCGACAGCCGGCAGTTGCTGGATGCGCTGCGCCGTGTGGTCGGCGGCGAGCAGAACGTGGTGCATGTGTCGCCACAGGGCGCTTCGCCGCTGCCGGTGCTGTCGATGCCGACAGACAGCCTGAGCCAATTGACCGCGCGGCAGACCGAGGTGCTGCACCTGCTGTGCGAGGGCCTGCGCAATGCGCAGATCGCACAGCGGCTGGAGACCTCCGAGAAGACCGTCAAGGCCCACATCTCCGCGATCTTCGCGGCGCTCGGCGTGTCCAACCGCACGCAGGCCACGATCGTGGCGCGCCGCGCCGGCATGCTGGGCAAGCCACGCTAGGCAGCGCGGCGCCCCTTTCCGTCGGCCGCCTTTACCCGCGGTTCACCCGGCAGACAACTTGTGCCGCTCCGCACGTGGCTCAATTTGGCCTCATGCATTCGGACGCGACGGTATTCACGGAAATGCGCTTCTGGGGCCTGGTGCTCTGTTCGCTGGTGCTGCCCACCGCCATCTTCATCATGCTCTTCGTGCGGCGCGAGTTCTCGAAGGTCACCGTGCTGGGCTTCGGCCTCCTGCTGATCCTGCTGGCGGGCGTGGACATCTTCCTGTTGCGCGCTCTGGCCACCATGGCCCGGGCCACGCCGTCGCTGGCCGACGACCTGGTGTTCTCGTCGGCGCTGTCGATCGCGCTCTATATCTTCCCGGCCGCCTTCGGCACCTTCGGCCTCAACATGGTCTCGCATGTGCTCATGCACTACCTGAAGCAGAAGGAACTGCGCTTCGAGCGGCACCAGATGCCGCAGCGCCAGCGACCGACCGGCACGCCTTCGCGGACTCGCGCACTGGCCGTGCGGCGGATACGGCCACAGGCCCATGGCGTGGAAGATTCCCGATCCGATGAATCCCCAGGCCGTGCGCCTCGCTCGCGCTGGCTCCACGCCAGCCCGGGCGTTCGCCGGCGGCGCGGCGCCGTGGCGCGCCCGCCAAGTGCATCGAGATCTTCGTGAGCAGGAACAGCATCAACCCGGCTCGGCCTCTCGAGGCCGAGCGTTCCCGTCGGCCGCGAGCAGCAGCCTGTCGACCCACTCGCGCAGCGCATCCACTTCCACCGGCTTGTGCAGGATCGGAATGGAACGCGCGGCCGCTTCGATGAGGCGCGCAGGATCGGTGTCGCCGCTCACCAGCAATGCGGGAATCGCAGAGTCGTTGTATTCCTCGTGCAAGCGGTCGATGGCCTCGATGCCGGTCTCGTGATCGCGCAGGCGATAGTCGCTCACGATCAGCCCGGGCTTGCCGGGTACGTCGGCTATCTGCTCGACCAGTTCGTCCGGCCCGGCGGCCGCGATCACGCGATGCCCCCAGCTTTCGAGCAGCAGCCTCAGCCCTTCGCGGTTCTGCGCGTCGTCGTCGATCACCAGGATCAGCTGCCCCGTGGCCGGCTTCGCGTGCGCGTGCGCTTGCGTGGCGGCAACGGGTGCGCGCGCTTGCGTCGCGGCTGTCACGCCGCCCTCGGCACCGGTGATGTCCGGCGCCGATGTTTGTTGCTGCGCATCGACGCTCAGCATGAAGACCGTGCCGCGGCCCTCGGCCGAGTGCAGCGACAGCGGGTGCCCCAGCAGCGCGGCGGTGCGCCGCACGATGGCGAGGCCCAGGCCCAGCCCCTTGCCGCGGTCGCGCTCGGGATTTCGCAGCTGATGGAACTCCCAGAAGATGCGTTCATGCTCGTGCTGCGGAATGCCCGGGCCGGTGTCCCAGACCTCGATGCGCACCGCGTCCCCGCCGCGCCTGCGGCAGCCGATCAGCACGCGCCCGTGTGGTGTGTGCGCTATGGCGTTGCTCACCAGGTTGCGCAGGATGCGCTCCAGCAGCATCGGGTCCGAGCGCACGAAGGCGGCGCAGGGCCGCACTTTCAGCACCAGTCCCTTCTGCCGGGCCTGCGGCGTGTATTCGGTGCGGATCTGGTCGAGCAACCGGTCGAGCGCAAAACCCCGGATGCGCGGATGGATCACGCCCGCATCCAGCCGCGAGATATTGAGCAGGGCATCGAACAGATGCCCCATCGCGGCACTGGCCTTGGTGATGTTGTCCAGTAGGTAGCGGCCATGCGACGACAGCCGCTCGTTTGCCAGCAGGCCCAGGAAAAGGCTCATCGCGTGGACCGGCTGCCGCAGGTCGTGGCTCGCCGCCGCGAGAAAGCGCGACTTCTCCAGGTCGCTGCGTTCGGCGGCTTCCTTTTCAAGGCGCACTTGCTGCAGCAGCGCCAGGTTCTCATAGCCCAGCCGCAGCGCGTTCAAATGCGTGCGGTTCATGCGATGGATGAAGGCAACAGTAGCCACCAGATAGGCCGCGCCGCTGGAAACCAGCGCCAGGTTCACCGCCGAAGGCTGGGCCGCGAGCGCGATGAAGGTCGGCGCAAAAGTCGGCACGACGAACGCATACACGGCGGGCAGCACCATGTAGTTCGAATAAGTGGCGCCGGTGCCCAGGCCGAGCAGTATCACGAGAAAAAAGAGTTGGTACTCCAGCGGGACGAAGAAGGTCCAGTAGGCGAACGGCAACCCCCACAGGATGCCCGACGCGATGTTGCCGAACACCATCTGCCGCAGCCATCGCTCGCCCGCCCCAGGGCGGCTGCGCGTCCGCGCGTAATACAGCATCGCGCCGAACCGGAAGGCCGCGACAAGCAGCGTCGCCGAGATCCATGCGGCCACCTGCGTGCGCGGCACGACCGCCAGCATCACGTACGCCACCACGCAGGCCGAGATGACCGAGCCCGCCAGCGCGAACGGGAAGCTGCGCAGGAGGACGGAGAGTTGGACTTCGAAGATGCGTTCGGATTCGGACGGGGAGGAGGGGGAAGGAGTCATGTGGATTCGCCTGGACTCAGGCTTCGGAGCGTGTTCAGGCGCTACCGGAAAAAATAGCAGGGAACGAATTCGATAGCCGGTTTAAATCGTGTGGAAGATGACTTGGCGCATGCCTATGGCGCTCGAGTTTTGGGTGGCAGCAGGCCACAGAATACGTTTTTTATCATTCCGTCCTCAGGATGCTCACTGCTCAAGGCCAAGGTGTAGGAGGTGATCCTCTTCTTTCCGACTGTCATTCCCATCATTTTGGCCTCCCCGTCATGGCGAAGATAGACGATTATTCCGTCGAAGCCTTCTTCTATAAATTCGTCCTTGTAATTTTTAAGAATTTTCTGCAGTTTCTTTTGGCTGCTCCAATCCTTTTTCAGAAACACTTTCTGAACCAATTCATTGTCGATATTCTTTGGGCGCTTCTTCATGTAAAGCCGAGATTGCCCCACTATCCAGTTGCCGTTGCAAGTTGTCGCTTCGTCGCTAAAGAATTGTTCAATTTTCTGCTCGACCACCTTTCCTTCGGCCGATTGGTCCAGATTCACCCAGACGGCGTAGGGGCCGTAGACGTACCCCGCCGATACTGAAGAAATGGCCAAGGCACCTGCGAAAAGAAGTAAGGCAAATCGAATGTTTCGAATAAAAAATGACATGATTTTTTCGGGTTTAGTCGATGGATGGTTTTTTCGATTTTTTGGGCTTTTCATTTATGATATTCATCGACTCGTTGAGCGCGTCTGCATCTTGAATTTCGAGTCCTGGCGCGAGTAGATCCTTCTTTGACTGTTCGAAGTAGGCGGTCGGAATGAGATATTTGAAATTCTTTGCAGCCCCCAAGGGCTTGATATTTCGATTTTTCCTGTCTGGCGGCGTAGGGATTTCTGGTATTGTCGACGTGAATGCCGAGAAATTTATTCTCTGATTTTGATTTCCTCCCAGCAGAATTGGGTTGCCGGATTTGCTTATCGCGTAGATGAATCCGACATGTATTCCTTGTCCGTACTTGGTGGTTTCCACGGCTATGGCACCATATATCGGCCTTTCAAGCTCCAAAAACAACGGATTCCTGATCTTCGACGCCTCCTTCTTGGATTTTTCTTTTGGTCCAAATACTTCGTAGAAGCCATGTGCTCGGGCCTTGTCTGATTTACGATCCGGATAGCCAGCGTTTTCGATGGGATATCCTGCTCGCATCAGGCACCAGTTCACGAACGCCGCGCACCAGGCATTGTTGCGGTCTTCCAAGGATTTGAGGCCATCGCCGATTTCCGCGTGATAGTTGATTTTGTTTTGCAGCGTGGTCTCGACTTCTCCAGCTCTGAGCTTCGCCTCCGCGATGGCAACCGGCATCCACGGCGCGCGGCCAAGCGTCGGATTGATGAGCGCTAGAACCTTTCCGGTTCCTTCTTTAGATCGCTCCTGATCCGTCGTCCTTGCGCTGGATGGGGCAGGTGGTGATGGCCTATGAACCCCCGCATTTTTCTTGGCATTTCCGGAAATAAATAAAATTTCGCCGGGAAAAATAAGATCACTGTGCAATCCATTGCGCTCCTTGATTGAGGCAATACTTGTTCGATATAGTTTTGCGATTTTCCCGAGACTATCGCCCGGCTGAATCACATAGCTCACGGGTCCTTTATTTGCCGGTGAAGAGCTATTGATCTTTTCCGACCCCGCAACGCCCTTCCATTTCCTGAACTTCGCCAGCAGGTTGAAATCCTTGCCCGTCTCGCCGCCGATGGATCCAATCCGCACCGGCTTGTTGACTTTGGGGCTGATCACCTTGACGGCCACGGTCGATCTGTCCGCCGGATGAATCACCGGAGGAAACCGCCCGGTGGCATCCGACTTCAACCTCTCCTCGCCGTTTTCCCTCTGCAGAATGATTTCCGCATCAGGCAGGGGCTGGCTGCCATCTGTCGCGTTGATCCTGCTCACGGCCACCCATGTCTCCTTGCGGGTTTCCGGCCGTGCGTGAAAGCCTTCGATCGTCGCGATGCTGTCGACGATCTTTTCAATCTCGGCGCCGGTGCATTCGTTGATCTTCCTGTTGGCCGGGATGCCGCTCGTCCTGAGCAGGTCGTCGATGTATTTCCCGGTGTTGTTCTCGTGCTTGGGCGCGTAGTCGGGAATGGCCTCCGGAATGGTCCGTTCGCCGTGCATGCGCTTCAGGTTCGCCTTCAGCTCGGCTCGACCTGCGTCTTCGTCGGGGAATATCAGGAATGTCCTGCCCGATCGGGTGGTGGCGAACCCGACGTAGCCCCGCGCTTTTTTCGGCGCAGGCAGGCCGTCCACCATCCGGGCTGTCAGGTCCCCGGGGTTGTTGATGCGCCATGGCAGCGTTCCGCCCGAGCGCAGCAGGTGCCGGCCGTCTTCGCAGATGAACTCGGCGACTTCGATGTTGGGGTGGTAGGTAGCGGATATCAGCTTGGACATGGTCGTTTTTTTGCTGTTCAGCCCAGCCCGTTCAGGTAAGCCTGCACGGAGGACTCGGAGAGAAAGTGGTCGGGACCCGTGCTCCCCCCGGGCGGTGCGTACTTCGAGCCCTCGAGAGCCGGCGGGTCGTCGTCCAGACCGTCGCTGTCCTCGGGCCCGGCTGCATCGGAGTCGTCGTCACGCGTGCTGGTCGTCGGAACCTCGCTCCAGGCCCAGGCCTCCTCGCCCACGATCAGCACGGCCTCGTCGGGCGTGTCGAATTCGATACGGGGCAGCCGGCCGTCCTCGGGGATGACGCCTTCGGCCCTGGTCTGCTGCTTCTCGTCGACGATCCGGTAGGGCAGGCCGGTCATGGCCATGTGCCCGAACACTTCGTCGCTGCCCAGCGGCGCGAAGCGCACGCTGTACCTGTCGTCGTGGCTCACGCCTTCCATTCGCTGGAGCTTGGCCATGTCCATCGGGCCGGCGTAGCTGTGGGTGCGCGCATGTTCACGCCACAGGCCTTGGGTGCCATGCACGATGCCGGCGCGGTTCCACCTGGTGAAGCTGCCGCCGCCGCTGACCACGATCTCTTCCCGGGCGGTGATGCTGATCCTGTCGGCCTCCTGCTTGATGTCGAGCCTGGCCAGCAGGTTGATGCTGTTCTGCAGGGCGACGATGTCGATGCCGGCGGTGGCGGCTGTCAGGCGGATGGCCTTGTAGGCGAAGAGGCGCGCGGCTTCCCTGACGCTGACCAGGAAGCTCCTGCCCGCGCTGATGCTGGTGTGGCCGCCGCTGCTCAGTGCGTTGTGCGTGATGCTGGCGATGTGGGTGGCGCCGGCTGCGGTGCTCTGGATGCCGGCCGCGCTGGCGAGCACGAGGTGCGGCTCGCGGAGCTCGGGAAACGCGCCGTGTTCCGAGCCGCCCTTGATGGCGTCGTTCTGTTCCTTGAGAGCTTGCGTGACCACGTCCTGGTCGCCCGCTTCGTGCGCCTTGGCCTCCTGCGCGGTCCGGCTCTGGCGTTCGTGCAGGTCGCGCGCCGCTGTCAGGCGGGCGACGGTCTCCCCGAGGTCGGTGATGTGCGCTTGCGCATCGGGGCGCGCCTCGGTGGTGAGCAGCAGTCCCTTGGCGGCGCGAACCGACGCATGGCCGTCCGTGCGCAGTTCCGCGCCTTCGCCCCGGTCGTCCGCGCGGCCTTCCGTGCCGTCGATGCGCCCGATGTGGCCAAGGCTCAGGCTGCTGCAGAGGTGATCGCTCTTGAGTTGCGCCTGGATCTTGCCGGGGTGGTCGTCCAGTGCCAGGTGGTTGCCGCGCGCGCCACCTGCACGGCCCGAGCCGTCGTCGGCACGCAGTTCGCGGCTGCGGATGCCTGACAGATTCGCCTGGTCGGGCAGGCGCCATGCAGGCATGTTCGTGGCGTTGAACACGCGCCCGGTGACGATGGGGCAGTCGGGGTCGCCGTTCAGGAAATCGACGACGACCTCATGCCCGACGCGGGGTAACGCCGCCGTGCCGAAGGTGTCGCCCGCCCAGGACATCGACACGCGCACCCAGCAGCTGGAGTTCTCGTTGCGCGCGCCAAGGCGATCCCAGTGGAACTGCACCTTGATGCGGCCGTGCCGATCGGTCCACGTCTCTTCGTTCTTCGGGCCGACCACGATGGCTGTCTGCGGCCCCCGCGTGCGAGGCCTCGGCGTGACGCGCCGGGGCCGCCATGCATGGTCGGCAGGTTGCGCTTCGAAGGCAAAGCGCTGGACGGAACCTTCGCCGGCACCCGCGCCTTCGCTGGCCTGGATGTTTTCCTGCAGTTCGTATTCGACGCTGGTCAGCAGGTACTTGCGGTTCTGGTCGTCCCTCGGGTGATTGGCGAGTTCGAAGACATGGCCCGGCGCCAGTTCGCGCCTGTTCGAGCGCCCGCTTGCGACGCAGCGTTCGCTCAGCTGCTCTTCGGTGCGAATGCGCGTGTGGATCTCGCCGTCGTCGTGCTGCGTATAGCCGCCGGGCCATTCGTAGCATTCGAAGTCGTCGTGCGTGTGCCCGGCTGGCGCTTGCCGCTGGCTCGAGAGATCGGCCGCGGGCTTGAGAAAGTCGTAGTCGTCGGTGAAGTGAAGGCCGGAGCGCACTTCTTCACCGGGCTTCCATTCGAAGATGCGCTCGCCCGGGTTGGCGCGGTTGCCGCCGGTCATGCCCGCCTTCTCCGACGGATGGAAGCGCACCGTCTCGCCGCCCGGCAGCGGGTCGTGCGAGGCTGCGATGTCGTCGGCGAACACCAGAACATGGCGCTGCGCCTCGTGCCTGAAGTAGTAGCAGATGCCTTCCAGTTCGCACAGGCGAGAGACATACGAGAAATCGCTCTCGTGGTACTGAACGCAGTAGTCCCGCACCCGGTATTCGCGGCTGAGCCTTTGCTCCACCGGATAGCCGTAGCGGCCGAGCACTTCGGCGAGGATGTGGGGAACCGACTTGTCCTGGAAGATGCGGAAGTCGCTTCGAAGCGTTGCGAGCCACAGCCACGGGCGCAGCCTCATGCGGTAGAAGCTCTGGCGGGCGTCCTCTGCGGCCAGCCCGAAGAACGCGGTGATGCCGCCCAGGTAGCGCGTGCCGCCGCTCTCGGTCTGCACCGCCACGGTGGAGGGCTTTCCGAGCAGCATCTTCGCGTCGATGCCGTTGCTGTTGCCGAGCAGGTCGACTTCGAAGTCGTAGAGCCGGCTCAATGCCTCGCGCCCCGCCAGCCGGTGAAACTGGAGCGCCTCTCCCAACGGCGTTTGAATGGTGACCCGGCGCGTCATGGCAAAGCCGGGCCATCGAAGATGGACATTGGTGGTTCCTCCCTGATATCGCGGCCGCTTCAGTCGCAATCGGCCATTGGTTTTTGCGGAGTATGAAAGCGCTCGGGGTTTCCCCGGTGCCCGTTGCGAGATACGCCGCGGATTCGTGAATGAGTACACGTGCCTGTGTGCGCCTGCAAGCATTGGCAATCTGTGTGAGCCGAATGTGCGCGGGGCGGCAGGCTCGTCGCGTGCTCATGGTTTTCCCGAAGCTGGTGCATGCGCTCGTGCCGCATGCACCGCAATGTCGCTGGGCGCGCGCGAGGGGAACTATTTTTTAGTTCGCCCGTTGCGAAAAACGGTGCTTGGTGCGCGCGCACCGCACTCCTAGCATTCGCCTCGCTGCCTCACATGCCTTCGTCCGCATCGCAAGGCGGCACACAAGAGCCGAACGACTTCACCTCATCGCATCGAAGAAAAGGAATCCGACATGGCCAACCTCCGCGACCCGGGTCGCCGCAGCCTTCTCAAGACGTCGCTCATCGCGAGCGGGCTCTCCGCCGGCGGACTGCTCTCGGTCGACGCCTTCGCGCAGGGCAAGGCGCGCATCAACATGCAGCTGGGCTGGATCGTCGGCGGCAACCAGATCGGCGAAGTGGTCGCCAAGCGCATGGGCTTCTACGAGCAGGAAGGCATCGACTTCGCGATCCAGCCCGGCGGCCCGAACATCGACGGCGTGGCCATCATCGCCTCGGGCCGTTACGAGGTGGGGCAGGTGTCGTCGAGCCCGTCGATCATGCTGGCGGTGTCGCAGGGCCTGCCGATCAAGTGCTTCGCGGTGGGCGCGCAGAAGCACCCCTACACCTACTTCTCGCTCGCCAGGAACCCGGTGCGCAAGCCGGCCGACCTGATCGGCAAGCGCGTGGGCATACCTTCGACGGCGGCCATTCTTCTGCGCGCGCTGCTGGCCAAGAACAAGATCGCCGAGAAAGACGTCAAGGTGGTCTCCATCGGAGCCGACATGTCGCCGCTGCTCACCGGCCAGGTCGACGTGGTGACGGGCTGGCTCACCAACACCACCGCCATCAAGGTGCTGGGCCCCGACATCGCCTCGCTCACGCAGTGGGACGCGGGTGTGCGCCTCTATGCGCTGCCTTACTACGCATCGACCAAGACGCTGGAGACGCAGCCCAAGGTCATCGAGGCCTTCCTGCGCGCCACCGCCAAGGGCTGGCACTACGTGCGCGCCAACCGCGATGCGTCGGTCGACATGCTGGTGAAGGAGTACCCGAACCTCAAGCGCGAGGACGAGCGCGTGGCGGTCGACGCGATGCTCGAATACGCCTTCGGCGGCCTCGCGCAGACGCAGGGCTGGGGCGCGATGGACCCGGCCGTGTGGCAGGAGCAGATCAACACCTACGCGGAGCTGGGCCAGTTCACCGCGCGCACGCCGAAGGTGGAAGACGTGATCTCGCTCGACGCGCTCAAGGCCACCGCCGCCGCGCGCGCCATGAAGGGCTGACGCGCCATGGCCGCCGTTCTCAGTACACCGCCCGCCATCGCCTGCCGCGACATCGGCGTGCGCTTCTTCACCGAGCGCCGCGACGTCACCGCCATCAAGAGCCTGGACCTCGACGTGGCGCAGGGCGAGTTCCTCACGCTGCTGGGCCCCTCGGGCTGCGGCAAGTCGACCTTCCTGCGCGTGGTGGCCGACCTGCTGCAGCCGAGCAAGGGCCGCATCGAGGTGCTGTCTTCCACGCCGCAGGCCGCGCGCAAGAACCGCGACATCGGCTTCGTGTTCCAGGACGCGGCGCTGCTGCCCTGGCGCACCGCGCTGCAGAACGTGGAACTGCCGCTGCAGGTGGGCGGCGGCGCAAGCCGCAAGGGCCGCCGCTCGCCGCGGGAGCTGCTCGAGCTGGTGGGCCTGAAGGACCGCCTGAACGCCTTTCCGCACGAGATGTCGGGCGGCCAGCGGCAGCGCGTGTCGATTGCGCGCGCACTGGCCAGCGACCCCAAGATCCTGCTGATGGACGAGCCCTTCGGCGCGCTAGACGAGATCACGCGCGACAGGCTCAACGAAGAGATCCTGCGCGTGTGGCGCGAGACCGGCGTGACCATCCTCTTCGTCACCCACAGCATCCACGAAGCGGCCTTCCTCGGCCAGCGCGTGCTGATGCTGGCCGCCAACCCCGGCCGCGTGCGCGAGATCGTGCCGGTGGAGCTGCCCGCCGAACGCACGCTCGAAATGCGCGAGACCCCCGAGTTCGTCCGACTCACGAGCCACCTGCGGCGCGTGCTGGAAACCTGCTGAGGCCGAAGCCATGAATACCCGTTCCATCGATACGACCGTGCCCGGGGCGCCGGGCACCATCGGCGCGCCGCCCTCGGCCGATCCCGAATACCTGGCCTGGGCCGCCGCCCGGCAGAAGCGCATCTGGCGCCGCCGCATCCTGCCGGCGCTGGGCATCGTCGGGCTCATCGCCCTGTGGTGGCTGGTGATCGTCGCGTTCGGCGTCAAGCCTTTCATCGCGCCCACGCCGTGGGCCGTGCTGGAAACGCTGTACGCCAAGCGCGACGTGCTGCTCGACAACCTGCTGCCCACGGCCTTCGAGGCGGCAGGCGGCTTCGTGCTGGGCAACCTCGCGGCCATCGCCGTTGCAACGGTCTTCGTGCACAACAAGACGCTGCAGGACATCTTCTTTCCGGTGGTGCTGATGTTCAACGCCGTGCCGCTGGTGGCCAAGGCGCCGGTGCTGGTGCTCATCATGGGCAACGGCGTGGAGCCGAAGATCACCATCGCCGCGCTGGTGTGCTTCTTCCCCACGCTGGTGAACATGGTGCGCGGGCTGGAGTCGGTGAACCCGCAGGCGATGGAGCTGATGCGCGTGCTGTCGGCCAGCAAGACCGAGATCTTCTTTCGCCTGCGTTTGCTCAACGCGTTGCCCTACCTGTTCTCGGCCCTGCGCATCGCGGCGTCGATGTGCGTGATCGGAGCGGTGGTGGGCGAATGGGTGGGTGCCACGGTGGGCATCGGCGCCATGATTCTGCAGGCCACCTTCAACTTCGATTCGCCGCTGCTCTACGCCGCGATCGTGATGAGCGCAACGCTCTCGGGCCTGTTCTTCCTGCTCGTGACGCTGGCCGAACGCTGGGTCATCCGCTGGCAGCCGGAGGCCGCGCCCTGACCGTTCGGGCGCATTCCAAAAACACAACCATACATTTCAACAGGAGATTTCTATGAGCCGTATTGGCGACTGGATGCAGGAGCCCGCGCACGACGTTCGCGTGGCAGCCGAATCGGACGTGGTGGTGGTCGGCGGCGGCCCCGCCGGGCAGGCCGCGGCTTTGGCCGCAGCGCGCAACGGTGCGAGCGTGACGCTGCTGGAGCGCTACAACCACCTGGGCGGCCTGGCCTCGGGCGGCATGGTGCTGGTGCTGGACGACATGTGGGACAGCCACCAGCAGGAGATTTCGGTTCGCGGCATCTGCCTGGAAATGATCGAGCGCATGTCCGCGCTCGGGCTGGCCGAGTACCCGCGCCAGCAGGACTGGGGCACGCTGCCCGAATCGGTGCGCCGCTGGAAGCGCTGGGGCACCTACGACTTCCACAGCAAGGAGAAGCCGCACCCCATCTGCTTCGCCGCCGCCTTCGACCCCGATGCGTGGAAGCGCACGTCGCTGGAGATGGTGCTGCAGGCCGGCATCGACCTGCGGCTGCATTCGTGGTTCTCGCGCACGCTGGTGGAAGACGGCAAGGTCAGGGGTGTGGTCTGCGAAACCAAGGGCGGGCGCGAAGCCATCCTGGGCAAGGTGGTGATCGACACCACCGGCGACCTCGACGTGGCGGCATCGGCCGGCGCGCCGCACATCAGCGGCAGCTACATCGTGACGACGGTGTTCCGCCTCGGCGGCGTCGACACCGAGGAAGCCGAGCGCTTCGAGCGCGAGGAGCCCGCGGCCTGGCAGGCGCTGGACCGCGAGATCAAGCACATGCTCGGCGGCGCCTGGGAAGCATGGTGGCTCAAGACGCCGCTGCCGGGCGTGGTGTGGTGCAACTGCCCGCACATGCCGGGGCTCGACGGCCTGAAGGTGAGCGACCTGACGCGCGCCGAGGTGCAGGGCCGCGCCACCATCCACAAGGTGATCGAGTTCGTGCGTGCCCATCTGCCGGGCTTCTCGAAGTGCGTGCTGATCGACATGGCACCGCAGACCGGCATCCGCCAGACCCGACTGCTCGAAGGCGCCTACGTGATGACCAAGGAAGACGTGGCCCAGCGCACGCGCTTCGAGGACAGCGTGGCGCGCGGGCGCGACTACTACTACCCCTACCGCACGCTGCTGCCGCGCAGCGTCGAGAACCTGCTGGTGGCCGGGCGCCACTACTCGGCCACCTCGGCGGCGCAGAAGATCTCGCGCGAGATTCCGCCCTGCATGGCCATGGGCGAGGCCACCGGCACCGCCGCGGCGCTGGCCCTGAACGCCGGCGTGACGGTGCGCGAGGTCGACATCGCGAAGCTGCAGAAGACGCTGCGCGCCCAGGGCGCCGACCCCGGCGACCAGAAGGGGCCGAACGCCGACGTGCCGGCCATCGCCCGTTCTTTCGCGAAGGAGGCCGCATGACGACCGCTGCCGATGCACTGCCTCTGGACGGCATCCGCGTGATCGACTTCACGCAGGTCATGATGGGCCCGGTCTGCACGCAGATGCTGGCCGACCACGGCGCCGACGTGATCAAGGTCGAGCGCAAGGGCGCGGGTGACCTGAGCCGCTCGACCTTCGCGCCGGTGGCGGGTGAAGACAACCCGATCTTCTGCAGCCTCAACCGCAACAAGCGCAGCGTGGAAATCGACCTGCGCGACGCGGCGCAGATGGAGCTGGTGAAGGCGCTGATCGCCGGCGCCGACGTGGTCACCAACAATTTCCGCGCCGGCGTGATGGAGCGGCTGGGCCTGGGCTACGAAGACTGCAAGCGGCTCAACCCGCGCATCATCTACGCGGTGGGCACCGGCTTCGGCGAGACCGGCCCCTACGCCCACAAGGGCGGCCAGGACGTGCTGGCCCAGGCGCTCACCGGCGTGATGGCGCGTCGCGCCGACGCCTCGGTGCCGGTGTCGATCTACCCGACTGCGCTGGCCGACTACACCGCCGGCATGCACATGGTGCAGGGCATCCTGCTGGCGCTGCTGCAGCGCGAGCGCACGGGCGAGGGGCAGAAGATCTCGGTGTCGCTCTACAACTCCATGCTGGCGATGCAGATGCAGGAGGCGGCCATGGTGATGATGGAAGACTCCGAGGTGAACTGGGCCGCCATGCCGCTGTCGGGCGTGTTCGACACGCAGACCGGGCCGCTGGTGCTGGTGGGCGCTTTCAAGGCCAACCCGCTGCGCGACATCTGCACCGCGCTGGGCATCGAAGACCTGTCGCTCGACGCGCGCTACGCCACGCTGTCGGCGCAGTTCGAGAACAAGGCGGCGCTGCATGCGATCTTCCACGAGCGCTTTGCGAGCAACACGCGCGAGCACTGGCTTGCGAAGCTCGAAGAGCAGGACCTGCTCTCAGCCCCGGTGCGCGAAATGCGCGAGGCGCTGGTCGATCCGCAGACGCTGCACAACGCGATGATCCTCGAGGGCGGCACGCCGTCGGGCCGTGCGCTGAAGTTCATTGCCAGCCCCATCCACATGTCGGGCGCCAGGGCCGGCCTGCGCCGCGCGCCGCCCAGGCTCGGTCAGCACACGGCCGAGGTGCTGGCCGAGGCCCGCGCGCTGATCGAGGAGGCCGATGCATGAGCGTGCTCTACGAAGTCATCGACCACGTCGCCACGGTCACCATCGACCGGCCGGATGTGCTCAACGCGGTTGACCTGCCGACCGAGGCCGAATTGCAGCGCATATGGAGCGACATCGAGTCGCGCAGCGACATCCGCGCCGTGGTGCTGACCGGCGCGGGCGAGCGTTCGTTCTGCGCCGGCGCCGACCTGAAGAACACCTCCAACCTCAAGGGCGTGGACTACTGGGCGGCGGCGCGGCCAGGCGGCTTCGGCGGCATCGCGCTGCGCGAGACGCTCGACGTGCCGGTGATCGCGCGCGTCAACGGCCTCGCGCTGGGCGGCGGCTTCGAGATGGTGCTGGGCTGCGACATCGTCGTGGCCTGCGAGGAGGCCAGCTTCGGCCTGCCCGAGCCATTGGTCGGCCGGCTCCCGCTGGACGGCGGCATGCTGCTGCTGCAGCGCCAGATTCCCTACCGCCAGGCCATGGGCATGATGCTCACCGGCCAGCGGGTGAAGGCGCAGCGCGCGCTGGAAATGGGCCTGGTCAACGAGGTGGTGCCGCGCGCCGAGCTCGACACGGCCGTCAACCGCTGGGTGCAGCAGATGCTGGCCTGCGCGCCGCTGTCGCTCAAGGCCATCAAGCAGGTGGTGCGCCGCACCGGCACGCTGGCGCCGGCCGAGGCGCACCGCATGCGGCTGCCGGCGCTGGTGGCGGCACTGCAGTCGCAGGATGCCGACGAGGGCGTGCTGGCCTTCCAGCAGAAGCGCAAGCCGCAGTGGCTGGGCCGCTAGGCCGGCCGCGTCAGCGAAGGTACGTGCCATGCCCCACGTCATCACCGGCGCCTGCATCGACATCAAGGACGGCGCGTGCGTCAAGTGCTGTCCGGTCGATTGCATCTACGAAGGCGAGCGCACTCTGTACATTCACCCGGATGAATGCATCGACTGCGGCATTTGCGTGTCCGCCTGCCCCACCCAGGCGATCTACGAAGACCTTCGGCTGCCGCCCGAAATGGCACATTTCACGGCCATCAACCGCGACTTCTTCGCGGCCGGCGTCAGCGGGCTCGGCTCGCCCGGCGGGGCGGCCGACACCGGGCCGGTGGCCTGCGACCACCCCGGCATCGCCCTGGAACGCGCGAGGCCGGCCGTATGAGGCCTGCGCGCGAGGGAGGGCCGGCTGATGCACGCCAGCATCCTCAAATACTTCATCGAAGTGGCGAGCTGCGGCTCGGTGCGCAAGGCTTCGGAGCGGCTCTACGTCGCGGCGAGCGCGGTCAACCGGCAGATCCACAAGCTGGAAGACGAGCTGGGCGTGGAGCTGTTCGACCGCATGCCCAACGGCCTGCGCCTGAATGCGGCCGGCGAGCGCCTGCTCAAGCACGCGCAGGAAACGCTGCACCAGTACCAGGTGATGCGCACCGAGCTCGACGCGCTCAAGGGCGAGCGCACCGGCCACGTGAAGGTGGCGGCCATGGACTCGTTCTTCGAGGAGCTGCTGCCTTCGGCGGTGGAAGACTTCCTGCAGGTGTTCCCGGCCGTCACGTACACCATCACCGCCGTGCAGCCGATGGACGTGCCCCAGATGGTGATGTCGGGCCAGGTCGACGTGGGCATGACCTTCGTGAGCCGGCTGCCCGGCGGCGTGGCGGCGGTGGCGCTGGCCAACCTGCCCATCGGCGTGGTGATGCCGCCGGGCCATCCGCTGGCCAACCACGCGCGCGTGTCGCTGAAGGAGTGCGCGCGCTATCCGTTCCTACGATCCAGCTCGCACCCGGTCATAAGCGCCGCGCTGTCGCCCGAGTTCGCGGCGTTCTGGGACGACATGGAGCCGGCCGCCACCTGCAATTCGACGCCCATGCTCAAGCGGCTGATCATGGCCGGCAAGGGCATCTCGTGCTTCTCGAAAATCGCCTTCATCGAAGACCTGAAGCGCGGCGACCTGATCTGGCGGCCCTTCGAGCTGCCGGCGCTCGACCAGCTGCAGGTCGGCATCGTGGTGCCGTCGCAGCGGGTGCTGCCGCACGTGACGCAGAACTTCGTCGGCCGCATGGCGCGCCGGCTGACCCAGTTGGAGATCGCAGCCGCCGCCGTGTGAACGCGGGTGGCGGGTGCGCCCGTTTTTCAACCCAAGGAGACACGACGACATGAACGATCTGAAGGACAAGGCGGTACTGGTCACGGGCGCGAGCACCGGCATAGGCGCGGCGGTGGCGCGCGCGCTGGGGCAGGCCGGCGCGCGGGTGGCGGTGCACTACCGGGGCAGCGCCGGCGAGGCGCGCAACGTGGCGCGCGACATCGAGGCCGCCGGCGGCCGCGCGCTGCTGGTGCAGGCCGACGTGACCGACACCGCCGCCGTCGACCGCATGGTGAAGACGGTGCATGCCGAGTTCGGCCGCATCGACGTGCTGGTCAACAACGCGGGCGGCTTCGTGAAGCGCTCGCCCATCGTCGATGCGGACGACGACTACATCGACGCGGTGTTCCGCCTCAATGCGCGCTCCGTGGTGGCGGTGAGCCGCCGCGTGATTCCGCTGATGGCCGCCGGTGGCGGCGGTGCGATCATCAACGTGACCACGCAGGCCGCGCGCACCGGCGGCGGGCCGGGCGCGGGGCTCTACGCGGCTTGCAAGGGCTTCGTGTCGACCATCACGCGCACCATGGCCAAGGAACTGGTGAAGGACAAGATCCGCGTCAATGCGGTGGCGCCGGGCGTGATCGAGACGCCTTTTCACGACGGGCATTCGAGCCCCGAGGTGCTGAAGAACTTTGCCAATGCCATTCCCATGGGGCGGCTGGGCACGGCCCAAGAGTGCGTCGGCGCCTTCCTGTTCCTGGCGAGCGAGGCGGCCAGCGGTTATGTGACCGGGCAGGTCATCGAGGTCAACGGCGGGCAGGTGATGCCCTGACGGCCGTGCGCGCCGCTCAGCTCAGGTCGACGTAGCCGCCCAGCTTGCCGCAGTGCAGGCAGCCGAACACGAACACCGCGAAGCTGCGTTCGCGCGAGGGCGTGTCGAGCAGCCATTGCCAGCCTTCGCCGGCATCGAGGTGCGCGTCGTCGCAGGTCTCGCGCACGAAGTCGGCGGCCGGCTCCGACGCCAGCAGCGCGCGGTCGACGTGCTCGATCTCGCCGAGGAAGCGGCCGGCGTCGTTGCAGTGCGCCCACCATCGCTCCTGCTGCCAGCTGAAGAAGCTGGGCGTGCGTTGCGACACTTCTTCGATGACGCGCATCGGCAGCTCGACCTCGCCCATGCCCACGCCGGCCGCGTCGTTGAATTCCCCGTCGAACTTCGCCGCGGCCGAGCCGTCGGCGATGCACCAAGGGCAGAAGTGCGATTCGTCGCCGATGGCGTAGAAGCTGCCGTCGTAGATGTAGCCGGTGGCCTGGCCGCAGCACTGGCAGGTTTCGCCGGACGTACGCATCACGCCCGATTCGAACGGATCGGCGTAGTAGCGGAACACGGGTAGCGCACGCGCGGGGTCGGGCTGCACGGCCTCCGGCACGCGGGCCTGGTCGATGGCTGCCTGCAGGTCGCCGGCGTACGGCGCGGACCATTCGCCGGTGTGCACGTCGAACAGCAGGATGTCGTCGGCGATGTTGCCGCTCGCGGGGTCGCGGCGCACGAAGAGCTGGCGGTACATCGAGTAGTCGTGCGCAATGCTGATGCCGTCGCGCGGAAAGCGCGCGTCCTGCAGCGCGAGCCGTGTGTAGTGGAGAACATCTTCGGCGGTGCGCTTCATCTGCTTGCGGTCGCTGCTGTCGAAGACCGGATGCAGCTGCCACTCGGCATCGCGTTTGCGCGGGTCGCCGAAGCTTCCGCCGTTGGACGTGGCATAGCGGTTTCGCAGGATCGGGGGCAGGGCGGCGCCCAGTTTTTCTTCGAGCGCGCGCAGTGCGCTTTCGGGTGTGGGTGGGGGCTGAGTGTGTCGATTCATGGAGAGGAATGAAGGACCGGGTTGCAGTATGCCGAACACCGCGCGGCCCATCGATCGCCTTCTAGAATCGTCCTCGCATTTCTTCTTGCGGCTGCATGCGGCTCGCCCGGAGCGCAACGCTCCTCCTCTCGTTTTTTTTTCCCTTTTGATGCCTTCCAGATTCCGACTCGCTCTTTCTTCCTTTTTTCTTACCCTGTCCGCTGCCACCGTCTGCGCCGCGTCCACGCCTCAGCTCGTGCGCGTGCCCGAAGCCGAGTCCGAGCGGGCGCCGCAAGCTTCCCAGGTTCCCGCGCTCGACCGCGCCGTGACCGATTTCGCCGGCCTGGCCTCCGGCTCGTATTACTGGCCTGAAGGCCTGCTGGCAGAACAGCTGATCGCGGGACTTGCATCGCGGCGCCACCGGCAGCAGCAGGCGCTGCCGGACGGCAAGCGTCTGCTGTCGTCGTACCGCTTGCCCAACGGCGGCAGCGAGCGCTCGGCCCTGCTGGTGGACGACCGCAGCGGCGAGGTGCTCGCCGCCGCGCTGGCGCACCGCGAATGCGGTGTGAAGTCGTCGTCCACCGGTTGCCGCGACGACCAGCACGCGGTGCTGTCGATCTTCCTGCGCCCCGGCGTCGATCGCGCACAGGCGCAGCCGCTGGTCGAATGGAGCCGCACGGTGCCGAAGGAAGACCTGGACTCCGGCAAGGAAGAGAAGTTCGAGAAGACCGAGTACACGACCATGGACGCCGCGCACACCAACGCCCGGCCGGTCGCGCGGCCAAAGGGCTTTTCGCAGTCCGTGCCGCTGTATCCGAGGGCTGTGCTGCACTACACCGGACAGGACGCCCTGAGCGACGCGAAGGCCAGGCGCGTGCTGCGCCTGCAGACCGTCGACACCGTGGCGCAGGTGCTCGACTTCTACAAGAAGCTGTCGCCGCCGCTCGAGGGCATGCAGTCTGAAGCGGACGAGCGTTCAGGCTATGTGCTCGGCAGCCTCAAGGGCACCGCCTTCTCCGTCAACGCCAAGGTGCCGCGCGACATGCCGGCCATCACCAACATCGAAATCGAGATCGCCGAATGAGCGCGCCGTTTCCAGGGAAGGCACTGGCGTCGCTGCTGATCGCCTGCGCGCTCGGCGCCTCCGTGCACGCGGCGCCCGTCACCACCGAGCTGCCTCCGCCCCGGCTGAAGCTCAGCGAGCAACCCAAGATCCGCAACGCCGTGATTGCCATGGTCGGCTATGCGCGCGGCAGCTACACCGATGGCGACAGGCTCATCGCGGCGCAGGTGCTGGACGGCATGCGCTCGCGCTTCGACGTCACGCGCACTGTGTGGCCCGACGGGCGCACGGTGATCGCGTCGGTGAGCGGCGAAGGCCACGGCGAGGAGCGCTCCGCGCTGCTGCTCGACGGCGAAGGTCGCCTGCTGGCGATCGGCCTGGTCAACGGCCACTGCCGCGATTCCACCAAGCGCGACGAGCCCAAGGTGTGCAACCCCGACCCCCAGGCCGTGCTGACGATCTTCCATCCCGCCGACGCCAGGCCCTCGGATGCCGAACCGCTGATTGCATGGGCCAAAACGCTGCCTTCGTACCACGCGCTGATGGCCGAGAGCGATGACTCCGCCGAAGCAGCGGCTGCGCAGAAGATCGCCACCGTCGAATACATCGCGGGCCAGCCGACGGCGCCGGGCTGGCGCGATGCGGAGCTCCCGGCGGGTTTTCCGGCTTCGTTGAAGCCGCTGCTCGTGCAGGCGGGGGAGGTGAACAGCACCGCCAGCGCCGGCAAGATCGTGATACCGAAGGGGCTGGCCGGCAAGCCGATGTACACCGACCGCGAGAACGCCGAGCTCAAGGGCGCCCGCTGGCCCGATGCCGAAGTGACGCTGCGCAGCTACGCGGCATTCGACGACCTGGTCGCCACCTACCGCGAACTGGCCAAGGGCGCGACCCTGGAAGCCGGCAATAGCGAGCGCGAGGCCGTGTTCAGCGGCACCGACGGCGCGGGCCGCTACACCGTGCGGCTGCGCGATGCGAAGGAAACCGGCGTGTTCATCACGGTGTCGAGCTGGAAGCGCAAGTAGCGATGCGCAGCCAGGGCCAGCGCGACTGGTAGTCGCGCGCCTTCGCGTTGAACATCTCCGGCATCGGCAGCAGCGGATTCATGCGCAGGATGCCGGCGGCCAGGTCATCGAGCCCGTCGGGCGCGTAGAGCGAGCCGTCGGCCAGGTCGATGCCCACGCGGGTGCAGGCGATGAGGTAGCGGTCGATGCCGTCGCGCGCGGACCGCAGGCGCGGGTACGGCGCCTTGAAGCGCTGTTCGTACCAGAGGTGCACGCGCGCCTGGTTCTTGACCTCGATGGTCACGCCCAGGTCGGCGACGGCTTCGTGCACGCGGCGGATGACGGCGTCTTCAGCCTCCCATGAAAGGTCGCTGTCGTCGAAGTAGAAGACGTCGTAGTCCTTCACGCCCCAGCCCGGCGGCCGGCCGGCAGTGTGGTTCCAGGTGGCCTGGAACAGGCAGCCGGCGGTAAGGAAGCCCTGTTTCAGGCCGAGGCCGGGGAGGCGTTTTGCGAGCGCCGCATTGACGGGGTCCTGCATCGCCTGCGCGACGAGGTCGTCGGGCGTCAGCGCCAAGGCGATCAGCCGATCTCGGCGATCAGTTCGATTTCCACGCAGGCGCCCATCGGGATCTGCGCCACGCCGAAGGCGCTGCGTGCATGCGCGCCCTTTTCGGGGCCGAAGACTTCGGCGAAGAACTCGCTCGCGCCGTTGGTCACGAGATGCTGTTCGGTGAAGGTGCCGACCGAGTTCACGAGGCTCATCACCTTGACGATGCGCTTGACCTTGTTCAGGTCGCCCACGGCGGCGTGCAGCGTGCCCAGCAGGTCGATGGCGATGGCGCGTGCGGCCTGCTTGCCTTCCTCGGTGCCGATGCTGGCGCCCAGCTGGCCGGCCCAGACCTTGCCGTCCTTCTTGGCGATGTGGCCCGAGAGGAACACGAGGTTGCCGGTCTGCACGAAGGGCACGTAGGCGGCGGCGGGGGCGGCGACCGGGGGCAGGGTGATACCGAGGCTGGAAAGTTTGTCGTAAACGCTCATGGAGACTCCTTGTCTTGGGATTGCGATTGTGTCTGTGTTTGCGGTACCGCCTCGAGCACTTCCCCCACCGGCTGCACGGTCACGCCGACGCGCAGCGTGTGCCTTGCGCCGCCATGGAGTACGCCGCGCATCGGCGACACGTCGGAGTAGTCGCGGCCGATGGCCAGCGTGACGTAGTCCTCGCCGGGCTGGCGGCCGTTGGTGGGGTCGAAGTCGGCCCAGCCGCCGGGGCTGTTGCCGCCGTCCCCGCTCTTGCCGGGCAGGTACACCGACACCCACGCATGCGAAGCGTCGGCGCCCACCAGCCGGGGCTGGCCGGGCGGCGGCTGCGTGAGCAGGTAGCCGCTCACGTAGCGCGCCGGCAGGCCCATGGTGCGGAAGCACGCGATCATGATGTGGGCGAAGTCCTGGCACACGCCCTTGCGCTGCGCGAGGGCCTCGACGGCGGGGGTGTTGATCTCGGTGCTGTCGGCGTCGTAGTCGAAGTCTTCGTACATGCGCACGGTGAGGTCCATCGCCACGTCGAAGGCGGGCCGACCGGGCACGAAGCTGGCGCGCGCATAGGCGGTGAAGTCGTCGTGACGCGGCACGTAGGGCGACGGAAAGACGAACTCCGAGGCGGCGTCGAAGGTGGCGTCCTTGCGGAAGCGGAAACGCTCGCGCACCGCCTCCCAGGGCAGCTCGCGCGCGATGGCCGGCGAGAGCACTGGCACCGAGGTCTCGACCACGCTCTCGGCGGTGACGACCAGCTTGTCGTGCGTGGCCTCGAGCGCGAAGAAGGCGCGGGTGTTGCCGTAGAGGTCGGGCGTTTCGTTGCGCTGCGCGGGCGTCGGCTCGATGGAGAGCTTGTGGCTCACCAGGCGCTGCGAGTCGGTGGCCAGCGGCCTCAGGTGGGCCAGGTGCTGTGCCGTCTCGACCGGCGGGGAGTATTCGTAGCGGGTTTCGTGCGTGACGTGCAGCAGCATGGCGTTGGCCCCGGCTCGTTGGCTACTTGCCCGCTTGCTTCGGCTCGGTGCCGAAGTGCGAGGCGTAGATCCTGGCGTAGGTGCCGTCGGTGCGAATTGCCTCGAGGCCCTGGTTGATCCTGGCGAGCAACTCGGCGTTGCCCTTCTTCACGGCAATGCCGTACTTCTCCACCGGAAAGCTGGCGTCGCTCACCGTCTTGAAGCCGCCCGCCGCGTTGTTCGCGAGGTAGTGCACGACCACGCCGTTGTCGGCCACCACGGCTTGCACGCCGCCGGCTTCCAGCTCCTTCAGCGCGAGCGGGGTCGACTCGAAGCGCTTGATGGCGGTGCTCGACTTGCCGAGCAGCTTGCCGACCACTTCGTCGCCGGTGGTCCCGTTCTGCACGCCGACCTTCAGGTTCTTGATGTCCTCGAACCTGGCCACGGGCGAATCGCTCTTGACGGCGATCAGCTGCTTGGCGTCGAAGTACGGCTGCGAGAAGTCCATCGTCTGGCGGCGCTCGTCGGTGATGGTGATGGCCGACACCAGCAGGTCGCGGTCACCCTGGTCGAGCGAGTTGAAGATGCCTTCCCACGGCGTGTTGACGAACTTGACTTCGAGCCCGGCCTTCTGCGCGACGGCCTTCACCACGTCGATGTCGAAGCCCACGATGTCGCCCTTGTCGTTCTGCGATTCGAAGGGCGTGTAGGCGGCGTCGGTGCCAACCACCAGTACGCGGGCGGCGGCCGGCGGTGTCGGCGCGCTGGCGGAGGCTGTGGGCGTGGCCGCTTCCTGCTTGCCGCAGCCTGCAATGGCCAGGGCCGTGAGCAGCGCGGCGGCGGTGAGTGCGAAGCGGCGGTTGATGATGTTGCTGGGCATGGATGTCTCCTGGATCTGTCGGGAAACGCCGCGGAACCGGCTTTGCCGGGCCGCGGGCGTTGCCCCCGGTGAGGGGGAGTGCGAAGCGACACGAAGTGCGCGAAGCATGGGGGAGAGCGAGTTCACGCGCCGACCGAGCGCAGCGATTCCGAAGTGAGGGTGAAGTAGCGCGTGCCGATGGCGTCGGACACGTGGTACGCGGCCGACTCGCAGTTGGCCAGCAGTTCGGCCAGGGCCGGGTAGTTGGCGTCCGGGCCGGCGGCGCAGAGGTGTTCGAGCGTCCAGCCGGCCGGGTCGGGCAGCTCGTACGACAGGGCGGTGAGCTTGCCCGGCGCGCTGCCGGCCAGCCGCGCGATGCGTCCGCGCAGCGTCTGCGTGACCCAGGCGAGCGAGCGCGGGTTCTCGGCGTCGAGCACCAGCAGGTCGACCATGGTGGCGACGTCGCGGCGCTGCTGGTAGCGCGCATGGAAGGTGATGGTGCTGTCGAACAGCGCCACCATCGCCTCGAAGCCGCTCACCTCGTGCACCGCGCCGTTCTCGAAGCCGGCCTGCAGCGCGTTCGACAGAAAGCCCAGGCGCTCGATGTGGCGGCCGATCGACAGCAGCCGCCAGGCGTCGTCGCGCGTCATGCGGTCGGTCTGCGCGCCGGTCATGGCTGCCAGCGCGGTGCTGGCGGATTCGAGCGCGCGCAGCGCGGCGCTGGAGGCGAAGCTGCCTTCGCCGGCCTGCTCGGCGGCGCGGCGCAGGAATTCGGTCTCGGCGCGAACGATCTGGTTCCAGTTGTCCTGCGACAGCCGCTCGCGCACCGCGGCCGCGGCCTGCCGTATGCACCGCAGGCTGAAGCCCACGCTGCCGCCCCGGTCGACGTCGCCCAGCTCGGCGATCAGCGCGCGCTCGAACACGCGGCGCGACTTCGGCGCGCTGGGCGCCTCGGCCGGCACCAGCGCATTGCGCAGCGCCACACGGTGCAGCCAATCGAGCAGCGGACGCGACGACTGGTCTTCGCCGCCCAGCAGGTTGAGCGTGAGGCGCGCCATGCGCACCGCGTTCTCGGCGCGCTCGGTGTAGCGGCCGAGCCAGAACATGTTCTCGGCGGCGCGGCTGGTGACGGGCGCGCGGTGCCGTGCCAGCGATGCCGGCGTGGCATGCGGCTGCAGCAGCGTGGTGCGGTCGACTTCGCCGAGCGTCTGCACCCACACGTCGGCGCTGCTGCCGCCGCGCTGCATGGAGGCGATCTGCGCGTCGGGCCCCGCGAGCCGGGCCAGGCCGCCGGGCAGCACGCGCCACGACTGCGCGCCGTCGCTCACCGCGAACACGCGCAGCATCACCGCGCGCGGCGCGATGTGGCCCGGGCCCAGGTCGTTGGCCCAGGTGGGCATCTGCGACAGCGGCTGGTAGCCCTGCACGGTGTGGACGTCGCCCTCGCGCACGATGCGGCCGGCCCACTCGTCGAGCTCGCGCCGGCCGAGCTGGCTGCCGAGCACCGCGTCGAAACTGGCGCGGCCTTCGAAACCGGGGTAGGTGGGCTTGATGGCGCAGTCGGCCAGTTGCGGCAGCACGGCTTCGAGCGCGGCGCGCTCGCCGCACCACCAGGTGGGCAGCGCGGGCAGCTTGAGCTTCTCGCCGATCAGGCGGCGCGCCAGCCCCGGCAGGAAACCCAGCAACGCTGGCGATTCGAGGAAGGCCGAGCCCGGCATGTTGGCCACCAGCACGTTGCCCGCGCGAATGGCCTGCAGCAGGCCGGGCACGCCGAGCGTGGAGTCGGGCCGCAGCTCCAGCGGGTCGAGGAACTGGTCGTCCAGCCGCTTGATGAGGCCGTGCACCGGGCGCAGGCCCTGCAGCGTCTTGAGGTAGAGCCGCTGGTCGCGCACGGTGAGGTCGCTGCCCTCGACCAGCGTGATGCCCAGGTAGCGCGCGAGGTAGGCGTGCTCGAAGTAGGTTTCGTTGTACGGGCCGGGCGTGAGCAGCGCGATGTGCGGCGGCACGCCGGCCGGGCACATGCGCTGCAGGCCTTCCATCATGGCGCTGTAGGTGGCGGCCAGGCGCTGCACCTGCAGCGCCTCGAAGGCCTGCGGAAACTGACGCGTGATGGCCAGCCGGTTTTCCAGCAGGTAGCCCAGGCCCGAGGGCGCCTGGGTGCGCTGCGACACCACCCACCAGTTGCCGTCGGGGCCTCGCGCGAGGTCGAAGGCGGCGATGTGCAGCCAGGTGTCGCCCGGCGGTTTCACGCCGTGCAGGGCGCGCAGGTAGCCGGGGTGGCCGCGCACCAGCGCCGGGGGAATGAGCCCCTCGGCCAGCAGCTGCTGCGGGCCGTAGACGTCGGCCATGACCCGGTCGAGCACCCGCACGCGCTGCAGCACGCCGGCCTCGATCTGGCTCCAGCTCTCGGGCGAGACGATCAGCGGGAACAGGTCGAGCGACCAGGGGCGCTGCGGGCCGTTGGCGTCGGCGTAGACGTTGTAGGTGACGCCGTTGTCGCGGATCTGCCGCTCCAGGCTGACGGCGCGCCGGGGCAGGTCGTTGAAGCCGCCGGGGCCGAGCTGTTCGAAGAAGTCGTGCCAGGCGGGCGTGAGCGGCGGTTGCTCGCTGGAAGGTTCCTGGGACTGTGACTGCGTCTGGGACTGAGATTGCGACTGAGAAGACGAAGGCGAAGGCGACTGCGAAGGCGCCGGCCGCTGCTCCGCGGCGGCGTCGTAAAGCAGCGGGGCTGCGGCGGGCGCGGCCGCGCCACCCGCCGGCCGGGAGGCCGTCACCGGGGTGGCCTGCCCGCGCAATTCGTCGAAGTGTCCGGGCTGGGCGGCCGGGGCGAGCGCCGACGCCAGGGCCGCTGGAAATTCCAGTGCCTGGGCGCCGAACAGGGATTCGTTCAAGGGTTCCACAGGAGGGGGATTGTCACACCGCCGTCACGGCCCGGCCGCTTCGGCGGTGTGGTAGGCACCCCTTCAGCGCCGCAGGTCGAGCGTGAACGGGAACTCGCGGCTGCCCGGCAGCTCGATGGTGGCCGGCGGCGTGCGCATGAGGCCGGGCGTATGGCCGGTGCGCGTGAAGCGCGAATGGCGGCGGCTCTCGGCCTCGTAGGCGTTGACGGGGAAGGTGTCGTAGTTGCGGCCACCCGGGTGGGCCACGAAATACTGGCAGCCGCCCAGCGAGCGCTTCATCCAGGTGTCGACCAGGTCGAAGGTCAGCGGGGCATGGGCCTTGATGCTGGGGTGCAGCGCCGAAGGCGGGTTCCAGGCCTTGTAGCGCACGCCGGCCACGAATTCGCCCGTCACGCCCGTGGGCTGCAGCGGCAGCACCTTGCCGTTGACGGTGACGACGTGGCGGCTTTCGTTCAGCCCGGTCACGCGCACCTCGATGCGCTCCAGCGAGGAATCGACATAGCGCACCGTGCCGCCGGCCGAGCCTTCCTCGCCCATCACGTGCCAGGGCTCCAGCGCGTTGCGCAGCGACAGCTCCACGCCCATGGCCTGCATCTGGCCCACCAGCGGGAAGCGGAACTCGAAGTGCGGCGCGAACCAGTCGGGGTCGAAGGCGAAGCCGGCCTGGCGCATCTCGCTGATGACGTCGTCGAAGTCCATCTTGACGAAGGTCGGCAGCAGGAAGCGGTCGTGCAGCTCGGTGCCCCAGCGGGTGACGGGCGCCTTGTAGGGCTCGTCCCAGAAGCGGGCCACCAGCGCGCGGATGAGCAGCTGCTGCGCAATGCTCATGCGCGCATGCGGCGGCATCTCGAACGCGCGCAGCTCCAGCAGGCCGAGGCGGCCGGTGCTCGAGTCGGGCGAATACAGCTTGTCGATGCAGAACTCGCTGCGGTGCGTGTTGCCCGACACGTCGATCAGGATGTTGCGCAGCGTGCGGTCGACCAGCCATGCGGGCATGTTCTGGCCGTAGATCTCGCGGTTCTTGGCAATTTCCTTGAGCGCGATTTCGAGCTCGTAGACCTGGTCGTTGCGGGCCTCGTCCACGCGCGGCGCCTGGCTGGTCGGGCCGATGAACATGCCCGAGAACAGGTAGCTCAGCGACGGATGGTTGTGCCAGTAGAGCAGCAGGCTGGCCAGCAGTTCGGGCCGGCGCAGGAAAGGGCTGTCGGCGGGCGTGGCGCCGCCCATCACGAAGTGGTTGCCGCCGCCGGTGCCGGTGTGGCGGCCGTCGGTCATGAACTTCTCGGCCGACAGGCGGGTTTCGAACGCGGCGTTGTAGAGGAACTCGGTGTGGGCGACCAGTTCCTTCCAGTTTTGGGCCGGGTGGATGTTGACTTCGATCACGCCGGGGTCGGGCGTGACGGCCAGCATCTTCAGGCGCGGGTCGCGCGGCGGCGGATAGCCTTCCATCACGATGCGCACGCCCAGGTCGCGCGCGGTGGCTTCCACCGCGGCGACGAGGTCGAGGTAGTCCTCCAGGCGCGCGAGCGGCGGCATGAAGACGTAGAGCACGCCTGAGGCGTTGCCCTTCTTCTCGGCCACCGGGCCGTTGGCGCGGCGCGGGTCGCGCACTTCGACGCACAGCGCGGTGCGCGTGACCCAGTGGGCGGATTCGCCGCGCAGCGGCTGGCGGGTGGTGGGCTTGTCGGTGGCGTCGTCGGTTGCCGATGCATCGCCGCTTGCCGCATCGCCGGGGCTTTGCATGCGCAGCGAGGCGGGCACCACGGGCGGCGTGCCGAAGGTGTAGGGCACGTCACCGAGGCCGGCGGCACCAGCGGCGGCACCAGCACCGGCGGCGGCTGCGCCGGCGGTGTAGCGCGCGCGGTAATCGGCCGCGCTCGGCAGTGCGCCGCGCGGCGCGGTCGGGTCGCGCTCGATCAGGTAGGGGTAGTCGCCCTTGCTGGCCCAAGGCTGGGAGTCGAGCGGCAGGCGGTAGCCCATGGGCGAGTCGCCGGGAATCAGGTAGAGCCGGTCGTCGCGCAGGAACCAGGGGCCGGTCTTCCAGGCCGGGCCCGCCAGCGCGGGAGCGTCGCCGTTCGCATTGCCGGGCTCGATGGGCAGCATGTAGCCGATCACCGCGTCGAGCTTCTGCGTGAACACGCGGCGCAGGCGCACGCGTTCGAGTTCGTCGTCGAGCTTCGAGTCGAAGGGGTCGACATTCACCGGCAGGCGGCGTTCGCGCCAGAGGTAGTAGTAGATGTCTTCGTAGCCGGGCTGGATGTAGCGCTCGGTCAGGCCGAGCTTGTGCGCCAGCACGGTGGTGAAGCGGCGTGCGTCTTCGCTGGTGTAGTGGGTGGGAAAGCGTTCGTCGGCGAACAGCTCGGGGTCGTGCCACAGCGTCTGGCCGTCGGCGCGCCAGAAGATCGACAGCGCCCAGCGCGGCAGCTGCTCGCCCGGATACCACTTGCCCTGGCCGAAGTGCAGGAAGCCGCCCTTGCCGTACTCGGCGCGCAGCTTGTGCACGAGCTCGGTGGCGTAGCCGCGCTTGGTGGGGCCGAGGGCGTCGGTGTTCCACTCGGGCGCGTCGCGGTCGCTGGTGGCCACGTAGGTCGGCTCGCCGCCCATGGTGAGGCGCACGTCGCCGGCCTTCAGGCGCGCATCGACCGCGTCGCCGAGGGTCAGCACCTCGGCCCATTGCTCTTCGGTGTAGGGCTTGGTGACGCGCGGCGATTCGTAGATGCGCGTGACCTTCATCTCATGGCCGAACTCGACCTCGGATTCGTCCACGCCGCCCTCGATGGGCGCGGCGCTCGATGGCGTGGGCGTGCAGGCCAGCGGGATGTGGCCTTCGCCGGCCAAGAGGCCCGAAGTGGCGTCGAGGCCGATCCAGCCCGCGCCCGGCAGGAACACCTCGCACCAGGCGTGCAGGTCGGTGAAGTCGACCGTGGTGCCGCTCGGGCCGTCGAGCGCCTTCACGTCGGGGGTGAGCTGGATCAGGTAACCCGAGACGAAGCGCGCGGCCAGTCCGCAGTGGCGCAGCAGTTGAACCAGCAGCCAGCCCGAGTCGCGGCAGGAGCCGCTGCCGTTGGCCAGCGTTTCTTCCGGCGTCTGCACGCCGGGCTCCATGCGGATCAGGTAGTTGACGTCTTTCTGCACCTGCTGGTTGATGCCGACCAGGAAGTCGATGGTGCGCTGTTCCTTGCGCTCGACCTTGTCGAGGTAGGCCTCCAGCAGCGGCGTGACCGGGTCGGCCACGAGGTAGGGCGCGAGCTCCTCGGCCTGCGAGGCCGTGTACTTGAAGGGGAAGTTCTCCGCCTGCGGCTCGAGGAAGAAGTCGAAGGGGTTGTAGACCGCCATTTCGACCACGAGGTCGACAGTGACCTTGAACTCGCGTGTCTTCTCGGGAAACACGAGCCGCGCCTGGTAGTTGGCGAACGGGTCCTGCATCCAGTTGACGAAGTGCTCCGCGGGTTCGACCCGCAGCGAATACGAGATGACGTTGCTGCGGCAATGCGGCGCGGGACGCAAGCGCACGACCTGAGGGCCCAACTGCACCAGGCGGTCGTATTTGTAATGGGTGACGTGGTGTAGAGCGGCGTGGATAGACATGCGTTTTTGTGTGCAGTACTGGCAGATTGCATCGGAAAGATGTCTCTGGTGAGACGCATACTAGCCGAGATGCTTAGCAATTAACGCGCCACTGAGCGTGAGTCGGGGAGGGTTTGCATCATGTGTACGGACGTTCTTTCATGACGCGATTTCACGCGTCGGGCAATGCCGTGGGCGGGTCGCGAGGCTTCGCCGCATTGGGCGGATCGCTGCTGGGCGCGGCCCTGCAATTGCAGCAGCCGTCGCTCTGGCCCGCATGGGTCTATGCCGTCTTGCTGCTGGCGGCCGTGGCGGGTCTCGGGCGATGGCGCCGGCCTTTTTTCATCGAACGGCGCCTGCCGGCCATGGTGCTCGCACTGCTTTGCGGAGCCATGGCCGGGGCGGGGCTGGCGGGCTGGCGCGCGGTGGTCTACGCGGGCGGCGCGCTGGCACCGGCGCTCGAAGGGCGCGACCTCGTGGTCACGGGCGTGGTCGCGGAGATGCCGCAACGCAACGAAGCCGGGACGCGGTTTCGGCTCGATGTGGAGTCCGCACGCTGGGCCGATGCGTCCGTCGACGAGCCATTGCCGGTTCCGGGCCACGTCTCCCTCGGCTGGTATGCGGAGAACACGGGGCTGTGGGGGCGCTCATCCGCCGGCAAGGCCGCGTCCGCGAGCCCGGTCGCTTCCGTGCACGCCGGCGAGCGATGGCTGCTTGCCGTGCGCCTCAAGGCGCCGCACGGCAACGTCAATCCCTTCGGCTTCGACGGGGAGCTGTGGGCCTGGGAGCAGGGCATCCAGGCCAATGGCTATGTGCGCACCGGTGCGCGAGATGCCGCGCCGAAGCGCATCGCCGTCACCTGGCGGCATCCGGTCGAGCGTGCGCGCGAAGCCGTGCGCGACGCGATCTTCGAGCGCGTGCCCGACCGCGCGCGGGCCGGCGTGATCGCGGCGCTGGTCACGGGCGACCAGCAGGCCATCGACCGCGCGGGCTGGGATGTGTTCCGTGCCACCGGCGTGGCGCATCTCATGTCGATCTCGGGCCTCCACGTCACGATGTTCGCGTGGCTGGCGGCCCATGTCGTTGGCTGGCTGTGGCGGCGCTGCCCGCGCCTGATGCTGGGCCTGCCCGCGCAGCAGGCCGCGCTGGTCGGCGGCGTGTTGCTGGCGGGGCTCTATGCGCTCTTCAGCGGCTGGGGCGTGCCGTCGCAGCGCACGGTGTGGATGCTCGCGACGGTCGCCACGCTGCGGCTCACCGGGCGGCGCTGGCCCTGGCCGCATGTGTGGCTGCTGACCGCGGCGGTGGTGGTGGCGCTCGACCCATGGGCGCTGATGCAGGCCGGCTTCTGGCTCAGCTTCGTGGCGGTGGGCGTGCTGTTCGCCACCGATGCGTCGGTGCCCGGCGAGCCGCGCGCGCGGGCTTCGGCGCGGCTGCTGGGTTTCTTTCGCGAGCAATGGGTCATCACGTTGGCGCTCGCGCCGCTGAGCCTGCTGCTGTTCCAGCAGGTGTCGCTGGTCGGGCTGCTGGCCAATGCGGTCGCGATCCCGTGGGTCACGCTGGTCGTCACGCCGCTGGCGATGCTGGGCGTGTCCATCGCGCCGCTGTGGGACGCGGCCGCGTGGGCGGTGCATGCGCTTTCGGTGCTGCTGCAATGGTGCGCCGGCTTGCCGCTCGCCACGCTGTCGATGGCCGCGCCGCCGCTGTGGATGGCGGCTTGCGGCGTGGCTGGCGGCGCATTGCTCGCGATGCGCCTGCCGTGGTCGCTGCGCGTGCTCGGCCTGCCGTTCCTGCTGCCGGTGTTGCTGTGGCAGGCGCCGCGTCCCGCGGCGGGAGAGTTCGAATTGCTGGCCGCCGACATCGGGCAGGGCAACGCTGTGCTGGTTCGCACCGCCACGCACAGCCTGCTGTACGACACCGGTCCGCGCTACAGCCTCGAAAGCGATGCCGGCCACCGCGTGCTCGTGCCGCTGCTGCGCGCCTATGGCGAGCGCCTCGACATGCTGGTGCTGAGCCATCGCGACACCGACCACACGGGCGGAGCGCAGGCCGTGCTCGCGATGCAGCCGCAAGCGGACTTGCGCAGTTCGATCGAAGCCACGCATCCGCTGCAGGCCCTGCGTCCGGCGCGGCGCTGCGAGGCCGGCCAGCGCTGGACATGGGACGGCGTGGATTTCGAGGTGCTGCACCCCGCGGCGGACGACTACCAGGCCTTCACCGCCAAGCCCAATGCCGTGTCGTGCGTGCTGCGCATCGGCAACGGCCGTGCCGCCGCGCTGCTGGTGGGCGATGTCGAGCGCATGCAGGAGTCCGCGCTGGTCGCGCGCGCGCCGGAGTTGCGCGCCGACGTGCTGCTGGTGCCTCATCACGGCAGCAAGACCTCGTCGAGCGAAACCTTCCTCGACGCCGTGCAGCCGCGCATTGCACTGGTCCAGGCAGGCTATCGCAACCGTTTCGGCCACCCGGCGCCCGAGGTGGCGGCGCGGTACGCGGCCCACGGGGTACGGCTGGTCGACAGCCCCCGCTGCGGTGCCGCCCACTGGCGCAGCACGCAGCCTGACGATGTCGCCTGCGAGCGCGAGCGCCATGCGCGCTACTGGCGGCATCGTGTGCCTGAACGCGTTGAAATCGTGAATTAATTGTCAAATTAAGCGTAAAGTACTCATCACTGAGGTAGCGCCGGCGAGTGGTCGCGTGCGTTATACGGTCTGAAACAACGCAAAGGGAATGCCATGCAAGATCGCAGCAGTTGCCGGTGGGGCCGGTTTTCCGGGCCCGCGCCATGACCACCGCCGTCCCGACCATCACCAGCGCGAGCGCCACGGCCACGTCCGGCGCAAGGCTCAAGACGCACCGCGAGGGTCCGGTGCTGGTGCTGACCCTGAGCAACCCGGCCGCGCGCAACGCGGTCAACCCGGCGGTCTACCGCGCGGCGGCCAAGGCGCTGCGGGCCACCTCGGGCTTTCGCACGGTGCGCGCCATCGTGCTGTGCGGGGAGGGCGAGCACTTCAGCGGCGGCGGCGACCTTCGGCGGCTGGCGCGGCAGCGCAAGTTGCCCGAGGCCGAGCAGCACGGCCACCTCGAGGCGCTGAACGAATGGATCATGGCGATCCAGGAAGCGCCCCAGCCCGTCATCGCGGCGGTCGAGGGTGCGGCCGTGGCGGGCGGTTTTTCGCTGTGCCTGGCCTGCGATCTCATCGTGGCGGCGGAAGACGCCAGGTTCGCGATGTCTTACGTCAACCTGGGGCTCACGCCCGACGGCGGAGGTTCCGATTCGCTGGTGCGTTCGCTGCCGCCGCAGGCGGCCCTGGAGATGCTGCTCGACGGCAAGCCCTGCAGCGCCAGGCGGCTGCACGACTGGGGCGTGGTCAACAAGGTGGTGCCGCGCGGCAGTGCCTGCGCCACGGCGCTCGAATGGGCGCAGGAGCTTTCCCGCGGGCCGTTCGAAGTGCAGGCGCGCATCAAGCAGCTCGTGCACTCTGCCCGGGGCCGCAGCCGGCGGGAACAGCTCGATGCCGAGCGCGAATCTTCCGTTGCCAGCCTCTACGGCGACGAGAGCGGGGAGCGCATCAAGGAATTCCTCTCGCCGCGCAAGAAGCAGCAGCCGCCGGCCGAAACCCCGGTGCGGTAGCCCGCAAAAAAAAGAGCTTCGACCCGTCTCCGGCCGCCGCATAAGGGGTTCTACTGGCCTCGAACTTGCTAAGCTACGGCTCAAGGAGATTGGTCGTTCCATGCACAAATTCGACGAGATGTATGAGCAGTTGCCCTATGCGGGGGCTGCGATCCGACAGCATTACAAGCGCTACGACCAATGGCTCGCGAAGCAACCCGGTGAGGTGATGCGTTCGCGGCGTGAAGAGGCGGAAATGATTTTCCGCCGGGTCGGTATTACCTTTGCCGTGTACGGCGCGAAGGACGAAGACGGTTCCGGCACCGAGCGGCTCATCCCGTTCGACCTGCTGCCGCGGATCATTCCGGCCAACGAGTGGGACAGCATGGAAAAAGGGCTGGTTCAGCGCGTCACGGCGCTCAACCGCTTCCTGCATGACGTCTACCACGACCAGGAAATCATCAAGGCCGGCATCATCCCGGCCGAGCAGATCCTGAACAACGCGCAGTTCCGCCCCGAGATGATGGGCGTCAACGTGCCGCACAACGTCTACTCGAACATCTCGGGCATCGACATCGTCCGCGCCCCCGATGCCGAGGGCAACGGCGAGTACTACGTGCTCGAAGACAACCTGCGCGTGCCCAGCGGCGTGAGCTACATGCTCGAGAACCGCAAGATGATGATGCGGCTCTTCCCGGAGCTGTTCAACCAGAACCGCATCGCGCCGGTCGCGCATTACCCCGACCTGCTGCTGGAGACGCTTCGCGCCAGCGCGCCGCCGGCCACGGCCGAGCCCACGGTGGTGGTGCTCACGCCGGGCATGTACAACAGCGCCTACTTCGAGCACGCCTTCCTCGCGCAGCAGATGGGCGTGGAGCTGGTCGAAGGGCAGGACCTGTTCGTCAAGGACAACTTCGTCTACATGCGTACCACGCGCGGGCCGAAGCGCGTCGACGTCATCTACCGCCGCGTGGACGACGACTTCCTCGACCCCGAGGTGTTCCGTCCCACGTCCACGCTGGGCTGCGCGGGCCTGATGCGCGCCTACCGCGAAGGCAACGTCGTCATCTGCAATGCGGTGGGCACCGGCGTGGCCGACGACAAGTCGATCTACCCCTACGTGCCGAAGATGGTGGAGTTCTACCTCGGCGAGAAGCCGATCCTGAAGAACGTGCCCACCTACATGTGCCGCAACAAGGACGAGCTGCAATACACGCTCGACAACATGAAGGACCTGGTCGTCAAGGAAGTGCACGGCGCCGGCGGCTACGGCATGCTGATCGGCCCGGCCGCCACGCAGGCCGAGATCGAGGACTTCAAGAAGGCCGTGATCGCCAAGCCCGACGGCTACATCGCCCAGCCCACGCTGAGCCTGTCGACCTCGCCCACCTTCGTGGACGCAGGCATCGCGCCGCGCCACATCGACCTGCGGCCCTTCGTGCTCTCGGGCAGCGAGGTGCAGATGGTGCCCGGCGGCCTCACGCGCGTGGCGCTGAAAGAAGGCTCGCTGGTGGTCAACTCGTCGCAGGGCGGCGGCACCAAGGACACCTGGATTCTCGAAGCCGACCGCGCGCCCAAGCCCAAGGCGGCGCCCGCGCAGTCGCAAAGCCAATCGCTGTAGGAGCACGACGAAGATGCTGTCACGTACTGCCGACCATCTCTACTGGATGTCCCGCTACACCGAGCGCGCCGAGAACACGGCGCGCATGCTCGACGTCAATTACCAGACCTCGCTGCTGCCTCAATCCGCCGAAGTCGCCAAGTACGGCTGGCAGGGCGTGCTCTCCATCAGCGAGCTGCTGCCCTGGTACAACCAGAAGTACGACCAGATCGCGCCCAAGGAAGTGATGGAGTTCATGGTCAAGGACGAGAGCAATGCCTCGTCCATCGTGTCCTGCCTCAAGGCCGCGCGCGAGAACGCACGCGCCGTGCGCGGCGCGCTCACCACCGAAGCCTGGGAAACGCAGAACACCACCTGGCTCGAAGTGAACCGCATGCTGCGCGCGGGCGACTTCGAGCGCGACCCGGGCCAGTTCTTCGAGTGGGTGAAGTTCCGCTCGCACCTGTCGCGCGGCGTCACGCTGGGCACCATGCTGCAGGACGAAGCCTTCTACTTCTCGCGCCTGGGCACCTTCCTCGAACGCGCCGACAACACCGCGCGCCTGGTCGACGTGAAGTTCCACGCGCTCAACAGCGAGTTCTTCGGCGCCGCCACCGAGGAAGACCAGGAGTACGACTTCTATCACTGGAGCGCCATTCTTCGCAGCGTCTCGGCCTTCGAGGTCTACCGCAAGGTGTACCGCGACGTCATCAAGCCCGAGCGCGTGGCCGAGCTGCTGATTCTTCGCGCTGACATGCCGCGCTCGCTGCATGCGAGCCTGGTCGAGGTGGTCAACAACCTCGCGAAGGTGCAGAACGAGCAGAGCGCCGAAACCCAGCGCCGCGCCGGCAAGCTGCTGGCCGACCTGCAGTACGCGCGGGTCGACGAGATTCTTGCGACGGGGTTGCACGCGTATCTCACGCAGTTCCTCGACCGCGTGAACGAGCTGGGCGGCCGGATCAGCCAGGATTTCCTGGTGCCTGCGCATTGAAAATCGTGAAAGCGTCATCTCTCTTGAGGGAGATGACGCCCGCTCCGTTCGGAGCAGAGTTTTGACAATTGTTGACGCAACGACATCGGCAACGTCAAAAGTAAACAATATGAATTAACTCGCCTGATTTGATGTTTTTCAGGCGTTTAAAAGCGTGCATTAATACCTTGTAAACACGCGCTGCCCTCCCATAATCGCGGTCCTCAGTTTTCATTTGGTCACAAATGATGCTGAGCTATGACAACTGTGAGGGAGTGTGAGCGATGAATCGGCACTTGCACCGCGTGGTATTCAACGCGGCCAGAGGGATGCGCATGGTGGTCCAGGAAACGGCCACCAGTATTGGGAAGGGCGCTAGCAGGGCGACGACCGCCGCAGGTGCTGCAGCACTCGCAGGTGTACTGATCGCAGGTGCCGCACACGGCCAGATCGCCGGAGCCCCGAACGTCCCCGGCAACCTGCGGCCGACTGTGCTGACGGCCCCCAATGGCGTGCCGCTGGTCAACATCCAGACCCCTTCCTCCGCGGGCGTCTCGCGCAACGTCTACAACCAGTTCAGCGTCGGCGCGAACGGCGCCATCCTGAACAACAGCCGGGTGAACGTGCAGACCCAACTGGGTGGGTTCGTTCAGGGCAACCCCAATCTGGCGACGGGCCCGGCGCGCATCATCCTCAACGAGGTCAACGGCGGAACGCCCAGCCAGCTGCGCGGCTACATCGAAGTGGGTGGGCAGCGCGCGGAAGTGATCATCGCGAACCCGGCAGGCATCAGCGTCGACGGCGGCGGCTTCATCAATGCCAGCCGCGCCACGCTCACCACCGGCACGCCGCAGTTCAACGCCGTGGGCGGTCTCGACAGTTTCCTGGTTCGTGGCGGCACCGTCACCATCGACGGCGCGGGCCTCGATGCCAGCAAGACCGACTACGCCGCCATCCTCGCGCGCGCCGTGCAGGCCAATGCGAGCATCTGGGCCAGCGAGCTCAAGGTGGTGACTGGTGCGAACCAAATCAGCGCGGACCATAGCCAGATCACGCCCACGACAGGTACTGGCACTGCGCCGACATTTGCGCTCGACGTCGCTGCCTTGGGCGGCATGTACGCAAACAAGATCGTCCTGATCGGAAGCGAAGCGGGCCTGGGCGTACGCAACGCGGGCAGCATCGGCGCTGGTGCCGGGGGGCTTGTCGTCACGGCGGCGGGGCGGCTGGAGAACATCGGCACGCTGGAAGGGCAGCGCGTTGAACTGACCACGCCTGGTGACATCTCCAACCGTGGCGGCACGATCCGCCAGGGCAGTTCGGCGGGCCTGACGATTGCTTCGCCGGTCCTGAGCAATACCAATGGTGGAGTGGTCGGTGCCGAGCCCGTGAGTAGCGGTGCAAGTGGCGGCGGAACCGCAACTCCAGAGGCCTCGATGCCGAGCAGCGGTGGGGGCACGGCCACACCATCGACAACGGACGCAGGCGGCACCAGCACCGGGGGTAGTTCCACCCCGGCGAACTACACACCACCCGCACCAGGCCTCATCGCCGCAGGCGGCACCATCTCCAACGACGGCGGCAAGATCTACGCGGGCGGTCCCATCACGCTCAACACACCGCAGGTCAACAACGCGGGGGGCTCGCTCAATGTGGCGACGATGGCTGTCGCGGGGCCGAGCTTCAGCAATGCGGGCGGTACGCTCAATGTCAGCCAAAGCTTCGGGGCGAACGTCGGTACGTTCGACAACACGGGTGGCAAGCTCAATGCGGGCAGTCTGAACATCGCCACCTCCGGCGATCTGCTCAATACCGACGGCGTGTTGAGCAGTGCAACCGATACCGGCCTCACGGTCGGCGGCATGCTCGAGAACACACGCGGCTCGCTATCGGCCGCGGGTGCGATGAGCGCGAAGGTCGCGGGGGCCAGCATCAACAACAGCGGCACTCTGACGTCCAATCAGGCGCTGACGCTGAACGCCGGCTCGCTGCAGAACACCCAGGGCAGCATTCAGTCGGCGCAGTCCAGCGTTCAACTTGGCGTGACCAGCGTGCTGAGCAACGGTAGCGGGGGCAGCATCGATGCGGCCACCGACGTGAACGTCCAGGCCGGTTCGCTCGCCAACAGCGGCAGCATGCGCGGTGCTAATGACGCGAACATCGCGGTCGGTACGGCGCTGACCAACGACGGCAATGTCACAGCGGGCCGCAACACGACAATTACCGCAGGGAGCGTTCAAGGGGGCTCGGCCAGCGTGTTCGGCGCGGGCGTGCAGAGCGACGGGAAGCTCGGCGGTACTGGCGACCTGCGCATGACCGTCAGCGGCGCATTGGCTGCCAACGGCACCAACCTCGCGGCGGGCAACGCCACGCTGCAGGGCGCAAGCGTCGATCTATCGAGGAGCCAGACCAGCGCCGCCGATGTCGTGGTCACTGCGACGCAGGGCAATGTCGTGACGAGCAAGGCCTCCGTCGTCACGCCAGGTACCTTGAGCATCACCGCCAATGCCCAGCCCGGCCAGACGCTGGTCAACGAGGGCGGCCAACTCAACGCCGGCCAGCTCAACCTGAGCGTCTCGAACATCGCCAACACCGGCGGCGGCGAGATCGTGCAGACAGGCGCCGGCGTCACCCGCATCGTGACATCAGGGGCCATCGACAACAGCGGTGCAACGCTGGCGAGCAATGGCGGCCTCGACCTCGCCGCTGCCAGCCTGACCAACAAGGGCGGCACTCTTCGCGCGGCCCAGACGTCGGACCTGACGGTCACGGTAGCAGGCCTGGTGGACAACCGCCAAGGCGAGATGAGCGCCGGCGGCAACGCCGCGCTTAAGGCGGGCAGCCTCGACAACGATGCGGGCCGCCTCACGGCTGCGGGGGATGTGTCGAGCACCACGAGCGGAGCGACCAGCAACCAAGGCGGCACCGTTGCCGCGAACCGCAGCACCACGCTGACTGCCGCAAGCCTGGACAACACGGGCGGCACCGTTTCCGCGCTGAACACGCTCACGGCCCAAGTTCAAGGCGCCGTGACGAATACGACGGGTACGCTGGTCGCCAACCAAGCGCTTGTGCTCGGTGCGGGCTCTCTTGGCAACGACAAGGGCTCGATCCAGTCGACCCAGGCCGCGGCGCAATTGAACGTGAGCGGCGCGCTGGCCAATGCCTCTGGTTATGTCGCAGCAGCAACCAATCTGACGGTCAAGGCAGGCAGCCTCTCCAATGCAGGGAGCCTGCGCGGTGGCAATGACGCCAGCTTGTTGGTGGACGGGCAACTGGCCAACGATGGCAGCATCACCGCGAGACGCAACACCAGCGTCGCAGCTGGCAGTGTGCAAGGCGGCAGTTCGGGTGTGATGGGGGCCGGCATCGAGAGCGATGGCAAGCTCGGCGCAACGGGGGTCCTCCGCGTGAGCGCCAGCGGCGCGCTCGTGGCGATGGGAACTAATCTCGCGGCCGGCAACACCACCTTGCAAGGCGCGAGCGTCGATCTTTCGGCCAGCCAGACCAGCGCCGCGAACATTGCGATCACGGCCACGCAGGGCGATGTCATCACCAGCAAGGCCAAGGTGTTTACCCCCGGCGTGCTGGTGATCACCGCCACCGGCAACTCTGCGCAAACCCTTGTCAACGAGGTTGGTCAGCTCAACGCGCGTCAACTCCAGATCAGCGCGTCGAACATCGCCAATACGAATGCTGGCGAGATTGTGCAGACCGGCGCGGGCGCGACCACCATCGCCGTGAGCGGCACGTTGAACAACGATGGTTCGCGCATTGCCAGCAATGGTCAGGACCTGACTCTGCAGGTGGGGGCGGCGACGAACAACGCCGGCAGGATCGAGCATGCGGGCAACGGCACCTTGACCATCGCAGGCGGCAGCTTCGATGGCGCCAACGGCCAGATCACGACGAACAACGCCCTGGTCGTCGCCATGACAGGGGCTTTCAACCAGGACGGTAGCAAGGCAGCAACCAGCGCCAAACAAATCACCATCGACGCAGCCTCGCTGAGCAATCGCGGTGGCCAGATTGTCCAGACCGGCAGCGATGCGACGCGCATCACCGTGGTCGGTGCGCTGGACAACAGCAACGCGGGTGTCATTGCCAGCAACGGCAACATAAGCATTCGCGCAGGCGGCTTGTTGAATAGAGGCGGCTCCATTCGCGCCGCGGAGGCTTCCAGCCTCGGCCTGAACGTCGGCGGCCTTCTCGACAACAGCAGCAAGGGTGTGATCGGCGCAGGCGGCAACACCACGATCGCAGCAGGCAGCCTCAACAACAACGCTGGCAGCGTAACTGCGGTCGGTGACCTCGGCGCCACCATCGCAGGCACTGCAACGAACGTCGGTGGCACGCTCGCGGCCAACGGCAACACCACGGTTGGCGCCGCCAGCCTGGACAACAGCGCGGGAACTACCGCCGCAGTCAACGGCAAGCTGGCTGTCACGACGATGGGCCAGACGATCAACAACAGTGGCACCCTGCAAGCAGGCGCAATCACCACCTTGAGCAATGGGGGACTGCTGAACCGATCGGGCAAGGTGTTCGGTGACAGTCTGAGCGTGGACACCCGCGGCAACGCGCTGGACAACGGTGCGAGCGGCACGATGGCCGCAACCACGACGGTTGCCATCAGCTCCGGCGCTCTGACCAACGACGCCGGATTGATCCAGTCGGGTGGCGCGATGACCATCAACACAAATGGTCAGAGCCTGAGCAACACCAATGCGTCGAGCTACAGCAACCAGCAGGGCGGCATCACCAGCGCGGACACACTCGACCTGAAGACGGGCGCGCTGAACAACACAGCCGGCTTCGTCGGCTCGAAGAATGCGCTGACCGCCGACACACTGGCATTCACCAACACCGGCGGTGGCCTGGTGCTTGGCCAGTCCGCGGTGTCCATCAACACGCATGGCGCGAGCTACAAGAACAACGGCGGTAAAACACAGGCAGCGGGCAATGTCTCGATCAATGCTTCAGACATCCAGAACTCGAGCGGCCTTGTGCGCTCGCTGGCCACGACGACGCTGAATGCCGGCTCCATCGTCAACACCAATACCCAGGGCACCGACCAAGGCATTGAAGGCAAGAACGTCGTCATCGGCACCGGTGCGCTGAACAACGACGCGGGGGCGATCCGCGCCGATGTCAACGCCACCATCACCAGCGGAGGGACTGTCAGCAATAAGAGCGGGCTGGTCTCGGCCGGCGATACGCTGGCTGTCGTCGATCCGAATGCCGCGAATCCCGGTGCCAAGACGCTGAACCTCGTGAACACCAACGGCACGTTGGTGGCCGACAAGAGCCTGAAGATCGATGCAGCCACCTTCAGCGGCGACGGCAGGGCTGTGTCGGGCAAGGACCTGGGCATTGCACTCAAGCAGGACATCGTCAACAACGGCGAGGTGAGTGCCAATGGAAACCTGAGCTACACCACCACAGGCAACTTCACCAACAACGGCAAGCTGCTGGCCGGCCAGACCCTCACGGTAGGCGGCAACAACGTCGACAACACCGCCAATGCGGAGATGTCCGGTCCGAATACCGTGGTAAACGCTAGCGGTACGCTGACCAATCGAGGCCTGATCGACAGCCGAGGTGCAACGCAGATCAACGCCGGCACGCTAAAGAACATCGGCACGGGTCGAATTTACGGCGACGCAATTTCCATTGGCGTGGGCGCGCTCGAGAATGGTGCGGAGACTGCCAATGGCGTGACAAAGGCCGCGACCATTGCGGCGCGCGACACCTTGGACATGGGCGCAGGCTCCATCACGAACCGCGAGCACGCACTGATTTTCAGCTCGGGTGACATGTTCATCGGAGGAGGCCTAAATGCCAACCGCCAGGCCACTGGCCAAGGCGGCACGCTCGATAACCTGAGCGCCGACATCGAATCTCTGGGCGACATGACCATATCGATGGCCAACGTCAACAACAGGGACGTGCACATTCAGATGGGTACGCCGAAGGTGACGTCTGAAGTGCTGACCGGCATCGCCCCCAAGACGCTCGTGGGCAGCGGTGTAGGCAGGACCACGACTTACCCCTTGAACGAAGTCAATGTCGATCCGGCCAGCGGCTCCGTGTTCCGGAAAGACACCGGCGAACTCGTCGGTATCGGCGGCTATGCCATCTGGACCAACAACCTCACGACCACTGAAGACACCGCGATCAACATCGACCCTGCTCGCCTTGTGGCGGGCGGAAACCTGAGCGTCAATGGGCGTCTCTACAACGAGAACGGCCAGGTTCTGGCTGGCGGAACGATCACCGCGACCAGCTACCAATCAAGTCAGCTGAACGGCCAGCGCACAGTCACGGGCCTTGCGAATGTGATCGACAACCAAGGCGCGGTCCAGGGCGTAAACATTCCGCTCTTTGCCGCCCCGACATCGGTCTCTCTGGGCGCGTACAAGTACCAGGAACACATCAACGCCAGTCAAGGCTTCAACGCCGGGGTCGCACCTGTTGGCGGTGCGACGGGCAACGCAAGTGGCGCCGGGGCTGTCAACGGTGGAAGCGGCCCGGGCGTCGTAGTTGAAGTCGCTGCCAATGTTGGGGGCGTGATCAGGGCCGACGGCCAGCGTGCGGGCGGAGCGTCAGGCGCAAGCGGACCTGTCGGCACGGCAGGAACAGTTGCTGGCACGAGCACTACGAATGTTGCCGTGAGTGGGCCGGCACAGGGGGCGGATTCGTCGGCCCAAGCCGGTGCGAGCCGGACCGTGCCGATGGTGGTGCGAACCAGCACGCCAGGCATCGGCATACCCACGGCCAGCCTGTTCAGCATTCGTACGGGCGGGAGCTACTTGGTCGAGACTGATCCGCGCTTTGCCAATTACCGCAATTGGCTCAGCAGCGACTACCTGTTGAACAGCCTCAGTCTTGACCCCAACCACATCCTCAAGCGGCTGGGCGATGGCTTCTACGAGCAGAAGCTCATTCGCGAACAGGTTGCCCAACTCACGGGCTATCGTTACCTGGACGGCTACAGCAACGATGAGGAACAATACGCGGCGCTGATGAACGCGGGCGCGACCTTCGCACAGCAATACGGCCTGCGCCCCGGAGTCGCACTGACGGCAGCGCAGATGGCTCAGCTCACCAGCGACATCGTTTGGCTGGTCGAGCAGACCGTGACCTTGCCAGACGGGACGACGCAGCGCGTTCTGGTGCCGCAGGTCTATGTGCGCGTGCGGCCCGGCGACATTGACGGATCGGGGGCGCTGCTGGCGGGCAACCAGGTCAAGATCGATGGCAAGGACAACAACCTGGTCAACACGGGCACCATCGCCGGTCGCCAGTTGGTCAGCATCAACGCCAACACCATCGACAACCTGGGCGGCCGCATCAGCGGTGGTCAGGTGGGGCTGAAGGCCCAGCTCGACATCAACAACCTCGGCGGCGTGATCGATGCTCGGGACAAGCTGACGCTGGAGGCCGGGCGTGACATCAACGTCCGCACGACGACGGCCTCCGGTCCACTCGGCAACACGGGCATCGACCGTGTCGCAGGCCTGTATGTGACGAACCCCGGCGGCACGCTGGTCGCCAGCGCCGGGCGCGATATCAATCTGGTCGGTGCCATCGTATCCAACCAAGGAGGAGGTGGTCTCACTTCCTTCACGGCAAAGAACGACATCAACCTTGGGACCGTTACGACGTCCTCGGCGATCCTCGCCCTGGGCGAAAAATGGAGCGGCTACTCCATCACAAACAAGGAAGTCGGCACGACGATCACGACCAACGGGACTACGCTCCTGAATGCCGGCCGCGACATCAACGCCCGGCAGGCGACGGTCGATGCAGGCAACGGCCTGTTGAGCATGCACGCCGACCGCGACATCAACATCGCGGCGGGGCAGATCGATGTGTCGGGCGCTTTCATGCGCGAGTGGAAGGAAAAGGGGCTCTTCAGCCGGACCGACAACACGCTCTCCGGCGAATACAACTTCAGGGCCAGCGTGGGTAGCCGATTCTCGGGCGGAGTCGTGTCCATGGATGCCGGTAGAGACATCGGCATTGAAGGCTCGCACATCAGCGGTACGCAGGGTGTGGCGATCAGCGCCACCAGAAACCTCGCCATCGTCGAGGGCCGTAACACCGGCAGCGTCAGCGCCGAATTGCAGAGCAACAAGAAAGGCATCGGCGGCCTGACAGGATTGCTTGCTGGTACGCCGACCATGCCGTCGCTGCCCTATGGCAAGGCCACCACCACAAGCGCTAGCGTCCAGACTGACACGGCGTCCGCAAGCACGATCACCAGCAGCCAGGGGGGCGTGCTGCTCCAGGGAGGCAGCGTCTTTCTCCAAGGTGTGCAAGTCGATGCGGCCAAGGACATCAGCATCAAAGGCGGCAATGTCGTCATTCAGGCCGCGACCAACAGCAGCTCGGTCACTGGGTCGACCAATTCGCGCACCAGGGGCATTGAACCGGGCCAGATCCTCTGGCATGACCCCAGCACAGGCATCAACGCCCGCAAGGCGACCGAGACCAAGGTCGAAGACAGCAGCCTGACGCGCACGACCCTCAACGGGGCGAACGTGTCTATCGAGGCCGTCGATACGCTGGCCATGGCCGGTACGACGGTGAACACGCCCGGCACGCTGACCTTGCAAGCCGATCAGCTCCTTCTTGGCACTCAGACCACCGAGCACAGCGAGCAGACCACGAGTCAAGGTCGTGACTTGGCCTACCAAAAGAACAAGGACAAGGGGCAAAGCGACCAGACCACCAACTACAACCAGTTCAATTCTGGCAACCTGACGGTCACTGCAAACCACATCCAGGCTGGTCTGGGCGCCAGGGACAGCGTCGAGCAGTTGGCCAAGCAGCCGGGCATGGGATGGGTGGACCAGCTGACGAACGATCCCAAGCTCAAGGACAAGATCGACTGGCAAAGGGTTGAGGAGGCTCACAAGAACTGGAACTACGACCAGCAGGGGCTCACGCCGGAGGGGGCGGCCATTGTGACGATCGTGGCCGCGTACTTCACCGCAGGCGCGGCTTCCGAGCTTGGTGCTGCTGCTGGCGAGGCGGCGGGTACGGCCGTGAACGGTGGCGTGGCTGTCCTGGGCGAGGGGGGATTCATAGCGTCCACGGGTTTCACCGTTTCCACTGTGGTGAGCGGCGCCGTCACAGCAGGCATTTCAGCGTTGGCCGGCCAAGCCGCAGTCGCTCTCATCAATAACCAAGGCGATCTGGCGGCCGCTCTGCACGATCTGGGCAGCAGCGCCAATGTGAAGAACCTGCTGACGGCCATCGTCACCGGGGGCGTTCTCGGGGTGATGGATCTCAATCCGACTGGTTCACCTACGCTCAATGGCGGAGCGCAGCCATTTGTTGATCAGTTGCGGCAGAACCTGATCGCAAGCGCGGCACGGGCGGTGATCGGAACGGCTATCAACGGGGGGAGCTTCGAGAAGAACCTGAAGGAAAGCCTCGAAAACGCCATTCTCGACACTGTGGCTGCTCAGACGGCGTATGAGATTGGGAATCTCACACAGGCTGGCGTCATTGACGATTTCACCAACAAGGTCGCCCATGCGATTGCTGGATGCATGGTCGGGGCTGCGCGTGCGGACAACGCGGCTGGGTGTGGTGCTGGTGCCCTGGGAGCCGCCATTGGCGAACTGGCTGCAGAGACCTATGGCAAACGCGCGGACACGACTCAGTTTGCAGCCATGATTTCCGGGCTTGCGGTTGCCATTACGGGAGGCGATGCTGCGCAGATCAATCTAGGCAGCCAAGCAGGGTCCAATGCGGCGGCAAACAACTATTTGAGCCATGACGAGGATGTCGCTCGGAAAAAGGCGCGCGCCGATTGCTACAGCGGCAACGACAAAGCCTGCGCTGAGGCCGCTCGGCTCGACAATTTGGACTTCCGGCGCGATCAACGCGTTACTGCGTTGGCCAGCAGTTGCACCGTGGACTGCTCCAAAGTTGTGGAATTCATCAACAAAGAGATAGCAGCTTTGGGGTGCGGCAATGGTCCCTACGTGTGTGACGATGCCACGCTCAGGCAAGCATGGAGCACCGCGCAGGTCAACGCACAAGCGCTTCAGGCCGGGATGGGGCCCGAAGATGTAGCGCTCCTGGCGTACGGGTTGGCTCGTGGTGGGATTCGATTGATCGAGGTTCTCGGTAGTGCTGGCAGAGAGACGCGGATATTCGTGCCCGAGGCGTTGAGCTCTGCACGGGCGGCATCTGAGAGCGCCGCGGAGGTCGGTGCCGGTTCTGCGGCTTGGAAAGCGCCTGCGGGCTATGACGCTTTCAATTTGCCCGGTCTGCCGGCGCGCTCTCGCGGCATTGTGGACACCACGACAGGTGAGGTAAAAGTGCTGTCTGGGACAGGACAGATCGTCGATGTGCCTCCGAGTCCACTGCCACCATGGACTGCCGCGGTGGACAACAGCAATATCAGGATTACGTGGGGTAGAGGAAATCAAGCGCAGGGCATGCCTTGGGAGGACTATATAGCGACGCAGATGCCTGCCAATGCAAGGTTGCCCCAGAATTTTGATGTATTTGATTTCTTCGACCCAAGAACCGGTATTGCGACCAGCGCAAAGACTCTTGATACGCTTACTGCTGCAAAAATAAAAGACCCAACCAGCGTTTATTATTCAATCAAGAAAAATGTCGATGCTGCAGCCAATTTCACCGATGCCACATTGAGCGGGGTGACTCTAGACTCAAGTAAAATAGTCGGACGAGAGTTGGTGATTGCTGTGCCCGCCGCCACAACCCCGGCGCAGTGGGGGCAGATATTTAATGCAATCTCGTATGGTCAGTCCGTGGGCGTCAAAGTGATCGTATCGGCAATTCATTAGAAGAGGTATTTGATTGTGGATCCAGTGCATGAAAAATGGGCTTCAGCGTTTTTTAATGGTGATTTTTTTCTTGTCGAAGCTAAATCAGGATATCGAAGCTGCGTAAGTGATGCAGAGCGATATCAATGTCAAATGGCTGCTGGTGCTACAGATGAAGAGTTGGGGCAGGCGGTCGTTGAGGCTTTGACACAAAGTCGTTTCGTAACGCCAGAAAATTCGGAAGAATTTGATCGTCTCTTTGATCCAGCGAGGATTGCGGCAAGCTACGCGGCTTGGGTAGCCTCGCTCCTTGAGAAATATCAATACAAAAACAAAAATTCACTGTTTAAAAAGATGTTGCTTTGCAATGTCTCGATGGTCGCTGATGAGATAAAGATATCTCCCACGATTCATAAAAAATTAGAGCTTTGGGGGCGCGAAAAAGGCGACGGAATTCAGGATTCTTTTGTTGCAATCGATAGCCCAGTTGAGAAGATTGGTCAAACATTGCGAGCAGCCTTCAGTCGATGCGAGCAGTAGTGCGTTGATCAAAGTTTCCATGCGTATCAAGCTCTTAACCGCTCTTCTGACATTCGGCCTTTTGGTAGGTTGTGCCCGATCGCCTGTCACGCCTGTGCAGCAGCCTCCGGTGGCACGCGTGGTGGTGGTTCCCGTGGCGCCCATCGATAAGATGCATACCGAGAACAAGGGCATCCCGCTCGGCGTGCTGTGGCAGTCGCTGGCAGACCGCATCAAGAGTTCAGACTTCAATGAACGCATGGAAGCCACGCGAAAAGACATGGGGCCGAAGCTCACGGCAGCATTGGTTCGGCAGTTGACTGCGCAAGGCTATGAAGCACAGGTGGTCGAAGGCGCATCGGAGCGAGCAGCGCAGTCTGCAATTGATGAAAGCAAGCTGCCTCCGACCGAGGCAGTGCTGCGCGTCTACCTCAACGAGGTCGGCATGTTTTCCGCTCGCTTCTCAAGAGACTATGTTCCGCGCGTCAACCTGAGTGCCTATCTGGTTCGGGGCGAGACGGAAGATAGCCTCTACAGCGAAACGCTTTACTACGGTGCTGACGCGACAAACAACAAGGCGTCGTGGAGCGTGCCTGCGAACCCTGACCATCACTGGTCAAGCTTCAATGAACTGTTTGAGCATCCGCAGGAGGTTGCTCAGAGCTACGACCATGCTGTCAATGCGCTGGCGGCAAGAATTGCTCAGAACATTCGCGCGCAGGTCTCACCAGGTGCGGTGGTGGTTCGGTCGGCAGGACCTTGAGTCCGAGGTCGAGCGAGGATCGACACGCGCGACTCTTGGCACTGCTTGCATCACCTTTGTGTGGTGCAAGCAGACAAAAACAATCAGGGAGAGAAATTGAAAACGTATTCGCGTGCCGTGTTGGCCGGCGTGCTGATTGGTGGACATTTGCTGGCTCAAGCCCAGGTGCCAAGCACGCCACAACCCTTCGTCGAGCAGCAGCGCCAGCAAGAGCGTGAGCGTGCCCTGCGTGAGCAGAACGAACGCACCGTCGACCAGCGTCCGCAGGCTGCACCACCAACTCCGGCGCAGCGCATTCCCGAATCCGAGTCGCCGTGCTTCCGCATCGACCGCGTGTTGCTGGTCGGCGAACAGTCAGAATCTTTCCAATGGGCCGTTGCCGATCTGTCCGGCCCTGAGGGCAATGATTCGCCGGTCGGCCGTTGCCTCGGTACTGCCGGCGTCAATGTGGTACTGGCGCGTGCGCAGCAAGCCGTCATTGCTCGCGGCTTTGTTACCACCCGTGTGCTGGCCGCGCCGCAGGATCTCTCTGCCGGCGCGCTGACCCTCTCGCTGGTCCCCGGCCGCATCGCAGCCATCCGCACGACGTCTGATTCTTCCTCCGCGCTACTTGGCAGTTCCGCCTTGCTGGCAACGGCCATCCCCGCGCGCCCCGGCGACCTCTTGAACCTGCGCGACATCGAGCAGGGCCTGGAGAACTTGAAGCGCGCCCCCACCGTCGAAGCCGATATCCAGATCGAGCCTTCGACTGCGCCCAATGCCAAGCCCGGCGACAGCGATCTCGTCGTCAAGTACGTCCAGTCCAAGAAATGGCGCGCCACCTTGAGCCTCGACGACAGCGGCACCGAAGCCACCGGCCGATATCAGGCCGGCGCCACCCTGTCTTTGGACAACCCCTTCGGCTTGAACGACCTGTTCTACGTCAGCGCCAACCACAACGTCAACAACCACGTGTTCAGCGATCCGGCCAAGGGCACCGAAGGCCAGACCGTTCACTACTCGCTGCCTTATGGCTACTGGCTGCTGGGCCTCACGGCCTCCAACAGCCAGTACCACCAGAGCGTGACCGGCCTGAACCAGGACTACGTCTACGCTGGCAAGTCCAACAACGCGGAGGTCAAGCTCTCGCGCCTGCTCTACCGCGACCAGCGCCGCAAGACCACGGTGGCCGTCAAGGGCTGGCGCCGCGAGTCGCGCAACTTCGTGGACGACACCGAGGTCGAGGTGCAGCACCGCGTGGTCGGCGGCTGGGAGTTCAGCCTGAACCACAAGGAGTTCATCGGCGAGGCGACGCTCGAAGGCACGCTGGCCTACAAACGCGGCACCGGCGGCTTTGGTTCACGCGCTGCGCCGGAAGAAGAGTTCGGCGAGGGCACCTCGCGCCTGAAGCTCTACACCGCCGACATCAGCCTGAACGCTCCATTCAAGCTTGGCGAACAGAAGCTGCGTTACTCCGGCCTGATCCGCGCTCAGTGGAACCGCACGCCACTCACGCCGCAAGACCGCTTCGCCATCGGCGGGCGCTACACGGTGCGCGGTTTCGACGGCGAGACAAGCCTGATGGGCGAGCGCGGCTGGCTCATCCGCAACGACATCGGCTGGGCCGTGGGTCAAAGCGGGGCTGAGCTGTACGTCGGTGCCGACTATGGCCACGTCGGCGGCCGTTCGACGGTCGACCTGCTCGGCCGCAGCCTGGCCGGTGCCGTCATCGGCGTGCGCGGCCAGTGGAGCAAGCTGAGCTACGACTTCTTCGTCGGCGCGCCGATCAGCAAGCCGGAGGGCTATCGCACAGCGAAGGTCACGCTGGGTTTCAATCTCAACGCGAGCTTCTGATGCGTCAAGTGCTTGTGCAGCTTACGAGCTAACGCGAGAACGACTCCACCGCCACCGGAATCTCCGGCGCCTGCCAGCGGTAGGCGCCGCCCAGCACGTCGCGCTCGGGCTTCTGCCCGTTCCACTGGATGTGGAGCAGGTCCATCAGGGTCCAGCCGGTCCAGTCCGCGCGAAACGGCTGCTGCATCTCGCTGGCCGGCAGCGGCTGCTGGTTGCGCCACACCACGGCCGGAATGCGGTAGCCCGACGCGGTCGAGGGGCTGTGGCCCGCCCGGTCGCTCACATGGCCCACTTCCTGCCCGTGGTCCGACAGGTACATCCATGCGCGGTAGTCCTGCGGCTTGCCCGCGCTGCGCGTCTGCTGCAGCAGCTCGGACACCACGAAGTCGTGATAAAGCAGCGCCGCGTCGTACTCCTGGCGGAAGCGCCGCACCCATGAGGAGCGGCCGTTCTTCACCAGGCCGTTTTCCACCGCGTCGATGTCGTCGTCGAAGGGGTTGGCGTTTGCCGGAAAGCGCAGGCTGTAGTGCGGATGCGCGCCCATCAGGTGGACCACGATCAGCTTGCGCTCGGTGCTGGTGTCGGCCAGCGCTTCCTGCACGCAGTCGAGCACCTCGCCGTCCAGCGAGGCGCTGGCGCGGCCCGGCGTGCGGTTGACCATGTCGACCACGTCGGCGAAGCGCGCATGCTGCTGCTCGATGGCCAGGTCGTCGTGGTTGCTGATCCACCAGACCTTGTAGCCCGCGGCGCGCGCCAGTGCCAGCACGTGCGGCGGGTTCTCGCTGTCGGGCAGGCCGAAGCGGAACATGTTGCGCAAGGCGGGCAGGGTGCTCGCGTCCACCGACCATGCGTTCTTCAGCACCGCCATCTGCTCGCCGGTCTGCGCCTTGTGCGCCTGCAGGCGCGGCGTGGTCGGGCGGCCGTAGCCGTACAGGCCCATGTTGTCGCGGTTGATGCTGTCGGTGATGACCAGCACCACGGTGGAAGGCCCGGCCCGCGTGATGACGGGCGCAATGGCCTTGGCCTGCGCCGTCAGGCGGTCGCGTTGCTGCTGCTGGTCGGCCCAGGCGGCCTGCAGCGTGCGCAGCGACTGGGCCCACTGTGTCCAGAAGAACGCGGGATGCAGCCGCCTCCACGGCTTGCTCGCATAGGCCACGCAGGACACCAGCAGCGCCAGCGCCAGCAGCGCGGTGATCCAGCGGGCGGGGCGCGCTGCTGTCGGGGCCACCGCGCCGCGCCGCGCGAACATGCCCACCAGCAGGCCCGAGGCGATCAGCAAGGCGCCCCACACGGCCGCCGAGCGCCAGTGCATCCACAGGTACTCCGTGCTCTCGCGCGCGTTGGTGTTGGCTGCCGCGCCAAGCACCATCGCGCCGTCGGGCGCGGCTTGATAGGTGTCGAGCAGGTAGGCCCGCACCGTGGCGTCCAGCGCAAAGCCCATGGCCCAGAGCCAGACCAGCACCGTGCGCAGCCGACGCATGCGCGCGCTGCGCAGCGGCCATGCGAGCCACAGCACCATCGGCAATGCCAGCACCGCGAGCTGCGCGATGCGCCGGCCGTCGTGGCCCAGCGCGATCAGCGCCAGCAGGGTGGCGCCGACCACGCCGCAGGCAAGCCATGCGCCGTGGCGGGGCTGGGGTGGGGCAGCGGGGAGGGAGGTCAAGCGGGCAGCGCCGGCAGCGCGAACAGGGATGGGCGGGGCGGATTCTGCCCCGGCCGAAGCGCAGGGCACCGCAGTCTCCCCGGCTGCGCAGGGGGCTATGAGGCAGCGGGGCTCGCGGGGGGAGAGGTGGGGGAGGGAGGCTGTCGGGGAAATCCCCGCGGAACTTATTGAGCCGAGGGCGCCCAGACGGGCTCGCCCGGCTCCGCCGGACATTCACTCCTTACGTTCGATAGAAAGGAACCCCAGCTCCATGGATAGATTCAGTCGATGGCCCGCGCTCCTGCTCGCATTCTTTCTCGCATGGGTGGCCGCGCCGTCCGTGTTCGCGGCGGCGCCGTCCTCGCAGATGGTCAGTGCCGCCGTTCCCACGCTCAACATGCGCACCGGCCCCGGACAGCGCTACGAGACGCACTGGACAGTGAGCAAGGGCTACCCCTTCCGCGTGATCGGCAGGAAAGGCGACTGGCTGAGGGTCAGCGACTTCGAGAACGACAAGGCCTGGGTCTACCGGCCCATGACCAGCAAGACGCCGCACCACGTCGTGAAGGCGAAGGTCGCCAACCTGCGGCGCGCGCCGAGCACCCGCAGCCCCGTATTGAAGAAGGCCGGCTACGGCGACGTGCTGCGCACCATCGAGCGCCGGGGCGACTGGATCAAGGTGCGGCACGAGGGCGGCGCCACCGGCTGGGTGCAGAAGCGCCTGACCTGGGGCTGGTAAGCGGCGACGTGCGCCGGGCCGCCGTTCAGGTCGCGGTGGCCTGGCGCACCGCGCGTTCCCAGCGCGCCATCGATTCCTCGGCCTGCGCGCGGCCCATGGTCGGCAAGAAGCGGCGCTCCACCTTCCACAGCCTGGAAAGCTCGCGCGCGTCGCTGTAGAAGCCGGTCGACAGGCCCGCCAGGTAGGCGGCGCCCAGCGCGGTGGTCTCGACCACTTCGGGCCGCACCACCGGAATGCCCAGCAGGTCGGCCTGGAACTGCATCAGCAGGTCGTTCACGCTGGCGCCGCCGTCCACGCGCAGTTCGGCCACCGGCTTGCCGCCGGCGGCCACGGCGTCGCGGCTCATGGCCTGCAGCAGCGCGGCGCTCTGGTAGGCGATGCTTTCCAGCGCGGCGCGCGCGATGTGCGCGACCGTGGTCCCGCGCGTGAGTCCGGTGATCGTGCCGCGCGCGTCCGCGTCCCAGTAGGGCGCGCCCAGGCCGGTGAAGGCCGGCACCATCATCACGCCGCCCGCGTCGGGCACGCTCTCGGCCAGCGACTGCACTTCGGCGCTGCCCTTGATGGCCTTGAGCCCGTCGCGCAGCCACTGCACCACCGCGCCGCCCACGAACACGCTGCCTTCCATGGCGTACTGCGGCGTCGCATCGGTCTGCGCGGCGCTGGTCACGAGCAGGCCGTTGTGCGAGGGCTGGAACGCGCCGCCGGTGTGCATCAGCAGGAAGCAGCCGGTGCCGTAGGTGTTCTTGGCCATGCCGGCCTCGAAGCAGGCCTGGCCGAAGAGGGCGCTCTGCTGGTCGCCGGCCACGCCGCCGATGGGCAGCGTGTGGCCCAGCAGCGTGGTGTCGGTATCGGCGAAGTGCGAGCTCGATGGCTGCACCTTCGGCATCAGCGCGGCGGGAATGTCCAGCGCCTTCAGCAGCTCGGCGTCCCACGCGTTGTCATGCACGTTGAAGAGCATGGTGCGCGAAGCGTTGCTCACGTCCGTCACGTGGGCCTTGCCGCCGGTGAGCTGCCAGATGAGCCAGCTGTCGATCGTGCCGAAGGCCAGTTCGCCGCTCTGCGCCTGCGCGCGCGCGCCGGGCACGTTGTCGAGCAGCCAGCGCAGCTTGGTGCCGGAGAAATACGCGTCGATCACCAGGCCGGTCTTCCGGCGGATGGTGTCGCTCATGCCTTCTTCGCGCAGTTGCGCGCACAGCGGCTCGGCGCGGCGGTCCTGCCAGACGATGGCGTGGTGCACCGGCTGGCCCGTCTTGCGGTTCCACAGCACGGTGGTCTCGCGCTGGTTGGTGATGCCGATGGCGTGGATGTCGGTGGCCTGCAGCCCGGCCTTTGCAAGCACCTCGCGCGCGGTGGCGAGCTGGCTGTGCCAGATTTCCATCGGGTCGTGCTCGACCCAGCCGGGCTGCGGATAGATCTGCGTGAGTTCTTTCTGCGCGATGGCCACGATGCGGCCTTCGCGGTCGAACACGATGCTGCGCGAGCTGGAAGTACCCTGGTCCAGGGCCAGCAGGTAGGTCGTCATGTCGTCTCCGTGTTTCTTTGTTCTTCAGTTGTCGCGCGCGATCTCCAGCCGGACCTGCGCCGCGAGCAGCAGGTCGGGGAAGGGCGGCGGCGGCTCGGCGTCGGTGAACAGCCGGTCGATCTGCGAGAGCGTGCCCAGCTGGATCATCGCGGGCCGGTTGAACTTGCTGGCGTCGGCCGCGAGCCACACTTCGCGCGCCTGCGCGATGATGGTCTGCGCCACCTTCACCTCGCGCAGGTCGAAGTCGCGCAGCGAGCCGTCGGCCTCGATGCTCGACACGCCGATCAGCGCGATGTCCACCTTGAACTGGCGGATGAAGTCGATGGTGGCCTCGCCCACGATGGCGCGGTCGCGCGGGCGCACCGAGCCGCCGGCCACGATCACCTCGCACGAGCTGTTGCCGCTCAGGATGGTGGCCACGTTCAGGTTGTTGGTGATCACGCGCAGGCCGGTGTGGCGCAGCAGCGCCTTGGCCACGGCCTCGGTGGTGGTGCCGATGTTCAGGATCAGCGAGCAGTCGTTGGGCACCAGCTCCGCCACGCGGCGGGCGATGCGCGCCTTGCCCTCGGCGTGCAGGGTCTCACGCTGCTGGTAGCCGATGTTCTCGGTGGTGGAGCTCGGCACCCGCACGCCGCCGTGAAAGCGCGTCAGCAATCCCTCGTCGGCCAGCCGCTGCACGTCCCGGCGGACCGTCTGCAGCGTGACGCCGAGCATTTCGGCCAGTTCTTCGACGGTGACGGAGCCGCGCGTGCGCACGGTTTCCAGGAGATTGATCTGTCGGGGATTGGAGTTCACAGGGGCGTCGCGAAGGGCAGGAAGACTGCGGCAAGGTTACAGTGCGCGTCAATTTAAAACGAAAGAAAGCGAATCCCGATTGAGGGAATTTTCGGGGAAAATCGCGCTCAAAGGAATGAAATTGAAAGAATTCGAAAATACAATGGCTTCCGTCAGCGAACCCAAGCCATGAACCAACGGATCCATCTGCTGTGAGCGATTTTTCCTCGAATCCGCCTGCGCCCGCCACCGATTGCGACGTTCTCATTGTCGGCGGCGGCATCAACGGCTGCGGCATCGCACGCGACCTGGCCGGCCGCGGCTGGCGCGTGGTGCTTTGCGAAAAAGACGACCTTGCCTCGCACACCTCTTCTTCCTCGACCAAGCTGATCCACGGCGGGTTGCGCTACCTCGAGTACTACGAGTTCTCGCTGGTGCGCAAGGCGCTGCAGGAGCGCGAAGTGCTGCTCAAGAGCGCGCCCCACATCATGTGGCCGCTTCGCTTCGTGATGCCGCACGACCCGTCGATGCGCCCGGCCTGGATGATCCGCATCGGCCTGTTCATGTACGACCACCTCGCCAGGCGCGAGGTGCTGCCGGGCTCGCGCAGCGTCGACCTGCGCCGGCATGCCGCCGGCAAGCCGCTGAAGGAGCAGTACAAGCGCGGCTTCGTCTATTCCGACGGCTGGGTCGACGACGCGCGGCTCGTTGTGCTCAACGCGCTGGACGCGCGCGCGCGCGGCGCCGAGGTGCTGACCCGCACGCGCTGCGTGCACGCCCAGCGCGACGCCGACGCCTGGACCGCCACGCTGGAAGGCGCCGACGGCAACAGGCGCACGCTGCGCGCGCGCGCCGTGGTCAACGCGGCGGGGCCGTGGGCCGAGTCCTTCCTGCGCGGCGTGGCGCAGTCGGCCAAGGGCGAGGCGCTGGCCACCAAGAGCCTGCGGCTCGTCAAGGGCAGCCACATCGTGGTGCCGCGCCTGTTCGAGCACGACCATGCCTACATCTTCCAGAACCCAGACAAGCGGATCATCTTCGCCATTCCCTACCAGGACGAGTTCACGCTGATCGGCACCACCGACATCGAACTGACCGGCGACGACCCCGGCGCGGCGCGCATCGCGCAGGAAGAGATCGACTACCTCTGCACCCAGGCCAGCCGCTACTTCGACAAGCCCATCGTGCCGGCCGACGTGGTGTGGACCTATTCCGGCGTGCGCCCGCTGCTGGACGACGCGTCGGGCGATCCGTCCGCCGTCACGCGCGACTACCTGCTCGAGTCGAACACCACCGCCGCGCCGCTGCTGTCGGTGTGGGGCGGCAAGATCACCACCTTCCGCAAGCTGGCCGAGGACGCGGCCGACGAGGTCGGCAAGATGCTGGGCCAGTCGAGCGCGCAGCGCCCGGCTTGGACCGACGGCGCCTTCCTCGCGGGCGGCGACCTGTCGGGCTGGATCGGCGCCGCGAAGCGTCCCGACGACGACTTCGAGCGCTTCGTGTCGGCCGTGCAGGCAAAGCACCCCTGGCTCTACGGCCAGCTCGCGCGGCGGCTGGCGCGGGCTTACGGCGCGCGCATCGACGACGTTCTGGGCGATGCGAAATCCTTCGCCGGCCTGGGCGCCGAAGTGGCACCCGGCCTGTTCGAGCGCGAACTGCGCTTCCTGCAGGACAACGAGTGGGCCGTGACCGCCGACGACGTGCTCTGGCGCAGGTCCAAGCTGGGGCTGCACTACACGCCCGCGCAGCGCGAACAGGTTGCGCGCTGGCTGCAGGCCAATCCCAGGCGCGGCTGAGGCCCGGCGCAGGCCTGGCGCAGGGGCTGGCCACCCCAACCATCGGCAGTCGTAGACATGACTGATGGCAGATGCTTTTGGCGCTTGCTTCGCGTACATTCGACGGCCCCCGAAAGCCACCGCCAGTGATCTCCAGCCTTTCCAGCCTCCCAGACCCCGTCGCCGCGCCTCGCAACAACGTCCCCAAGCGGGTCCTGGTTCTCCGCTACTCGCAGTCCGGCCAGCTCGACCAGGTGGCCGAGCAGATCGTGGCGCCGCTGCGCGCCGACCCGTCGATCCAGGTGCATGAAGAAGTGTTGCGACCACTGCAGCCGTTTCCCTTTCCCTGGCCCTTCCTGACCTTCTTCGACGCCTTCCCGGAGTCGGCCCACATGAAGCCGCGGCCGCTGGCGCCGCTGTCGCTCGGCGGCGATGAAGACTTCGACCTCATCGTGCTGCCTTACCAGGTGTGGTTCCTGGCACCTTCGCAGCCGGTCGCGGCGTTCCTCAAGCATCCGGTGGCCGCGCGCCTGCTCGAGGGGAAGCCGGTGGTCACGGTCATCGCCTGCCGCAACATGTGGCTGCTGGCGCACGAGAAGCTCAAGGGCATGCTGGACGACGTGGGCGCGCGCCTGATCGACAACGTGGTGCTGACCGATCCCGGCCCCACGCTCGCCACCTTCTTCACCACGCCGGCCTGGCTGATCTGGGGCCGCAAGCGCGGCTTCTGGGGCATGCCCGACGCGGGGCTCAGCGCCGAACAGATCCGCGGCAGCGGCCGCTTCGGCCGCGCGCTTCGCGATGCGCTGCACGCCGGCCTCGAACGCGGCACGCAGCCGCTGCTGGCCGGCCTGGGCGCGGTGCGCGCCGATGCCCGGCTGCTCGTCAGCGAGAAGGCCGGCACCCGCAGCTTCTATCTGTGGGGCAAGCTCATCATGGCGGCCGGCCGCCCCGGCGCATGGCAGCGCAAGCCGCTGCTGCTGCTGTACGTGCTGTTCCTGCTGGTACTGATCATTACGGTAGTGCCCGTGAGCCTCACGCTCCAGGCGCTGCTGCGGCCTTTGTTCCGGGGGTGGCTGACTAGAATGACCGCCCAGTTCGAGTGCCCGTCGGGCTCCGCCACGGACCGCTCCCATCTCTATGACGACTGATGTCTTCCTGACCCGTACCGCCGCCTTCCTGCCCTTTCCCCCGGTCGGCAACGACGACATCGAAGACGTGCTCGGCCGCATCGGCGGCAAGGCTTCGCGCGCGCGGCGGCTCATTCTTCGCAGCAACGGCATCCAGTCGCGCCACTACGCCATCGACCGCGCCACCGGCGAACTGGCCATGACCAACGCGCAGCTCACCGCCTCGGCCATCCGCGCGCTGGGCGACGACGTGGGGCCTGTCGACTGCCTGGCCACCGGCACCTCGCTGCCCGACCAGCTCATGCCCAACCATGCGGTGATGGTGCACGGCGAACTCGGCTGGCCGCGCCTCGAAGTGGTGGCCTGCGCGGGCATCTGCCTTGCCGGCGCCACGGCGCTGAAGCATGCGTGGCTGTCGGTGCGCGCGGGCGACGCGCGGCGCGCGGTGGCCACCGGTTCGGAGCTGGCCTCGGCCGTGATGCGCGGTTCGCGCTTCGAGGCGGAGCTGGAGCACAAGCTCGAAGCGCTCGAGGCCCGGCCCGAGCTGGCCTTCGAGAAAGACTTCCTGCGCTGGATGCTGTCCGACGGCGCCGGCGCGGTGCTGCTGGAGCGCGAGCCGCGCGGGCCGCTGTCGCTGCGCATCGACTGGATCGACCTGTCGTCGGCCGCGCACGAACTGCCGGTGTGCATGTACGCAGGCGCCGAGAAAAACGCCGAAGGCGGCCTCGACGGCTGGGCCCGAAAGTCGACCGAAGACTGGCAGCGCGAGTCGACCTTCGCCGTCAAGCAGGACGTGCGCCTGCTCAACGACAACATCGTGCGCGCCACGCTGGGCGAGCCGCTCGCGGCCATCATCGAGCGGCGCGGGCTGAGGTCGGCGGACATCGACTGGTTCCTGCCGCATCTGTCATCGCACTATTTCGTCGAACCAGTGAGCCAGTGCCTCGAGTCGCTGGGCCTGCACATTCCGCGCGAGCGCTGGTTCAGCAACCTCGCGAGCAAGGGCAACACGGGCTCGGCGTCGCCTTACATCATGCTCGACGAGCTGTTCCGCTCGGGCCGCATCAAGCCCGGGCAGAAGCTCTTGATGTTCGTGCCCGAAAGCGGCCGCTTCTCCAGCGGCTTCATCTACATGGAGGCGGTGTAGCCATGGACCTCGACGCTGTACCGCAGGAGGGCAATGCGACCCTCGACGGCCATTCCAAGCTGATGTATGCGCGCGACGCGCAGGGGCGCGTTGTCACCGCCACCTCGCGCGGCTGGGAGGCCGAAGAGATCGTCACCAGCCACGCCGTCGACGTGCTCGTCGAACAGGCGCAGGCCGCAAGGGAGCGCGTGAAGGCGGGCCAGGCCTCGCCGCTCGAATACTGGATGTACGAGCGCCGCATGGACGTGGCGCTGCTCTCCCAGACCAGCGGCTTCTGGCAGTGGCGCGTGCGGCGCCACCTGCAGCCGCGCCATTTCGCCGCGCTGTCCGAAGCACAACTCGCACGCTACAGCGAAGCGCTGGGGCTGCCCGTTTCCACCCTGCAAGGCTTGCCGTGAAGTTCCAACACCAACAGGCGGCGCACTGCGAGAGCGGCGTCATCTCCAGCCTGATGCGCCACCACGGCGCGCCGATGAGCGAGAGCATGGCGCTGGGGCTTTCATCGGCGCTGTCGTTCGCGTACCTGCCGTTCATCAAGCTGTCGGGCCTGCCGCTCATTTCGTACCGCATGCCGCCCAAGGCCATCATCAAGGGCCTGCTGGCGCCGATGGCCGCGCGCTTTCGCTTCGAGACCTTCCGCAGCCCCGAGGCCGGCCAGCAGCGGCTCGACGCCTTGCTCGCCGACGGCCAGCTGGTGGGGCTGCAGACCTCGGTCTACTGGCTGCCGTACTTCCCGCCAAACATGCGCTTTCACTTCAACGCGCACAACCTGCTGGTCTACGGCAAGGACGGCGACGACTACCTGATCAGCGATCCCGTGTTCGAGGAGCCCGTGCGCTGCGCCAGCAGCGACCTGGCCCGCGCACGCTTCGCCAAGGGCGTGCTCGCGCCCAAGGGGCTCATGTACTACCCGCAGGCCATCGACCGCAAGGCGGTCGACGCGGCCAGCGTCGTCAAGGCCATCCGCAAGACGGTGCGCAACATGCTCGCCCCGATTCCTATCGTCGGCGTGCGCGGCATGCGCACGCTGGCCAGGCGCATGCAGGCGCTGTCGCCGACCGACCCGCGCAGCGTCGACTTCATCGGCCACGTGGTGCGCATGCAGGAAGAAATCGGCACGGGCGGGGCGGGCTTTCGCTTCATCTACGCGGGCTTCCTGCAAGAGGCCGCGCACCTGCTCGACAAGCCGCAACTGCAGCAGATGTCGGAGCGGCTGATCGCGATCGGCGACGGATGGCGCGCGTTCGCACTCAAGGCGGCGCGGATGGTGAAGGGGCGCGAGGCGGTGGACCCCGCAGCGCTTGCCGCGAAGCTGCGTGAGCAGGCTCAGCAGGAAGAAAGCTTCTTCCGCGATCTCAAGGCTGCCGTCGCCTGATGATTCTTTGTCTGGTTTCGAGTCGTTCGGGGTGCGATCACGTCGACGGGGTACCTTGCTCCGCGAATGTCCCCCGCCCTGCGGGCTCCTCCTTTATTTCGCTGCGCAAGGCACCCCGCCGACGTGATCGTTCAGAGCACTTGTTGATTGGCCGGAACAACGACCGCGCTTGTTGTGCACAGGGCATCGGGTGCTCCCCGCAGCGAAATAAAGGAGGAGGCCGAAGGCCGGGGGACATTCGCGGAGGGGAGTACCCGATGCCCTGCGCACACGCCCCGAAAAACACGCAGATGGCAAACCGATGCTAGAGCTGAAGAGCCTCAGCTACCGGTATCCGCATGCCGACGCGGCCGCACTGGCCGACGTATCGCTCGCAGTGCCGAGAGCTTGCGTGCTCGGTCTTCTGGGCCCGAACGGCGCAGGCAAGACCACGCTCATCTCGCACCTGTCGGGCGCGCTGGCCGTGCAGTCGGGCGAGATCCGGATCGACGGTCAACCGCTGCAGCAGGTGCGTGCAAAGACCCCAACAAGGATTGCCGTCGCGCCGCAGGAGCATGCGTTCTATCCCATGCTGACCGTGGCCGAGAACCTCGCATGCTTCGCGGCGGCGGGTGGCCTGTCTGGCGCGAAGAAAAAAGAGCGCATCGCCGCCTGCACGGAGTTTGCGCAACTCGAACAGTTCTCCGGCGTGCGCGCTGAAAGACTCTCCGGTGGCCTCAAGCGGCGCCTCAACCTCGCCATTGCGTTGCTGCCCGAGCCCGAGCTGATGCTCTTCGACGAGCCCACCGTCGGCGTCGATCCGCAGTCGCGCGCCTTCATCCTCGACGCCATCAAGAGCCTTGCGCAGCAGGGCGCGGCGGTGATCTACGCCTCGCACTACATGGAAGAGATCGAGGCCATCGCCGATCGCGTCGTCATCCTCGACCGGGGCCATGTGCTGCGCGAAGGCGCGCTCGACGAGCTGCTCTCGAAGAGCGCGATGCTGCTCACGCTCGCGGCCGACGGGCTCGATGCGGGCATGCTCTCGCGCTTCGGCACGTTGGAAGAGGGCGGCGTGCACTGGCGCATCCACCTGGACAGAGGCATCGGCCCGGGTCCTGTGCTGGCAGCGCTGGAAGCGCAGGGCGTCGAAGTGCGCCACGCGGAGTTCGGCCGCCATGACCTGGAGCAGCTGTTCATGGCGCTCACCCATCGCTCGCTGCGCGACTGACCGAGGTTCCCATGCTCCTCGCGCTCATCAGGAAAGAACTGCTCGCCCTCGTGCGCGACATGCACGGGCTGGCCGCGCTGTTCGTGATGCCGATGGTCTTCATCGTGCTGATGTCGCTCACGCTGAAAGACATCTACCGCCCGCCGCTCGCCGAGCTGAGCTATGCGGTCGACATGCGCGACACCGCCACGCCGGCGCAGTGGCTCAAGCAGCTCTGGCAGCGCAACCACGGCACGCCGCAGACGCTGGGCGACGACTGGCAGGCGCGGCTGCGCAACGGTTCGCTCAAGTACGTGATCGTGATGGAGCCGGGGCTGTCGCAAGAGCTGGAGTCGGCCGCGCTCTCGACCCAGGCGCGCATCCACCTGCTGACCGAGCCCGGCATCGACGCCAACCTGTTCAATGCGCTGCGCGCGGAGCTGGTCGGCGCGTCGGGCGAGCTCAAGGCACGGCTCGCGCTGGCGGTGCCCGGCACGGCCAGCCCCGCGCCCGATGCGTCGATCCAGGCGATGGTGCGCGCCGAGCGCTTCTCCGCCGCCGGTCCGCGCCCGACCTCGGTGCAGCAGAACGTGCCCGCATGGCTGGTCTTCGGCATGTTCTTCGTGGTCGCGTCGCTGTCCAGCCTGTTCGTGCAGGAGCGCAGTTCGGGCGCGCTCGGCCGGCTGCAGAGCCTGGGCGTCTCGCGCTTCACGCTGCTGGCGTCCAAGGCCTTGCCCTACCTTGGCGTGAACGCGCTGCAGGCGGTGCTGATGCTGGCGGCCGGCATCTGGTTCATGCCGCTGATCGGCGGCGACGCGATGTCACTCGCCGGCATCCACTGGGGCGCGCTGGTGCTGTCGCTCGCGGCGGTGAGCCTGGCGGCGGTGAGCCTGTCGCTGGCGCTGGCCTGCCTGGTGCGCAGCCATGCGCAGGCGGCCACCATCGGACCGATGGTCAACGTGCTGATGGCGGCTGCCGGCGGCATCATGGTGCCCAAGTTCGTGATGCCGGGCTTCATGCAGCGGCTGGTCGAGATCTCGCCGATGAACTGGGGGCTCGAAGCGCTGCTCACCGTGCTGCTGCGCGGCGGCGGCGTGGCCGACGCGCTGCCGCAGATCGGCCGGCTGGCCGTGTTCGCGGCGGTGATGTTCCTCATCGCCGTATTTCTGTTTCGCAGGCGCGCACCATGAGCACCATTGACACCGTCACCCCTGAATTCATTGACAGCCTCAAGGCCATGGTGCTCGAAGCCGTCGAGAAGACGGCGCCCCCGGGCGGCCTCGGCGACGACGAGCCGCTGTTCGGCCCCGAGGCGCGGCTCGACCTCGACTCGCTCGATGCGCTGCAGGTGTCGATGGCGATCCAGCAGCGCTTCGGCGTGCGCATGCCCGACAGCAAGGAGACGCGCCGGGCGCTCACGTCCATCGCGCATCTGGCGCAGCATCTCGCGCAAGCGGGCAAGGCATGAGCCAGGTCTTCCTGGCCGGCGTCGGGCTGGCCTGCGCGCTGGGGGAAGACATGCCGCGCGCACTGGCTTCCTTGCGGCGCGGCGGTGTGCCGCCGCTGCCCGTGGCCATTGCCGATGACCTGCGCTGGCCCGTGCATGCGCTGCCGCCATCGGAGGGCGACTGGACCGAGCGCCTGCGCCGCATCGTGCGCAACGTGGCCGCGAAGACCGGCGACTGGGGTGAGCGCACCGCGCCGCTGTTCGTGGCCTCGTCGTCGCTCGACATCGGGTTCATGGAACACATGGAGCCGTCCCGGCGGCTCGGCGGCGATCTGCAGGACTTCGCCGACATCGTGGCCGATGCGCTGGACTGGCAAGGACCGGTGTTCACCGTGTCGACCGCCTGCACATCGTCGCTGAACGCGCTGCTGACGGCCTGCGACATGATCCGCGCCGGCGAGGCGCAAGAGGCGCTGGTGATCGGTGCCGAACTGGACAACCGCTTCACCGTCGCCGGCTTCGGCGCGATGCAACTGCTGGCGCCCGATCGCGCAAGGCCCTTCGGCGCCGGACGCAAGGGGCTGGTGCTCGGCGAGGCGGTGGCTGCGCTGCGGCTGCAGTCGCGCGCCGCGCGCTGGCAGTTCATGGGCGGCGCCAACGTGGTCGACGGGCGCAACCCCTCTGGCACCGAAGCCAGCGCGGTGCTTGCGATGTGCCAAGGGGCGCTGGCGCAGAGCGGCCTGCGGCCGGCCGACATCGACCTCGTCAAGGTGCAGGCCGCCGGCAGCCCGGTCAACGACGCGATCGAGGTGGAAGCGCTCAGGCAGGTGTTCGATCCGCTGCCGCCGCTGGTGTCGCTCAAGTCGGTGATCGGCCACACGCTGGGCGCCGCGGGAGCGGCCGAACTGGCGCTGCTGGTGGGCTGCATCGAAGGCGGTGCGTGGCCGGTGGTGGACTATCCGCTCGACGAGACGCTCGGCATCTCGCTGTGCAGGCAGGCGCCGCGGAGGCTGCGCCACATGCTGCTCAATCTGGTGGGCTTCGGCGGCGGGCATGCCTCGCTGGTGCTGAAGGACTGCTCGGCATGACGGCTTGGCGCACCGCTGCGCACTTCCTCGCGCATCCGCCGCCGCAGGAGTGGCGCGACGACCTGGCGCGGCGCATCGGCCGTCGTCCGCGCCGCGTCGGCTTGTGGACGGAGCTTGCGATGTACGGCGCGCGCTGCTGCCTGGACGCGGCCGGCGAGACCGCGCTGCCTGCCGATGCCCGCCTGCGCGTGGCCAGCCTGCGCGGCGCACGGGAGGCCACGCAGGCGGGCCTTTCGCAGCTAGACACGGGCATGCCGATGCCTTTCACCTTCATGCAGAGCCAGCCCGCGCTGATGCTGGCCGAGGTGGGGCGGTGCCTGGAATGGCAAGGCGATGCGAGCTTCATGCTGTGCCGCGATCCGCAGCGCCTGCTGGCGTTGTCGAAGCTGGGCGCGTCAAGCGGCGGCCTGCTGTTGGGCACCGTCGAAGAAGCGCACGGGGGCGAGTCGCCGCGTACCGAATGGTGGCGGCTGATGCCGGCCTGAGGCCGCGGGTCAGCCCGAGATCGAGCGCTGCAGGTTGATGCGTGCCTGCGCCTCGAGCTGCGCATGCATGCGCGGCGTGGCGTAGATGGCCTTGCGATCGAGAAAGCGCTGCAGGATGGCGCGCCGGCGCGGCAGGCGCACTTCCTCTGGCACGAAGCCGTATTCGGCGTGCACCTGGCGCTCGTATTCGTCGAAGCGCTCGCGCCCGGCACCCAGGATCGACAGGTCGATGTCGATCAGCAGTTCGGCGTCGCGGCCTTCGGGCACCGCATCGTGGCGTGTGGCCATGACGAGCGCGTGCACGCGTTCGGCCGCTTCCGCGTCGACGCCAGCAGCCAGCAAGGCCTGCCGCGCCCAGTCGGCGCTGCGTGCTTCGTTGTCGTGTGCATGCACGTCGTAGATCGCGTCGTGGAACCACAGCGCAAGCGCGACTTCCGCGGGGTGTTCCGCCAGCGCCTGTTCGCGCTCGAACCACGCGAGGCATTCGCCCAGGTGCTGCATCGTGTGGTAGTGGCGCTGGGGTTCGGCGTAGCGCCGCTGCAGCTCGGCGCACAGCGCCTCGTCGGGCGCCGTCACGCCCAGCGCATGCCAGGCCGCGTTCCAGTTCGCTCGCAGTGCCTCGGGCGACATGGTGCCTATTGCTCCATCGCGGCCTTGACCTCTTGCCCGAGGTCGAGCACGGACATGGCGTAGTAGCTGCTCCAGTTGTAGCGCGTGATCACATAGAAGTTGCGCGTTCCGGCCACGTAGGTGGGCGGCGCGTCGGCGCCGTTCTGCAGCTCGACCAGCGCGAGCAGGCCCTTGTGGCGGATGCCGTCGCCCTCGGGCACCGCGCCCGCGGCCACGAAGCTGTCGGCGCTGAATGTCGGCAGGATGTCGGGCGCCAGCAGCAGCGCCTTCTGCAGCCGCGCTTCCTCGAAGTGCACCGGAAAGATGGCGGGCATGCCCGGCTGCCAGCCGAAGGCCTTGAAGTAGCTGGCCACGGAGCCGATCACGTCGGCCGGGTTGTTGACGAGGTCGATGCGGCCGTCGCCGTCGAAATCGACCGCGTACTTGGCGATGCTGCTGGGCATGAACTGCGGCATGCCCATGGCGCCGGCGTAGCTGCCCAGCGGGGTGAGCGGGTCGTCGGCGGTGCGGCTCTCGGTGCTCAGGAAGCTCTCGAGCTCGCCGCGGAAGAAGGCCTCGCGCTCGGCCGCTCGCGGGTGTCCCTGGGGAAAATCGAAGGACAGCGTGGCCAGCGCGTCGATCACGCGGAAGCTGCCCATGTTGCGCCCGTAGATGGTTTCCACGCCGATGATGCCGACGATGATTTCCGGCGGCACGCCGTACACCTGCTGGGCGCGCGCCAGCGTGTCGGCATTGGCGCGCCAGAAGCGCACGCCGGCCGCGATGCGCACCGGGTCGATGAAGCGGCTGCGATAGGTCTGCCAGTTCTTCACGGTGCCCACCGGGCCCGGCAGCATGAGCCGCGGCACGTTGGGCAGGAAGCGCGCGCTGCCGATGGTGGCGCGAACCCATTCGCGGTCCAGGCCCCGGCGGGCCGCCACTTCGTCGGCGAACTGCATGGCGTCGTCGCGCGTGGCGTAGGGCGTGCTGCCGCGCACCGGATTGACCGCGGCGGCGGCACGGCCGCTGGAGGACTTCTGTGCTGCAGCCCCCGTGGACCATGCGCAGCAGGCGGCGAGAAGAGCGGCTGCCGCGGCGGCGCGGGACGGCTTGGGGAGAAAGAATCGCATGGGTCGATTGTGCCGCCCGCCCGCACGGACCCCTTTCGGGGACACATGTGGTTTCAGCCGCGCGGGTTCGCGGCGGGCCAGGCGAGGCGTCGGAATTCGGCGCGCAGGGAGGAAAGGGAATCCGGCGTGGCCGGTGCGTAGCGTTGTGCCTCCAGCTTCAGCAGCCAGTCGCGCACCGCCTGCGCAGACGGGCCGAAGCGCGCGTCGGCGGCCTGGGCCATCTGGCGCGGCGGCGCGGTGTCGGGCAGCTGCAGGCCGGCCCTGGCGAGCCGCGCGCGGGCCTGGCCCAGCAGGCGCAGCCACGGGTCGTGGCGGCTGCGCTCCCACAGCGTCCAGGCGGCGCCGGCAAGGCTCGCGCCCACCAGCAGATAGAGCAGCACATAGGCCAGGTCTTCCAGGCTCGGCGCCTCGAAGCCGATGTTCTTCAGCAGGTTCAGCTGGCGGCTCTGCGTGTAGTTGAGCACCCACTGGTTCCAGCCGTTGTTCACCGCCTCCCAGGCGGCGCGGATGTTCTGCGCGAGCGTGGGGCTCATCGCGCCGATGGCGCCCGCGAACAGCCCCGGCTGCGGCACCAGCCGCTGGAACTGGCCGATGCGGCCCGGCGCGACGGAACCCGTGGGATCGACGCGCACCCAGCCCGTGCCTTCCTGCCAGACCTCGGCCCAGGCATGCGCGTCGCTCTGGCGAATGATCCAGTAGTTGTCGACCGTGTTGAGGTCGCCGCCCTGGTAGCCGGTGACGATGCGCGACGGCACGCCCAGGTTGCGCATCAGCACCACGAAGGCCGAGGCGATGTGTTCGCAGAAGCCTTCCTTGCGGTCGAACCAGAACTCGTCGGCGGTGTTGTCGCCGTACACGCCTGGCTCCAGCGTGTAGCTGTAGCCGCCGGTGCGCAGCCGTGCGAGCGCGGCCTGCACGAAGGCCGGCGTATCGGCACCGGCCAGCGCGGGGTCGGCACGCATCTCGGCGGCCAGTGCTGCGGTGCGCGGATTGGTGCCGGGCGGCAGCGCCAGGTAGGCCTGCAGCTGGCCGCCGGCGCGCTTGAGCGGGCCGCTGTGGAACTGCGTGTAGCTCTCGGCGCGGTAGCGCACCAGGTCGTTGAGCGGGCGGTTCGCCAGCCATTGCAGGTCGGGCGTGCCCGTCACCTCGAAGCCCGGAGCCTCGGGCGCGCGCGGCGCGGCATCGAGCGTCAGCAGCAGCGGGCGGTTGCTGGGCTCGAGCGTGACCTCGTAGCGCACCGGCTCGCCGCTCACGCGCAGGTTCGGCGTCCACTGGGTGCCGCGCGCCCATGACGGCAGCGCGGTCCATTCGCGGCCGTCGAACTGCGCGAGCACCGGGCCGCGGAAGTAGAGCTGGCTTTGCGGCGGCACCTTGCCGGTCTCGAAGCGCACCCGCGCGGCGATGCTGTCGTCCAGCGCCAGTTCGGCGATGGTGCCGACACGCATGACGTTCGACAGGCCGCTGCGTCCCACCATGGCGTCGCTGGGTGTGCCCCACAGCGGCGCGAAGCGCGGGAACAGCAGGAACAGCGCTAGCATGATCGGCGCGCCGGCCAGCGCCATCCAGCCGGCGGTGCGCGCGGCCTGCCACAGCGGCGGCCGGCCTACCGGCATGTGCGCGTTGACCAGCGCGGTGAGCAGGCCCAGCAGCGCTAGCAGCATGGTGAACGCGGTCAGCAGCGACTGCGAATAGAAGAAGTTCGTGAGCATCGCGAAGAAGCCCAGGAAGAAGATGACGAAGGCGTCGCGCCGGGCGCGCAGCTCCAGCGTCTTCAGCGCCAGCAGGATGACGATGAGCGTGACGCCCGCGTCGCGGCCCAGCAGCGTGCGGTGCGTGGCGAAGGTGGCGGCCAGCGTGAGCGCCAGCAGCGCGGCGCGCCACCATCTGCCTGGCAGCGGGCGTGCCTGCACCGCGAGCATCCCGCGCCACAGCAGCACCATGGCCGTGATGGCGGTGCACCACCAGGGAATGTTCTCGACCTGCGGCAGCACGATCAGCGCGATCACCGCGAGCAGGAACAGCGTGTCCCGGGCATCCCGGGGCAGGGTGGCCAGCCGCGTCATGAGCTTGTTCATGGTCGTGGTCCCTCGTTCAGCAAAGGGCCAGGGCTTCGAGGCATGCGCGCCGGTGCGCCTCGCCCTGAGAGGGTTTCACCACCCGGCCCGCCACGCGCATGCCGTAGTCCACGCCCAGCCGGTCGGCCATCAGCACCCAGGCGCACAGGCGCGAGATGCGGGCTTCGGTGTCGGGGAGGCCGGCGGAATGGGCGTCGAGCCAGAGTTCCTCGCGTTGCGTCTGCTGGGTGTCGCGGCTCACCAGGTCTTCGGAGCCGGCCGCCTGGGCGCGCGCGGCCTTCTTCCAGACCACGAGCTTCAGCGGGTCGCCGCGCCGGTAGGCGCGCACGCCGTCGTATTCGCCGGAGCCGGCGGCGCGCAATGCGGCCGATGCGGCGGCCGGGCCGGACAGCGGCTCGCCCGGCGGCAGCGGCGGCGGATGGGCTTCGGGCGTGGGGTAGACCAGCATCCGCGCCGCCGGCCGCCACACCGTCCACACGCGGAAGGTGCCGAGCGGAAAGCGCGTCTCGGCGGTGAGCGGCGGCACCGGGTGCAGGCCGCGCCGCTCGGGCTGGAACGCGATCTCGACGGTGGCGGTGCCTTCGGCCGGCACGTCGGTCCAGGCCCACTGGCCGCTGCCGCGCACCGCCATGCCGATGCCGTAGCGAACGCTGCGCCGCGTGTTGTGCAGCACCACCTTGAAGACGGCCGCCGCGCCCGCGTAGTGCGCATCGGGCGCCACCATGTGCATCGACAGCCCGCGCAGCGTGCCGTGGCACACGTGCATGCCCACCGCCACGCTGCCGGCCAGCAGGAAGGTCAGCAGGTAGCCCAGGTTGAGCTGGTAGTTGATCGACGCGACCAGCAGCACCAGCAGCGTGGCGGCCAGCGTCCAGCCTGCCCGCGTGGGCACGATGTAGACGTTGCGCTGGGTCAGCTCCAGCGTGTCCGACGGCGGCCGGCGCGACAGGAACCAGCCGTCGATGCGCGAGCGCAGGCTCACGGCAAGGGCACGGCGGCGATCATGGCGCGCACCTGCTCGACGGCGCCCCGGCCCGCGTCGCCCACCGGCGTGAGGCGGTGCGCGATGGTCTGCGGCAGCACGGCCTGCACGTCGTCCGGCGCGACGTAGTTGCGGTTGGCCAGCAGCGCCTGCGCCTTGGCCGCGCGCAGCACGGCGATGCCGGCGCGCGGCGACAGGCCCTGCAGGAACCAGCGGCCCGAGCGGGTGGCGGCGATCAGGTCCTGCACGTAGTTCAGCAGCGGGTCGGCCGCATGCACCTGCTGCACGCGCTGCTGGATCGCGGTCAGCTCGCCGGCGGTCAGCAGGGCGGGCAGGCTGGCCAGCATCTCGCGGCGGTCGGTGCCCGCGAGCAGCTGGCGTTCGGCCGCGCGGTCGGGGTAGCCGAGCGAGATGCGCATCAGGAAGCGGTCGAGCTGCGACTCGGGCAGCGCAAAGGTGCCGAGCTGGTCCTGCGGGTTCTGCGTGGCGATCACGAAGAAGGGCGTGGGCAGCGGGCGGGTCTCGCCCTCGACCGTGACCTGCTTTTCTTCCATCGCCTCGAGCAGCGCGCTCTGCGTCTTGGGGCTGGCGCGGTTGATTTCGTCGGCCAGCAGCACCTGCGCGAAGATCGGCCCGGGGTGGAACACGAAAGCCTGCTGCCCCCGGTCGTAGATGGCCACGCCCGACAGGTCGCCCGGCATCAGGTCGGCGGTGAACTGCACCCGCGAGAACTGCAGGCCGAATGTGTGCGACAGCGCATGGGCGAGGGTGGTCTTGCCGACCCCCGGCACGTCTTCGATCAGCAGGTGGCCGCCCGCCAGCAGGCAGGCCACGCAGTCGCGCACCTGGGCCTCTTTGCCCACGATCACCGTGTTAAGCTGACTTAACAAAGTGGCTAGCTTTGCAGCAACGTCCATATTTGTATCCATATGCAAACGATACCGTAAGACCATGCGGCCCCATGCCGCGTGAGGTCTACACGCGAGAGACATGGGCAAGACAGGCTACTTCACACATCGCGACTTCTGGAAGCACGACATGGGCGGCGGCCATCCCGAATGCCCGGGCCGCCTGGATGCCATCGAAGACCGCCTGCTGCTGACCGGCGTGGGCGACGCGCTCGAGCACCGCGACGTGCCGCTGGCCACGCTGCAGCAGCTCACGCGGGCGCACAGCGCCGCGCACGTCGAGCACCTCGAGGAACTGCACCAGCGCCTGGTGGCCGACGAGCCCGCCGGCGGCCCCGACCATGCGCAGGTCGACCCCGACACCGTGCTCACCCGCTTCACCCTGCTGGCCGCGCGCCGTGCCGCCGGGGCCGCCATTGCCGCCACCGACGCGGTGGTGGCAGGCGAGCTGGAAAACGCCTTCTGCTCGGTGCGCCCGCCCGGCCACCATGCCTGCCGGGACCAGGCGATGGGTTTCTGCTTCTTCAACAACATCGCCATTGCCGCGCGGCACGCCATCGAGGTGCACGGCATCGAGCGCGTGGCCATCGTCGATTTCGACGTGCACCACGGCAACGGCACCGAGAACATCCTCTCGAACGATCCGCGCGTGCTGATGGTCGGCTTCTTCCAGCATCCGTTCTATCCGTACAGCGGCACCGACCATCCGGCGCCGAACATGTTGAACATGCCGATCCCGGCCTACACCAAGGGCATGGACGTGCGCGAGATGATCGAGGCCGTGTGGATGCCGCGGCTGGAGGAATTCAAGCCGCAGATGATCTTCATCAGCGCGGGCTTCGACGCCCATCGCGAAGACGACCTGGGCCAGCTCGGGCTCAACGAGAACGACTTCGCCTGGATCACCGGGCGCGTGCACGACGTGGCCAGGCGCCATGCCGGGGGCCGCATCGTCTCGATGCTCGAAGGCGGCTACAACCTCGACGCCCTGGCGCGCAGCGTGGAAGCCCACATCCGCGTGCTGGCCGACCTGTAGTGCAGGCGGCGTCAGCGGCGCCCATGTTTTTTTGAACCGATGAATTTCAACGACTTCACCCAACGCCTGAGCCAGGTCGATGCACGCGGCATCGGCATCGAACTGGCCGTGCTGGTGGCCTGCGTCGCCCTGGCCTGGGGCGTGTGCAAATGGTTCGGCCGCGACCAGCCCAAGGACTCGATCTGGTTCGGCGAACGCACCTTCGACGGCGTGCTGTTCCCGCTGCTCGCGCTGGTGCTCACCGACCTTGCCCGGCGCGTGGTGGGCGATTTCCAGACCGTGCTGGTGCTGCGCATCGCGGTGTCGATGTTCCTGTCGCTGGCGGTGATCCGGTTGTTCGCGCGCGTGCTGCGCGCGGTGTTCCCGGCCTCCAACATGGTGCGGCTGCTGGAGCGCACGGTGTCGTGGCTGGCCTGGATCGCGGCGGTGCTGTGGATCGTCGGCCTGCTGCCGCCGGTGCTGGCCGAGCTCGACGACATCACGCTGGCCTTCGGCAAGACCCGCGTGAGCCTGCAGACCATCATCCAGGGCGCGCTGTCGGCCGGGCTGGTGATGATGATCGCGCTGTGGATTTCGAGCACGGTCGAGAAGCGCATCCTGCGCGAGGCCGTCACCGACCTGTCGATGCGCAAGGTGGCGTCGAACGCGGTGCGCGCCTTCCTGCTGCTGATCGGCATGCTGTTCGCGCTGTCGGCGGTGGGGGTGGACCTGACGGCGCTGTCGGTGCTGGGCGGCGCGCTCGGCGTGGGGCTGGGGTTCGGGCTGCAGAAGCTGGCGTCCAATTACGTGAGCGGCTTCGTGATTCTGCTGGAGCGCTCGATCCGCATCGGCGACAACGTGAAGGTCGACACCTTCGAAGGCCGCATCACCGACATCAAGACGCGCTACACGCTCATTCGCGCGGGCAACGGGCGCGAGGCCATCGTGCCGAACGAATCGCTCATCACCAGCCGGGTGGAGAACCTCTCGCTGGCCGACCGCAAGTTCAACATCACGACCACCATCGTGGTGGGCTACGAGAGCGACGTGGCGCAGGTGCAGTCCATCCTGTGCGAGGCGGCCAAGGCCCAGCCGCGCGTGATGAGCGACCCCGCGCCGGTGGCCTTTCTCATGAACTTCGCGCCCGACGGGCTGGAGTTCACGCTCAACTTCTGGGTGGCCGACCCCGACAAGGGCAAGGACAACCTGCGCTCGGCCATCAACATCGCGATCCTCGACGGCCTGCGCGGCGCGGGCATCGACATTCCCTATCCGCAGCGCGTGGTGCGGGTGGAGTCGCTCCCGGCCGGCACGGTCCCTGCGGGCGAGCCCGCGGAAAAGTAGGCCCCGGCGCGCTATTCCAGCGTGGCCAGCACCTCGTCGAGCCGCTCGACCAGCAGGTCGGCGTGTTGGCGCTCGAATACCAGCGGCGGCCTGATCTTGAGCACGTTGGCCTGCGGCCCGGTCGCGCTCAGCAGCACCTGCCGCTGCCGCAGCCCGTTGACCACCTTGGCGGCCTGCGCCGTGGCGGGCGCGCGCGTCGCGCGGTCGGCCACGAGTTCCAGCCCGATGAAGAGCCCCGCGCCGCGCACCTCGCCGACCAGCGCATGGCGCTGGCCGAGCGCGGCCAGGCGCTCGCGCAGGTAGCCGCCGACATTCAGTGCGTTGTCCTGCAGGCCGTTCTGCTGGATCACGTCGAGCACGGCGGAGGCAGCCGCCATCGAGACCGGGTTGCCGCCGAAGGTGTTGAAGTAGCGGCTGGCCTGGCCGAAGGCCTTCATGACCTCCGGCCGCACCGCCAGGCCCGCGACCGGGTGGCCGTTGCCCATGGGCTTGCCCATGCTCACCATGTCGGGCACCACGCCGTGGCGCATGAAGCCCCAGAAGGCCTCGCCCGTGCGGCCGAAACCGGGCTGCACCTCGTCGGCGATGAACACGCCGCCGGCCGCATGGATCGCTTCCACCGCCTCGCGCAGGAAGCCGGCCGGCGCCGTGAACACGCCGTCGCTGGAGAACACCGTGTCCACGAGCAGCGCGGCGGGCGCGATGCCGTGCGCCTTCAGGTCGGCGATGGCCGCGCGCACGCCGTCGGCGAAGCGTTTGCCCGTCTCTGCATCTCCTCCCTCTGGCGCATCCACCAGCCGCACATGATCGCCCAGGCGCACGTACTGCCCCAGCGAGGGCGAGGCGCAGGCGATGGCCGAGGTCACGCCGTGGTACGCGAAGCGCGTGACGATGAGGCCGGTGCCGCCGGTGTGCGCCGTGGCGATGCGCATGGCCAGGTCGTTGGCCTCGCTGCCGGTGCAGGTGAAGGTCGCATGGCCCAGCTCGGGCGGCATGGTGGCCAGCAGGCGCTCCGCGTAGTCGAGGATGCCTTCGTGCAGGTAGCGTGTGTGCGTGTTGAGCACGGACGCCTGGCGCGCGATGGCCTCGACCACTTCGGGCCGCGCATGGCCCAGCGGCACCACGTTGTTGTAGGCGTCCAGCCAGGGCGTGCCGGCGGCGTCGTAGAGCCAGACGCCCTCGCCGCGCACGGGGTGGAAGGGCTCTTCGTAGAAGAGCCTGTAGGCCGGCCCGAGCAGGCGGGCGCGGCGCTCGAGCAGCTCGGCGGTGTGTTTCTCAGTCATGGATCGGTTCCGTGGGTTCCGTGCGTTCCGTGGCTTGGCAGGCGGCCCGGATGGCTTCCTGCACCTGGTCGGGTGTCAGCGCGGCGCAGGCCTGCAGCCGCGCCCAGGAAACAGCGTTGTTGCGCATGAGATAGGCGGCGTTGCCGGGCTGGCGAGCCGCGCGCCAGCCGCTGATGGCGACCACCATCGCCAGCCGTGCGCGCACCAGGTCGAGCAGCGCGTGGGTCTCGCCGTCGGTCAGCGCAGAGACGGCGTGATAGTCGGCCGCGAAGCGCGCGATCGTCTCCAGCGCGTCGTCCTGCTCGTCGATGTGGTACGAGGCCGCGACGGCGAGGTCGTCCACGAGCGGCGCATGCACCATGTCGCCGAAGTCGAGGATGCCGGCCACGCGCGCCGGTTCGTCAGGCTCCACCAGCAGGTTGTAGAGGTTGAAGTCGTTGTGGATGGGCTGGCGGCGCAGCAGGGCCAGCCGCGGCTTGGTGCGCTGCACGAAGCCGTCGAGCGCGGCCTCGGCCAGTGCGCGGCGGGCGGGGTCGGCCACGTGCACCAGCAGGGCGCGCACGCGGTCGGCGCGCTGGATGTCCCAGGGCAGTTCGCGGGCACCCGCGGGGTGTTCGAAGCCAGCCAGCGCGAGGTCCAGCCGCGCGAGCATGCGGGCGACGCAACTGCGCTGCGCCGCCGAGCGCGGCGCCTGCGGCATCGGCATGCCTTCGAGGTAGCTGAACAGGCGCGCGACGCGCGTGCGGCCTTCGGCGTCCTCGATCTGCACCGAGGCCGCGCCATGGCGGTCCGGCAGCAGGCGCTGCACCGGCAGGCCGGGGTCGGTGCGTGCCAGGTGCAGCAGCGCCTGGGTCTGGAAGTCGGCCACCAGCGGGTCTTCGTCCGGGTGCGAGAGCTTGAGCATGCAGCGCGCGCCGCCGTCGTCCGGCTCCAGCAGGAAGTTGGCGTCGCGCTCGCCCGTGAGCAGCTTGAGCCGGCCGCGCTTGCCGTAAAGGCGCAGCAGCAGGTCGGCGGCCCAGCCGGTTTCGACGGGGGCGGGCGGCGCGGTCAGCACCGCGGCCTCGGGCAGGGCCGCGCGGATGGCGTCGTCGAGTTCCTGCGTCATCACGCCGCCTTCTCGAAGCCGCCGAGCGCGCTGGCCAGGTTGAGGCCCAGGTCCTCCGACAGGTAGCCGCCTTCCTGCACCAGCACCGTGGGCAGCCCCAGGCGCGCGATTTCGCCGAGGATGCGGCCGAAGCCCGGCGTGCTCACGGCCAGCGCCTGGTAGGGGTCGTTCTCGTGCGCGTCCAGGCCCAAGGCCACGACCAGCGCGCCGGGCGCGAAGGCGCGGATGGTGGCGTTCGCCGTCGCCAGCGCGGCGAGGAAGCCCTCGTCCTGCGTGCCGCGCGCCAGCGGCAGGTTCAGGTTGTAGCCCAGGCCTTCGCCTTCGCCGGTCTCGTGCGCATGGCCCGTGAAGAAGGGCGTGCAGAAATGCGGGTCGCCGTGCAGCGAGATCGTCAGCACGTCCTTGCGGCGCCAGAAGATGCCCTGCGTACCGTTGCCGTGGTGCACGTCGATGTCGAGGATGGCCACGCGGTCGTGCCTGCCGCGCAGGTGCTGGGCTGCGATCGCCGCGTTGTTGAGGTAGGTGAAGCCGTTGGCGCGGTCGGCATAGGCATGGTGGCCGGGCGGCCGGCACAGCGCGTAGGCCGCGCGTTCACCGTCGAGCACGAGCTGCGCGGCATGCGTGGCCACGTGGGCCGACCACGTCGCGGCATGCCAGGTGTGGCGCCCGATGGAGCAGGCCATGTCGCCCATGTGGTAGCCGGCCTGGCCCACGAGGCTGTCGGGGTAGGTGAAGGGCTGGCCCGGGAACGGATGCACGTTGGGCATGACTTCCTCGGAGGCCCCTTCGAGCTGCTGCCAGCGTTCCCAGGCGGTTTCCAGGAAGCGCAGGTATTGCGGCGTGTGGATGGCGGCGCGCGGGCCCGGGCCGTGGTCCTGGGGCGCGACGATGTCGTGGCCCTGCGCGCGCGCGGCGTTCAGCAGCAGCGTGCCGCGCTCGGGCTGCTCGTTGCTGCGCTTCATGCGTCCGCGCACGATGAACTGCTGCGGGTCGTGGCCTGTGTGCTGGTCGCTGTAGATGACTTTCATGTCGGGCTTTCAGTATTGGGGTTCGACGGTCCAGCTGATCGGGATCTCCGCGACGCTGGCCGAGGCCGGCAGCTCGAGCACGGTCCGCGCGATGCGGGCCACGTCCTCTGGGCGCGTGGCCTGCCGCTGCTGCTCGGGCGGCAGGGCGGCCGCCATGTCGGTGGCGACGAAGCCGGGGCACAGCGCGGTGCAGCGCACGCGCGACTCGGCGCCGCAGTGCCGGATGCCGTGGGCCAGCGACAGCACCGCCGCCTTGCTCAGCGCATAGAGCGAGGCATCGGCCGTGCGCACGCGCTTGGCGGCGAGCGATGCCATCACCAGCACCTTGCCTTCGTCCGCCGCCAGCAGGTGCGTCCAGGCCTTGCGCGTGAGCCGCAGCGGCGACTTGACGTTGATCTCCAGCAGGCGGTCGACCTCCGCGTCGTTGGCCTCGACGACCGAGCGGGTGCTGAGGATGCCGGCGTTGTGCACCAGCGCATCGATGCCGCCGAAGTCGCGCACGGTCGCGGCCACCCAGTCGGTCTCGCTTTGCGCGTTCTCGGCGTCGAAGCGGTAGGTGCGCACCTGCGCCGGGTCGTGGTCGTCGAAGGCATCGGTGGCGGCGCGCGTGCCCACGCTCACGCGCCAGCCATGCGCGAGCAGTTCGCGCACGATGGCCAGGCCGATGCCGCGGTTGCCCCCGCTGACCATGGCGACACGGGGCGCGGCCTTCATCTCATGCCTTGGAGAAGAGGCCGCGGACGTGCGCCTTGGCGGTTTCGAGGTGGTAGCGCAGCGCGTGCTGCGCGGCATCGACGTCGCGCGCCGCCATGGCCTTGGCGATGGGCCTGTGCGTCTCGGCCAGCGCCTTCAGGTCGCCATAGCTGTCTTCGCTGAGCGCGAGGAACATGCGCACCTCGGTCTGCATGTTGTCGAACAGGCGGTGGAGATAGTGGTTGCCCGACAGCGCGCTGATGGCGAAGTGGAAATCCAGGTCGAGCGCCACGCGTTCGGGCGACGACAGGATCTCGGCGCGTTCCACCATGTCGTCCACGCGCGCGTCGAGCTGGGCCAGTTCGGCATCGGTGGCGTGCGTGCAGGCCAGCGAGGCACCCAGCAGTTCGAGCTGGATGCGCACCTCGTACAGGTCGGTGACCTGCTTGGGCGAAACCGTGCGCACCGCGAAGCCGTGGCGCGGGCGCGATATCAGCAGGCCCAGGCTTTCCAGCCGGCGCGCGGCTTCCCGCACGGGCGCGCGGCTCACGCCCATCTGCCGGGCCATCTCGGCTTCGACGATGCGCTCGCCGGGCGCGATGCGGCCCGACAGGATGGCTTGCTGCAACTGCGCCTCCACCACGCCGACCAGGTCTGGCACCTGGATCGACGAGAAAGCGGGAGGGGTGGCGGCTTCGGTGCGGCTGATGGTCATCTGAATTCCTTGTCTCGATCTCTTGTGCGTATCATGCCGGCCGCCTGGGCGCTGCCGCCGCCCGCGCGCGCCAGGTACACGCCCGCCACGGCGATCAGCGCCATGCCCGCCAGGGCCGTCGCATCGGGCGGGCGCTGGAACCACAGCGTGCTGATCAGCACTGCCAGCAGCAGCTGCACGTAGTTCAGCGGTGCCAGCGTGGCCGCGCCGACGCGGCGGAACGCGGCCAGCAGCAACAGTTGGGCGCTCCCGCTGACCGCGCCGCCGGCCACCAGCAAGGCCATCTCCGGCCAGGGCGGCAGCGTGACGTGCGGCATGAACAGCACGGGCAGGTTCGTGATGACCAGGCAGGCCAGCGCCATGTGCGCGAACTGCACGGGCGCCGGCACGAGCCCCGAGAGCCGGCGCGTGAGCACCTGGAAAAGCGCATAGCAGACGGCGGACACGGCCATCAGCAGCGTGCCCGCCAGCGGCAGGCTGCCGCCCGGGCGCACGATGCACAGCATGCCCGCGAAGCCCAGCAGCACCGCCGTCCACTGCGCGCGGCCCACGCGCTCGCCGAGCAGCCAGGGCGACAGCGCGACCATGATCAGCGGGGCCGTGAAATAGATGGCCGTGGCCTCGGCCAGCGGCATGGTGACGAGTGCCGTCATGAAGCAGGTGGCCACGACGGCCAGCGCCACGCTGCGCGCGGCCAGCAGCTTCTGGTGCGGCTGGCGCCAAAGGCGCAGGTCGCCGTGGCGTAGCAGCAGCACCAGGGCGATGGCGCCTATGGCGGTGTAGCGGCCCAGGTTGACGACCGCCGGCGCATGGCTGGCCACCATCTGCTTGGCGAAGGCGTCGTATGCCGCGAACAGCACCAGTGCGCAGAGGAACAGCGCGATGCCCGAGCCCGCGCTGTCGCGTCGTGCCGTGGGACCCGAGGCTTGCACCGTGCTGCTCATGGGGCGCTGCCGCAGCGGTGGCCGTCGATCGGCAAGTTCATGCCTGCAAGCCTTCCAGGAACGCATCGAGCGCGGCGCCGATGGCCTCGACCATGTAGCCGCCTTCCTGCACAACCACCGTGGGCAGGCCCAGCGCGCGCACGCGCTCGCCCGCGAGTCGGAAGGCTTCCATGTCGAACTTGAGCACGCTGATCGGGTCGTCCTTGTAGGTGTCGAAGCCCAGCGGCAGCACCAGCGCCTGCGGCTGGAAGCGCTCGATGGCGGCGACGGCCGTGTCCAGGGCTTCGGCGAATTCGGCGTTGCCGCTGCCGTGCGCCAGCGGCAGGTTCAGGTTGCAGCCTTCTCCTTCGCCGGTGCCGCGCTCGTGCGCGTAGCCCGTGTACCAGGGGTAGTAGCCGGACGGGTCGGCGTGCGTGGAGACGGTCAGCACGTCGCCGCGCCCGTAGAAGATCTGCTGCGTGCCGTCGCCGTGGTGGGCGTCTATGTCGAGCACCGCCACGCGCGCATGGCGCCGGCGCAGCGTGGCGGCCGCGATGGCGCTGTTGTTCACGTAGCAGAAGCCTCCAGCGCGCGCATGCTGTGCATGGTGGCCCGATGGCCTGCACAGCGCGTAGGCGATGCCGCCGCCGTCGATCACCGTCTCGGCCGCGGCCTGCGCCGCGTGGGCCGAACGCAGCACCGAGCGCCATGTGTGCGGCCCTATGGGGCAGGCCAGGTCGCCGATGTACCAGCCGGCCTGCGCCACCACCGACGGCGAGGGGCAGGGCCCGGACCGCACGCCGTGCGGCGACAGGTTGGGCAGCACCTCGATGCCGGGCTCCAGGCCGGGGCCGCCGAGCTTCTGCCAGCGCGCGTAGGCATTCTCCAGGAAGTCCAGGTAGTCGACGCTGTGCACGAGCTCCAGCGCTGCGCGGCCGGCCTCCGGCGGCGCACCGACCGCGATGCCGCGCGCGGCCAGCGTGCTCATCAGCGCCTCGGCGCGCGTGGGCAGGTCGGTGGGCTTGCAGATGCGGCCCAGCCGCATGAACTGCTGCGGGTCGTGCAGCAGCTGGTCGTCGCTGAAGAAGGCCTGCATGCTCGTCAGGCCTTCGTTTCCTGGTCGAAGCGGTCCATGGCGCGGGCCAGCCGCGCGAACAGGTCGTCCAGCTCGGCCCGCGTGATGATCAGCGGCGGACACAGGCCGATGCTGTCGCCCATGGCGCGCACGATCAGCCCTTCCTCCAGCGCCAGCGCCGCGAAGCGGTAGCCGGCCTTGCGTTCTGCGGCGAACGGCGTGCGCGCGGCCTTGTCGGCCATGAGTTCGATGGCGCCGATCAGGCCCACGCCGCGCACGTTGCCCACCCAGGGGCGCCCGGCGAAGGCGCGCAGCCCGGCCTGGAAGGCGGGTGCGATCTCGCGCACGTGCTCGAGGATGCGCTCGTCCTCGTAGACCTTGAGCGTCTCCAGCGCCACCGCGCAGGCGACGGGGTGGCCCGAGTAGGTGTAGCCGTGGCCGAAGCTGCCGAGCTTGCCGCTGTTGGCGGCGATGGCGCTGTGCACCTTGTCGTTGACCATGACCGCCGAGATCGGCACGTAGCCCGAGGACAGCGCCTTGGCGCAGCTCAGGATGTCGGGCTGGATGCCGAAGGTGGTGGAGCCGAACATGTTGCCCGTGCGGCCGAAGCCGCAGATCACCTCGTCGGCGATCATGAGCACGCCGTACTTGCGCAGCACGGCCTGCACTTTCTCGAAGTAGCCGGCCGGCGGCACCAGCACGCCGCCCGCGCCCATCACCGGCTCGGCGATGAAGGCGGCCACGGTGTGCGGGCCTTCGGCCAGGATGGTCTGCTCCAGCTGTTGCGCGAGGCGGCTGGAGAAGTCCTGCTCGGTCTCGCCGGGCTCGGCGTAGCGGTAGTGGTGCGGGCAGTCCACGTGCAGGAAGCGCGCGGGCGCCGTCGCGATCGGCAGGTCGAAGTCGCGGTGGTTGCCGTCGAGCCCGCCCATGCTGGCGGCCGCCACGGTCACGCCGTGGTACGCGTTGCGCCGCGCGATGATCTTCTTGCGCTCCGGCTGGCCGATGGCGTTGTGGTAGTACCAGACCATCTTCACGGCGCTGTCGTTGGCCTCGGAACCCGAGTTCGCGAAGAACACGCGCGCCATGGGCGCGGGCGCCAGTGCCAGCAGCCGCTCTGCCAGGTCGGCCACCGCGACGTTGGTGCGCTGGTTGAAGGTGTGGTAGTAGGGCAGGGTGTCGAGTGCACGGGCACCGGCCGCGGCCAGGCGCTTGTTGGAGAAGCCCAGCGAGGCGCACCACAGGCCCGACATGGCTTCCAGGTAGCGCGTGCCGCGCTCGTCGACGACGTGGATGCCGTCGCCTTTCACGATGACCAGCGGCGGCGTCTGCGGCAGCGCGGCCAGGTTGGTGTACGAATGCAGGTGGGTGGCGACGTCCTTGTCGCCGGTGCCGAGGGGTTCTGCCATGGGGTTCCTCTTTGTTTGTAGGGCGCTGAAAAAGTGGCTACAGGCGCGCCAGGTTGTCGTGGGTCTGCCGCGCAATGGCCTCGGGCCGTGTGCGCGTCGCGATGTGCGGCGTGACGACGATGCGCGGATGGCTCCAGAAGGGGTGGCCGGCCGGCAGCGGTTCTTCGACGAAGGCGTCCAGCACCGCGCTGGCGAGCTGGCCGCTTTGCAGCGCCGCGAGCAGGTCTTCCTGCACGAGGTGGGCGCCGCGGCCGGCGTTGACGAGGCGCGCGCCGCGCGGCAGCTGGGCGAACAACGCGGCATCCAGGATGCCGCGCGTGTCGTCGGTCAGCGGCAGCAGGCAGACCAGGGTGTCGCAGCCGGCCAGGAACTCTCCGCGCGCCGCATCGCCGTGGAAGGCCTCGATGCCCGCCGGCAGATCGCTCTTGGGGCTGCGGCTCCAGCCGCGCACGCGGTAGCCGATGGCAAGCAGCGCGCGCGCGACCGACTGGCCCAGCACGCCCAGGCCCGCGATGCCCACGCTGTGCCGGCCCGGGGGCTCGATGGGCGCTTCCTCCCAGGCCGCGCGGCGCTGGCTGTCGAGATAGGCGCCCATGTGGCGCTGGCCGTGCACCACGGCCCACGCCACGTACGCGTTCATGCCGTCGGCCATGTCGGGGTCGACGATGCGGCGGACCGGCACGTCGGGAAGCGCGGGGTCGCGCGTGATGTGGTCGGTGCCCGCCCCCACGGACTGCACCAGCCGCAGGCGCGGCATGCGCGCGAGCAGCCCCGGCGGCGGCGACCAGCAGACCACGGTGTCGATTTCGCCTAGCGCGTCGAGCTCCTGGACCTCGGTGTCGATGCGGTGCAGCCGGGCCTGCGGAAATCGTTCCCTGAAGGCGGGCTGCAGGTAGTCCATGGCGATCTGGTCGGAAACCAGTGCGATGTTGAGCGTCATGCGGCCACCGCCTGTTGCGCGGCCGCCGCCGAGAGCCTCGGCTGCGCCTCGATCAGCGTGCGGGTGTAGTCGTGCTGCGGGTTCGCCAGCACCTTGGCGGTTTCGCCGTACTCGACGATCTGGCCGCGCTGCATCACGGCGATGTGGTCGCACATCTCGCCGGCCACGCGCAGGTCGTGCGTGATGAACACCATGGCCAGCTGGAAGCGTTCGCGCACCTCCGCGAACAGCTTGAGCACCTGGGCCTGCACCGACACGTCGAGCGCGGAAACGGGCTCGTCCGCCACCAGCAGTTGCGGCTCCATGGCCAGTGCGCGGGCGATGCCGATGCGCTGGCGCTGGCCGCCGGAGAACTCGTGCGGAAAGCGCTCCGCCGCGTCGGGCTTCAGGCCCACCAGCTCCAGCAGCTCCATCGCGCGGGCCATGGCCTGCGCCTTGGGCACGCCCTGCGCGATGGGGCCGGCCGCGATGGCCGGGCCGATGCGGTGGCGCGGGTTCAGCGAGGCATAGGGGTCCTGGAACACCATCTGGATCTTGCCCTGCGACTGCGCCCGGAACTGCGCGCCCGACTGCAGCGCGCGGCCCTTGAACAGCACGCGGCCGCTGTCGAACGGCGACAGGCCCACGATGCAGCGGCCCACGGTGGACTTGCCCGAACCCGATTCGCCGACCAGCCCCAGCGTCTCGCCGCGGCGCAGGTCGAACGACAGGCCCTTGGCCGCTTCCACGCGCCGGCCCTTGCTGAACAGGCCGCCGCCGGTCACGTAGGTCTTGCGCAGTTCCTGCACCTGCAGCACGTGCTCGATGGGGCGCTCGTCGGCCGGCGCGCGCACCCGCCCGTCGGGTATGGCCGCGATGAGCTTGCGCGTGTAGGCATGCTGGGGCCGCGCCAGCACGGCGGCGGCTGGGCCGGCCTCTACCACCTCGCCGGTCTGCATCACCACCACCTGGTCGGCGATCTCGGAGACCACGCCGAAGTCGTGCGTGATGAACAGCACCGCCGTGCCCTTGCGCTGCTGCAGCTCGCGGATGAGCTTCAGGATCTGCGCCTGCGTGGTCACGTCCAGCGCGGTCGTGGGCTCGTCGCAGATCAGCAGGGCCGGCTCCAGCGCGAGCGCGCAGGCGATCATCACGCGCTGGCGCTGCCCTCCGGAGAGGCGAAACGGGTAGCTGTCGATCAGCACCTCGGGCTCGGGCAGGCCGACGTCGGCCAGTGCCGCGAGGATGCGCTGGCGCTTCTGCGCGGCCGACAGGTTCACATGGGCGTCGAACACTTCGGCGATCTGCTCGCCGATGCGCATGACCGGGTTCAGCGCCGTCATGGGTTCCTGGAACACCATGCCGATGCGCCGGCCGCGCAGCGTGCGAAGCTGCGCCTCGTCGAGCTTCAGCAGGTCATGTCCGTCGAACAGGATGCGGCCGGCCACCGGTTCCACGTGCGGCCGGGGCAGCAGGCCCATGATGGCGTTGGCGATCATGGACTTGCCCGAGCCCGATTCGCCGACCACGCACAGCGTCTGGCCCGGCAGCAGCTGCAGCGACGCGCCCCGGACCGCCAGGTCGCGGTCCGCGCCCTGGGGCAGGCGGATGTCCAGGCCCTGGATGTCCAGCACGGGTGGAACGAGCGAAGCGATCTTTTCCATTTTCATTTGCCCCTCCCGTCGGCGCGCGCGTTGAGCCCGTCGTTCAGGCCTTCGCCCACCAGGTTCAGCGCGAGCACCGTGAGCAGGATGGCCACGCCCGGGAACACCGCCATCCACCACGCCTGCCGCAGCACGGTGCGCGCCGAGCCGACCATGTAGCCCCAGCTCATCTGGTTCGGGTCGCCCAGGCCCAGGAAGCTCAGGCTGGACTCCAGCAGGATGGCCGTTGCCACCATCAGAGAGGCCATCACCACGATGGGCGAGGCGGCGTTGGGCAGGATCTGCGTGAGGATGATGCGCGGCGTGGACTGGCCCGCCAGCTGGGCGGCCGCCACGAAGTCGCGCTGGCGCAGCGTCAGGAATTCGCTGCGCACCAGCCGCGCTACGGGCGGCCACGACACGATCGCGATGGCCGTGACGATGGACTGCACCGAGGGCTGGAAGATGGCCACCAGCACGATGGCCAGCGCGAAGCTGGGAATGGCCTGGAACAGCTCGGTGAAGCGCATCAGCGTGGCGTCGATCCAGCCGCCGAAGTAGCCCGAGACGGCACCGATGGACACGCCGATCAGCAGCGACACCACGGTAGAGACCACGCCGATCAGCAGCGACACGCGCGCGCCGGTGACGATGCCCGACAGGATGTCGCGGCCCATGGTGTCGGTGCCCAGCAGCAGGCCCTGTTCCGCCATGGGTGCCGCGAAGGGCGTGCCGACCATGTCCCAGGGGTTGTTCTGCGCGATGAAGGGGCCCAGCGCCGTGACCAGCGCCACCAGCATCAGCACGATCAGGCCGAAGACCGCGCCCTTGTTGCGGCTGAAGCGCCGCCAGAATTTGCTTTTCATGAACGGCTCCTCAGCTCAGCTCGATGCGGGGATCGACGAGCGTGTAGACGAAATCGGTGATGAGGTTGAACAGCACGGCCATGGCCGCGGTGAACAGGAAGCAGCCGAGCAGCAGGTTGTAGTCGCGCTGCAGCAGGGCGTCGAACATGAGCCGGCCGATGCCGGGCCAGGCGAACACCGTCTCGGTCAGCACGGCGCCGCCGATCATGCCGCCGGCCTGGATGCCGGCCAGCGTGACCACCGGCAGCAGCGCGTTGCGCAGGATGTGCTTGCGCTGGATGCGCCCGGGCGACACGCCCTTGGCGCGCGCGGTCTTCACGAAGTCCATCTGCGCTACCTCGAGCATGGAGGCGCGCGTCATGCGCGCATAGACCGCCATGTAGAACAGCGCCAGCGTGAGCGAAGGCAGGATCAGGTGCTTGGCGATGTCCACCGCCTTGTCGATGCCCGTGAGGTCCGCGCCCACGGTGAAGAAGCCGAAGGCGGGCAGCAGGTCGAGCTGCACCGTGAACAGCAGCACCGCCATCATCGCCAGCCAGTACAGCGGCGTGGCGTAGAACACCAGCGCGACCACGGTGATGAGACTGTCCTGCCATTTGCCCGCGTTGCGGCTGGCCAGCGCGCCGAGCACGATGCCGAACAGCAGCGAAAGCCCGAAAGCCGTGCCCGTCAGCAACAGCGTGGCCGGCATGCGCTGCAGGATCAGGTCGACCACCGACTGCTGCTGTCGGTACGAGAAGCCCAGGTCGAGCTTGAGCACGTGGCCCAGGTAGTTGCCGAGCTGCACCGGCAGCGGCTGGTCGAGGCCGAACTGCTCGCGCAGCTGGGCCACGAACTGCGCGTCGGATGCGCCGGCCTCGCCGGCCATGACGGAGACCGGATCGCCCGGTGCCGCGCGAACCAGCAGGAAGTTGACAGTGGCGATCACCAGCAGGGCCAGCAGGCCCTGCAGCAGGCGCACGGACATGAACTGCAGTCGTTTCATAGCAAGCTCGATTCGGGCACGCGGGGGATGAAGCTCAGGCCAGCTTGACGCGGCCCAGGCTGTCGTTCAGGCCGATGCCGGAAGACACCACGTTCTGGATCCTGGTGCGGTACAGCGTCGGGAAGTTGATCTCGTGCAGCCAGGCCACGGGCACTTCGTCGACCAGCAGCTTCTGCACTTCCAGGTAGATCGCGCGGCGCTTGGCCGGATCGCTCTCGCGCGCGCCCGCGGCGAACAGCTCGTCGACCTTCGGGTTCACGTAGCCCGCCACGTTGTTGAACGGCGAGCCCTTGGCGATGTTGTCGCTGGTGTAGTTGCGCGCCACGCCGAGCGCCGGGTCGCCGTACTGGTAGACGTAGGTGAAGGCCAGGTCGTAGTCCCATTCGCTGTTGCGCTGGTTCCAGCCGGCCACGTCGGTGGCGACCATCTCGACCTTGATGCCAACCTGCGTGAGGTTCTGGCGCACGATCTCGGCCTGGCGCTGCCACGATTCGCCGTAGGGCAGCGGCAGCAGGCGCAGCGTCTCGCCCTTGTAGCCCGATTCGGACACCAGCTTCTTGGCCTTGGCGATGTCGCGCGGGTACTTGGTCACGTCGTCGCTGGCGTAGGCGATGTGGCTGTTGAAGGGGCCCGTGGCCGGCTTGGCGTAGCCGTACCAGGCGACCTTGGCCATGGCCTCGCGGTCGATGGCGGTCCACACGGCCTGGCGGAACTTCACGTTGTTCATGGGGGCCGTGCGGTTGTTCATCCACAGCCAGCTGTGCGGCGCGAAGAACTCCCAGCCCTTGGTGGTCACCGCCGCGCCCGGCAGCTTGGACAGGCGGGACACGTCGAAGTACTCCACCGTGCCGCCCGGTGCGATGTCGACCTTGCCCGACTCGAACGCGGCGGCGCGCGCGGCGGCGTCGGGGATCACGTGGAAATACACGCTCTCCACGCTCACGACGCCCGGCTGGTGGTAGTTCTCGTTGGCCACGAGGTTGATGTAGGAGCCCTTGACCCATTCCTTGAACTTGAGCGGGCCCGTGCCGATGGGCGTGGCGTTGGCGGGGTTGGTCGCGAAGTCGGTGCCTTCGTAGATGTGCTTGGGCACCATGGGCATGGTGCCGTTCTCGAAGATGCCCATGAAGGGGCCGAAGGGCTGCTTGAGCTTGAACTCCACGGTGAGCGGATCGAGCGCCTTGATCGATTCCACCTGCGCCAGGCTGGCGCGGAAGCGCGCATGCGTCTTGCGCAGGAACACGTCGCAGGAGAACACCACGTCGTCGGCCGTGAAGGGCTTGCCGTCGTGCCACTTGACGTTGGGCTTGAGCTTGAAGACGTAGGTCTTGCTGTCCGCGCTCACGGTCCAGGAGGTGGCGAGCTGGGGCTGCGGCTCGAGCTTCTCGTTGTAGCGCAGCAGGCCTTCGTAGATGTTGCCGGCGATCAGCTGGGTGGGGCCGTTCTGCACGATGCCCATCATGAGCCCGGGCGGTTCGGGCTGGACCAGCACGTTGACTACCCCTTTCTTCGCTTGCGCCAAGCTGTGCAGGGGCACCCCGGCAATGGACAGGCCGAGGGCGGCGGAGCCGGCTTGGATCAGGTTGCGGCGTTTCATCGGAGCGGACCTTTCAGAGTGGGGAGGGCGGTGAAGAACGGGTGAATCTCAGTCGCGGAAGGAAGCCGCGGTGGGCGGCGCGAGCCGCTGCAGCAACGCGCGCCATTCGCGGGCATACGGGTCGTCGGGCATGGAGGCGAGGCGGTTCGTGTCGCCGCTCTCGTACTGGCGCGCGGTCAGCTCGCGGACCTCCTCGGGCACCGGGTGCACCGGCTGCCCGGTGCCCTGGATGGCGACCTGCACGCGGCAGGCCCGCTCCAGGTTGTGCATGAGGATGAAGGCCTCGGCCACGCTGCGGCCGAGCGTGACCAGGCCGTGGTTGCGCAGGATCAGAGCGCGGGAGGCCGGCCCCAGGTCGGCCACCAGGCGCTCGCGTTCCTCGTGGTTGAGCGCGATCCCCTCGAACTCGTGATACGTCACGCGGTTGTGGAACTGCAGCGCCCACTGGTTGCAGGGCTGCAGCCCGCCCGCCAGCGAGGACACCGCCACGCCGGCGACGGTGTGGGTGTGCAGCACGCAGACGGCGTCATGGCGCGCGGCGTGCACCGCGCTGTGGATCGTGAAGCCGGCCGGGTTCACGTCGTGGTCGGTGGGCTCGACGACATTGCCTTCCAGGTCGATCTTCACGAGCGAGGACGCCGTGATGTCGCGAAACAGCATCCCGAACGGGTTGATCAGGAACTGGTCCGTGGTGCCGGGCACGCGGGCGGAGATGTGGGTGTAGATGCTGTCGTCCATGCCGTACAGGGCGACGAGCCGGTAGGCGGCGGCCAGGTCCTGCCGCAGCTGCCGCTCGGCGGGCGTCATGGGTGGGCGGGCGTTGCCGCGAACTTCTGGGAGGCTGCGTTCTGCTGTTTCCATTTGAATCTCCGAAGATCGACAGTCAGCTGTCGACAGTATTCATCTTGCAGGTTGCGTGCCAGCCCAGATATCGGCGAAAACCCGGGAAATGGCTGCGGATGGCGCTGTCCGCAGGCCGTCAATGCACCGCGAGCGGGCACGGATATCGATTTCCGTGCGGGCCGCGCGCTCGGGGGGCGGTTCAAATACTTGTCGGTCGAGAGGCCGGGTGCTGAAGCGCTGCCTTATAATCCGTAAAAAGCACGATCGTTCTTTTTCTGGTGCCAGCGCCGGCAGGAAGAATGGAGAGGCGGCAAAGGTCGCGCCCTAGAATGACCGGTTTGCCCTCGAAGCCCCCTTTTTGCAATCCAATGGAGTCAAGTCAATGAAGGTTCTGGTACCTGTCAAACGGGTCGTCGATTACAACGTGAAGGTGCGCGTGAAGAGCGACGGCACCGGGGTGGACATTGCCAACGTCAAGATGAGCATGAACCCCTTCGACGAGATCGCTGTCGAAGAGGCCGTGCGCCTGAAGGAAAAGGGCGTGGTCACCGAAGTGATCGCCGTCTCCTGCGGTGACGCCAAGTGCCAGGAAACCCTGCGCACCGCGATGGCCATCGGCGCCGACCGCGGCATCCTGGTGGAGACCACCGAAGAGCTGCAGCCGCTGGCCGTCGCCAAGCTGCTGAAGGCGCTGGTCGACAAGGAACAGCCCCAGCTGATCATCCTGGGCAAGCAGGCCATCGACGACGACGCCAACCAGACCGGCCAGATGCTGGCTGCCCTGGCCGACCTGCCGCAGGCCACCTTCGCCTCCAAGGTCGAAGTCGCCGGCGACAAGGCCACCGTGACGCGTGAAGTCGACGGCGGTCTGGAAACCATCTCCCTGAGCCTGCCTGCAGTCATCACCACCGACCTGCGCCTGAACGAGCCGCGCTACGTGACGCTGCCGAACATCATGAAGGCCAAGAAGAAGCAGCTGGACACGGTCAAGCCCGAGGACCTGGGCGTCAATGTGAAGCCGCGCCTGAAGACGCTGAAGGTCGCGGAGCCGCCGAAGCGCGGTGCCGGCATCAAGGTGCCCGACGTTGCAACGCTGGTGGACAAACTGAAGAACGAAGCGAAGGTGATCTGAACATGACCGCACTTGTTATTGCCGAACACGACCACGCCAGCATCAAGCCGGCGACCCTCAACACCGTGACCGCGGCGCTGGCTTGCGGCGGTGAAGTGCACGTGCTGGTGGCCGGCGCCAACGCCGCCGAAGCGGCCAAGGCCGCCGCCCAGATCGCCGGCGTGACCAAGGTCATCGCCGCCGACAGCCCCAGCCTGGCAGAGAACCTGGCCGAGAACGTCGCAGCCCAGGTGCTGGCGATCGCATCCAACTACAGCCACATCCTGTTCCCCTCGACCGCCAACGGCAAGAACGTCGCTCCGCGCGTGGCCGCCAAGCTGGACGTGGCGCAGATCAGCGACATCACCAAGGTCGACAGCCCCGACACCTTCGAGCGCCCGATCTACGCCGGCAATGCGATTGCCACCGTGCAGAGCAGCGACGCCACTAAGGTGATCACCGTTCGCACGACCGGCTTCGACGCCGCAGCCGCCACGGGTGGCAGCGCCACCGTCGAAACCGCTGAAGGCGTCGCAGACAGCGGCAAGAGCAGCTTCGTGGGCCGTGAAGTGACGAAGAGCGACCGCCCCGAGCTGACCGCCGCCAAGATCATCGTCTCCGGTGGCCGTGCGCTGGGCAGCGCAGAGAAGTTCACCGAAGTGATGACGCCGCTGGCCGACAAGCTGAACGCGGGCCTGGGTGCCAGCCGTGCAGCCGTCGACGCGGGCTACGCCCCGAACGACTGGCAAGTGGGCCAGACGGGCAAGATCGTCGCGCCGCAGCTGTACATCGCGGCGGGCATCTCGGGCGCCATCCAGCACTTGGCCGGAATGAAGGACTCGAAGGTCATCGTCGCGATCAACAAGGACGAAGAAGCGCCGATCTTCTCGGTGGCCGACTACGGCCTGGTGGCCGACCTGTTCACGGCCGTGCCGGAACTGGTGAAAGCGCTCTGATCGCATTGCCGCACTGAGCCAGAGGGCATCGTTCGCGATGCCCTTTTCGTATCCGCTGTATCTGGAGACAAGACATGAGCTACACCGCCCCCATCAAGGACATGCTGTTCGACATCGAGCACCTGGCCAACATCGGCGAGATCGCCAAGCTGCCCGGCTTCGAGGAGGCCGGCCTCGAAACCGCGCAGGCCGTGCTCGAGGAGTGCGCCCGTTTCAACCAGGACGTGGTGGCGCCGCTGAACATCGCGGGCGACCGCAACCCCTCGTCGTTCAAGGACGGTGCCGTCGCCACCACGCCGGGCTTCAAGGAAGCCTTTGCGCAGTACGTGTCGGGCGGCTGGCAGGGCCTGCAGCATCCTTCGGACTTCGGCGGCCAGGGCCTGCCCAAGACCATCGGCGCGGCCTGCGGCGAGATGCTCAACTCGGCCAACATGAGCTTCGCGCTGTGTCCGCTGCTGAGCGACGGCGCCATCGAGGCGCTGCTCACGGCCGGCTCCGACGAGCTGAAGGCGGTGTATCTCGAAAAGCTCGTGAGCGGCCAGTGGACCGGCACGATGAACCTCACCGAGCCGCAGGCCGGCAGCGACCTGGCCATGGTGCGCAGCCGCGCGGAGCCGCAGCCCGACGGCACCTACAAGGTGTTCGGCACCAAGATCTTCATCACCTACGGTGAGCACGACATGGCCGAGAACATCGTGCACCTGGTGCTTGCGCGCGTGACCGGCGCGCCCGAAGGCGTGAAGGGCATCAGCCTGTTCGTGGTGCCCAAGTTCCTCGTGAACAAGGACGGCTCCCTGGGCGAGCGCAACGACGTGCATTGCGTGAGCATCGAGCACAAGATGGGCATCAAGGCCTCGCCCACCGCGGTGCTGCAGTACGGCGACAACGGCGGTGCCGTCGGCTATCTCGTAGGCCAGGAGAACCGCGGCCTGGAGTACATGTTCATCATGATGAACTCCGCGCGCTACGCCGTGGGCATGCAGGGCATCGCGATTGCCGAGCGCGCCTACCAGCACGCCGTGGCCTACGCCAAGGACCGCGTGCAGAGCCGCCCGGTCGACGGCTCCATCAACGCCAGCGCACCGATCATTCACCACCCCGACGTCAAGCGCATGCTGATGACGATGCGCGCCTACACCGAAGGCTGCCGCGCGATGGCCAGCGTGGCCGCCGCCGCCTACGACGCCGCGCACCACCATTCCGATGCCGACGCGCGCAAGCAGAACCAGGCCTTCTATGAGTTCATGGTGCCGCTGGTCAAGGGCTACAGCACCGAGATGAGCCTGGAAGTGACATCGCTCGGCGTGCAGGTGCATGGCGGCATGGGCTTCATCGAGGAGACCGGCGCCGCGCAGTACTACCGCGACGCGAAGATCCTCACCATCTACGAAGGCACCACCGCCATCCAGGCCAACGACCTCGTGGGCCGCAAGACCGCGCGCGACGGCGGCCAGACCGCCAAGGCGATTGCCGCGCAGATCGAGAAGACCGAAGCCGAGCTGGCCAAGAGCGACAACCCCGCCGCGGTCGCCGTGCTCAAGCGCCTGAAGGCCGCGCGCCTGGCGTTCGTCGAAGTGGTCGACTTCGTGGCCGGGCAGACCAAGGCATCGCCCAACGCCGTGTTCGCCGGCAGCGTGCCCTACCTGATGCTCGCGGGCAACCTGGTGGCCGGCTGGCAGCTCGCGCGCTCGCTGATCATTGCGCAGGACCTGGCCTCGCGCAGCTTCGACACCGACTTCATGCTGGCCAAGGTAGCCACCGCGCGCTTCTACGCCGAGCACATCCTGAACAAGGTGCCGGGCATGCGCGACAGCATCGTCGACGGCGCCGAGAGCGTCACGGCACTCGCGCTCGACGCGTTCTGACGCGCGCGGCCGCTGTCGCCCATCTGACGGGCTGCAGCGGCCTCTCTCTCTTATAAAACCGAACCCATTCCCGGAGACGACATGTCCAAGCTGCCCCCCGTACTCGCGAACCTGCCGCTGCCGATCATCGGCTCGCCGCTGTTCATCATCAGCAACCCCAAGCTCGTGATTGCGCAATGCAAGGCGGGCGTGGTCGGCTCGATGCCCGCGCTCAACGCGCGCCCCGCGGCGCAGCTTGAAGAGTGGCTGATCGAGATCACCGAAGAACTGGCTGCCTACAACAAGGCCAACCCCGACAAGCCCGCGGCGCCCTTCGCCATCAACCAGATCGTGCACAAGAGCAACGACCGGCTCGAGCACGACATGGAGATGGTCGTGAAGTACAAGGTGCCGATCGTCATCACCTCGCTGGGCGCGCGCACCGACGTGAACGACGCGGTGCACAGCTACGGCGGCGTCACCCTGCACGACATCATCAACAACAAGTTCGCGCAGAAGGCGGTGGAGAAGGGCGCCGACGGCATCATCGCCGTGGCTGCCGGTGCCGGCGGCCATGCGGGCGTGAAGAGCCCGTTCGCGCTGGTGCAGGAAATTCGCCAGTGGTTCGACGGCCCGATCGCGCTGTCGGGTTCCATCGCCACCGGCGGCGCGGTGCTCGCGGCGCAGGCCATGGGTGCCGACTTCGCCTACATCGGCACGGCCTTCATCGCGACCGAGGAAGCCCGCGCGAGCGACGAATACAAGCAGGCCATCGTCGACGGCAATTCCGACGACATCGTCTACTCGAACCTGTTCACCGGCGTGCACGGCAACTACCTCGCCCCGAGCATCGTCAAGGCGGGCATGGACCCGGCCAACCTGCCCGAAGGCGACCTCAAGACCATGAACTTCGCGACCGGCGACGGCAGCAAAGCCAAGGCCTGGAAAGACATCTGGGGCTCGGGCCAGGGCATCGGCGCCGTGACCGAAGTGGCCAGCGCCGCGGCCTTCATCGAGAAGCTCAAGCGCGAGTACCAGGAAGCAAGGCAGCGGTTGGCGCTTTGACCGCCGTCGCGAACGGCGCGGCGCCCGTCGCCCCGGCGCCGTCGCCATCGGCGGGACGCATGCCGCTGCTCGATGCGGCAAAGGGCATTGCGTGCGCCGTGATCGTCGGGCACCACCTGTCGCGCTACGGCCCCATGCCGGCCGGCGCGTATGCGCTCGCGCCCGATTTCTTCGCCTGGCTGTCCAACGAGGGGCGGCTGGCGGTGCAGGTGTTCCTGGTGATCGCCGGCTTCCTGGCCGCGGCGAGCCTCGCGCCCGACGGCATGCTGCGCGTCGACCGGCCGGTAGCGCGGATCCTGCAGCGCTACGGGCGGCTGGTGATGCCGTACCTGGCCGCGCTCACCGTGTGCGTGCTCGTTGCGGCGGTCGTGCGGCCGTGGCTCGATGAGGAAGTGGTACCCGCCGCGCCCACCTTCGGGCAACTGGTGGCGCACGGGCTGCTGCTGCAGGACTTGCTGGGCTATGAGTCGCTGTCGACCGGTGTCTGGTACGTGGCCATCGACTTCCAGCTGTTCGCGCTCGCGCTTGCGCTGGTCGGGCTGCCCACGCTGCTGCAGCGTCCCGCCGGCGCGGTGCATGCGAGCCTGTCGGCGCGCTGGTTGCCCGTGGCGCTGGTGCTGGGGCTGGCCGTGGCATCGCTCGCGCTGTTCAACCGCAACGCGGGGCTGGACGACACCGCTTTCTATTTCTTCGGCACCTACGGCCTGGGCATGCTGGTGTTCTGGATCGGCCGCGCCACGCGCTTCAGCACCTGGCAGGGCGCGGTCGCGCTGCTGGCCCTGGTGGGGGCGGGCGCGCTCGCCATCGACTGGCGCAGCCGCATCGCCACCGCCCTGGTGACGGCGCTGCTGATCGCGGTCGCGCAGCGCCGGCACTGGTTGTCGCCGGCGCATTGGCCGGCGCTGGCCGTGCCGCTGCAGCGGCTGGGGCGCATGTCTTATTCGCTGTTCCTGATCCACTTTCCGGTGCTGCTCGCCATGAACGCGGCGGTGGCGAATGCCGGGCCGCACGGCGCATGGTTCGATGCGGCCGGCCTGGTCGCGACCTTTGCCCTGTCGATCGCAGCGGCGGCGCTCCTGTACCGCTGGGTCGAGTCGCGCCCGGCCTCGTGGCGCGGCGTGTTCATGCTTTTTGCCGCGTTGCTGGTCAGCGGAATAGCTGTTTCTTACTAGCCCCGGGGCGCTCCGCGCGGGCGCCCGGGCTGAATCTTCCCGAACGTGTTGCGTTCGAGCGCCGGACCGTGCAGTCTGCGGGCTCGTCAGTGGCTCCCGTCTCCGGTATGATTGTGGAAATTTCAGTAAATACTGAAAATCCAAGAAAACAAGGAATGGCCCAGCACTCGCACCCCCGATCGCCGTTGAAGGCTTTCGCGTCGCCCGACGTCGGCGGGGTGGTGCAAGGCGCTGCCGCGCTGCTTTGGCTGCCGCAGGCGGCCCTGCTGGCGATGGCGGTGCAGGGGCTGGCGTCGGGGCAGGGCCTTCGCGCGGTGTGGCTGCCGGCCGGCGCGATCCTGCTGCTGGGCTTGTTGCGCGCCGCCTGCGAGGCCTGGGGCGCACGCCGGACCTTCGGCCGCGCACGGGCCCGGCTCAGCGCACTGCGCGCGCAGACGGCCGAGGCATTGGCCGACGGATCTCCGCTGGACCGGGGCCGCGCGCCTTCGGGCAAGGCCGCCAGCGTGCTTGCGGAACAGGCGGAGGCGCTGGTGCCTTACCTCGTGCGCTACCAGCCGGCGCGTTGGCGCGCGACGGTCGTGCCGGTCTTCATTCTTGGCGCGGTGGCCTGCTTCTCGTGGGTGGCTGCGCTGGTGCTGCTGGTCGCGGCGCCGCTGATCCCGATCTTCATGGCCATCGTCGGCTGGCGCGCCAAGGCCGCGAGCGAGGCGCAGATGGTCGAGATGGGCAGCATGAACGCCTTCCTGCTCGACCGCCTGCGCGGCCTGGCGACCCTGCGCGCGCTCGATGCCGTCGACGCCACGGCGCACCGGCTCGGCGATGCCGCGCAGTCGCTGCGCGTGCGGACGATGTCGGTGCTGCGCATCGCATTTCTCTCGTCGGCCGTGATGGAGCTTTTCTCGGCCCTGGGCGTGGCGATGGTGGCGGCATATGTCGGCTTCCACCTGCTGGGCTCGCTCGGCTTCGGGACCTGGGGGCGAACGCTGAGCCTGGGCGAGGGGCTGTTCGTCCTGCTGCTGGCGCCGGCTTTCTTCGAGCCGCTGCGCGAGCTGTCGGCGGTGTGGCACGACCGGGCGGCGGGCGAGGCGGCACTCCAGGCGCTCGATGGGCTGCAGCAGAACACGCTGCCATTGCCCGGCGCGAGCGCGTCGCTCAAGCGTGCGGCCACGGGCGCCGCCGGCGCCGCGCCCGCCGTCGCCGTCCACGGCCTGCATTTCTCCTGGCCGGGAGAAACGAATCCGGTCTTCGACGGCCTGGAGCTTCGCGTTGCGGCCGGTGAACACATCGCGCTGGCCGGGCCCAGCGGCTCGGGCAAGACGGCTTTGCTGTCGCTGCTCGCGGGCCTCGTGCCGGCGGCGCGCGGCGAGATCTCGATCGGCGGCGTGCCGCTCACCGATCACACGGTTGCCGCGCTGCGCCAGCGCATGGCGTGGATGGGTCAGGCGCCGCACGTCTTCGCCGGATCGGTAGAGGCCAATGTGGCCTTGGGCCGCGAGGACGTCGGCACGCCCCGCGTGGCCGAGGCCATGCGCTTCGCCTCGCTCGACGCCGTGGCGCAGGCGCATCCCGGCACGGCGCTGGGCGAGGGCGGGCGCGGCCTTTCAGGGGGCGAGGCCGTGCGGCTTGCGCTGGCCCGCATCGCGGTGCATCCGCACGCCGACCTGCTGCTGGTCGACGAGCCGACCGCGCACCTCGATTCCGAGACCGCCGCCCGCGTGGCCGACGCCTTGGTCGAACTGGCACGCGGCAAGACGCTGATCGTCGCCACGCACGACCCCGCGCTCGCGGCGCGCATGGACCGCGTGGTGAGCCTCGGCGCCCAAGCCATGGAGAAGGCCGCATGAGCGCCCGCAGAAACAACACTGCGCAGTGGCGCGAGCTGCGGCTGGTGCTGCGCCCCTTCTTCGCCGAACAGCCCCGCGCGCTGCTGCTGGGTGGCCTGCTTGCTGCCGTCACCGTGCTTGCGGGGATGGCGCTGCTCGGCCTCTCCGGCTGGTTCATCACGGCCACAGCACTGGCCGGCCTGCATGCGGCCACGGCTTTCACCTTCGACGTGTTCATGCCCTCGGCCGGGATCCGGCTGCTCGCACTGGGCCGAACGGCTTCGCGCTACGGCGAGCGGCTCGTCACGCACGACGCGACCTTCGGCGTGCTTGCGTCGCTGCGCGTGCGCCTGTTCCGTGGCTGGGCGGGGCCCGATGCGGCGCGCGCCTTGCTGATGCGTCCGGCGCGCCTGCTGTTCCGCCTCACGTCGGACATCGATGCGCTCGAATCGCTTTACCTGCGCCTGCTGGTGCCCGCTGCCGCGGCGTTGGGCGCGGCGTTGCTCGCGGGCGTGGTGCTCGGCTTCATGAATGCGGCGCTGGGCGCGGCGCTGGCGCTGTGGCTGGTGATCAGCGGATGGGGCATTGCCTTGCTCGTGGCGCGGCGCGCTCGTTGGCCTGCCATTCGGCGCGCGCACGCCATCGAAGCCTTGCGCGCTCGAGCGGTCGATCTCGTCGCGGGCCAGACCGACCTGGTGATGGCAGGCCGCATCGACGCGCAGCGCGAGGCGCTGATGCGCGCCGATGCGCAACTCGCCAAGGCCGATCTCGCATTGAACCGGCTGGAGGCCGCTTCCGGCTTCGCCTACGGCAGCGCGGGCACGCTGACCCTCGTTGGGGTGCTGCTCATCGTTGGAACGCTCGTCAGCGAGGGTCTGATCGGTGCACCGGCGGCTGCATTGGCATTGCTGGTGGCGCTCACGGCGACCGAGCCTTTCGCGGCGCTGCGCCGTGGCGCGCTCGATGCCGGGCGCACCTGGCTTGCGGTGCGGCGCCTCGCACCGCGCATGGCGTCTTCAGACGACGATGCAGCGACGGCGAAGCCCGAAGGCGATGCGCCCTTCGCGTTGCAGTTGAAGAACGTCAGCGTCGCGCACCCCGGCAGCCGCACGGAGGTCTTGAGCGACGTGTCGCTCACCTTGCGCGCCGGCGAGCGCGTCGCGGTTGTCGGCGCGAGCGGCGCTGGCAAGTCGACGTTGCTGGCTGCCGTCGCCGCCGAACTCACGCCGCAAGCCGGCCATGTGAGCGCGCAGCCGGCCTGCCTGCTGACCCAGCGCACCGAACTCTTCCAGGACAGCCTGCGCGACAACCTCCGCCTGGCCGACCCCGCCGCGAGCGACGAGCGCCTGTGGGCCGTGCTGCAAGCCGCCGGCCTCGACGCCGATGTGCGTGCCCTCTCGACCGGCCTCGACACCCGTCTCGGCGAAGGCGGCCTGGGCCTTTCCGGCGGCCAGTCGCGCCGGCTCGCGCTGGCCCGCCTGCTGCTGCGCCCCGTGCCGCTGTGGCTGCTCGACGAACCGACCGAGGCGCTCGACGCCGCCGTCGCGCACGACGTGCTGCAGTGCCTCGCGCAACACGCCGGAACGCGCACCCTGCTGATCGCCACGCACCTGCGCCGCGAGGCCGCGCTGGCCGACCGGCTCGTGTGCATGCGGCACGGCCGCATCGTTGCCGACCTGCGCCGCGGAAGCGATGCCTTCGATGCGGTGCTGCGCGGCCTGCGCCCGGATTGAACCGAAGAAAAACAGAAAACAGGGAACACAAAGGAAGATCTCATGGACCTCGACATCGTTGCGCTATCGCGCCTGCAGTTCGCCGTCACGGCGCTGTATCACTTCCTGTTCGTGCCGCTGACGCTCGGGCTTTCGATCATCATCGCCATCATGGAGACGGTCTACGTGATGACCGGGCGCGTGATCTGGCGCGACATGACCAAATTCTGGGGCGTGCTGTTCGGCATCAACTTCGCGATGGGCGTGGCCACCGGCATCGTGATGGAGTTCCAGTTCGGCATGAACTGGAGCTACTACAGCCATTACGTCGGCGACATCTTCGGCGCGCCGCTGGCCATCGAAGGGCTCATGGCCTTCTTCATGGAGGCGACCTTCGTCGGGCTGTTCTTCTTCGGCTGGGACAAGCTCTCGAAGGTGGGCCACCTGGTCGCCACCTGGGCCGTGGCCATCGGCTCCAACTTCTCGGCGCTGTGGATTCTCATCGCCAACGGCTGGATGCAGAACCCGGTGGGCGCGGCCTTCAACCCGCAGACCATGCGCATGGAAGTGACCGACTTCGCCGCCGTGCTGACCAACCCCGTGGCGCAGGCCAAGTTCGTGCACACCGTGTCGGCGGGGTATGTGTGCGCGGCCGTGTTCGTGCTGGGCGTGTCGGCTTGGTACGTGCTCAAGGGCCGTCACCTTGAACTGGCCAAGCGCTCGATGACGGTCGCGGCTTCGTTCGGCCTGGCCGCCGCGCTGTCGGTGGCGGTGCTCGGAGACGAGAGCGGCTACCTCTCGGGCGAACACCAGAAGATGAAGCTCGCCGCCATCGAGGCCATGTGGGAAACGCAACCCGCGCCGGCCGCCTTCACGGTCATCGGCTTCCCCGACCAGGAGGCGCGCGAGACGCACTACGCCATCCACATCCCCGGGGTGATGGGGCTGATCGGCACACGCTCGCTCGACACGGTGATGCCCGGCATCGACGAACTTGTGAAGCGCGCCGAGGTCCGCATCCGGGAGGGCCTGAAGGCCTACGACGCGCTGCAGAAGATCCGAGAGGCGGGCGGCACCGGCAAGGTGACGCAGGGCGTGCGCGGGGACTTCGAGGACAACGGCATCAACATGGGCTATGCGCTGCTGCTCAAGCGCTACGTGGACGACCCGCGCCAGGCCACCGACGAGCAGATCACCAAGGCGGCGTGGGACACCGTGCCGCAGGTGGCGCCGCTGTTCTGGCTGTTCCGGGTGATGGTGGGCATCGGCATGCTGCTGATCCTGCTGACGGGCACCTTCTTCGTGCTCTCGGCGTGCCGCAAGCTCGACAGCCACCGCTGGCTGCTGAAGGTCGCGGTGTTCGCGATTCCGCTGCCGTGGATCGCCATCGAGTCGGGCTGGCTGGTGGCGGAGTTCGGGCGCCAGCCGTGGGTGATCGAAGGCGTGCTGCCGACCGCGGTGGCCGTGTCGAACCTCGGCGTGAAGACGCTTCTGCTCACGCTGGCGGGCTTCATCGCCATCTACACCACGCTGCTCATCATCGAGATGAAGCTGATGCTCAAGGCCATCCGCAAGGGGCCCGAGGCCGAGCATGCGCCCGACGAGGGCGACACGCTCTCGCACATTCCGCCGGCCCACGCGGGCGCGGCCATTCCTTCTCCTTCCGCAGGGAGCGCAGCATGACCCTCCACACACTCCTCGACTACGACACCCTGCGCTTCATCTGGTGGCTGCTGATCGGCGTGCTGCTGGTGGGCTTCGCCGTGACCGACGGCTTCGACCTGGGCAGCGGCATGCTGCTGCCTTTTGCGGCGCGCAACGACATCGAGCGGCGCGTCGTCATCAACAGCGTGGGTCCGGTGTGGGAAGGCAACCAGGTGTGGCTGATCCTGGGCGGCGGCGCGGTCTTCGCGGCGTGGCCTCAGCTGTACGCCGTGTCGTTCTCGGGCTTCTACCTGGCGATGTTCGTGATTCTCACGGCGCTGATCCTGCGGCCGGTGGCCTTCAAGTTCCGCAGCAAGCGCGAGTCGCCGCAGTGGCGTGCGCGCTGGGACGGCGTGCTGTTCTTCAGCGGCTTCGTGCCCGCGCTGATCTGCGGCGTGGCCGTGGGCAACGTGCTGCAGGGCGTGCCGTTCCGCTTCGACAACGACATGCACATCTTCTACGACGGCGGCTTCTTCGGCCTGCTGAATCCGTTCGCCATCTTGTGCGGGCTCGTGTCGGTGGCCATGCTGGTGATGCACGGCGCGGCGTGGCTGCTGCTGAAGACGGCGGGGCCGGTGGCCGAGCGTGCGCGCAGCTACGGCATGATTGCTTCTGTGCTCACCGTCGCGCTGTATGCGCTGGGCGGCGTGCTGCTGGCCACGAGCATCGGCGGCTACCGCATCAGCAGCGTGATCGATGCGGTGGGGCCGTCCAACCCGATGCTCAAGACGGTGGAGCTGCATGCCGGCGCATGGACCGCCAACTACGCGGCGCATCCGTGGACGCTGGCGGCTCCGGCGGCCGGCTTCGTCGGCGCGCTGGGCGCTTTGCTCGGCCTCGCGCTGCGCCGCCCGGTGTTCGCGCTGCTGACGGCGGCGCTCGGCATCGCCGGCATCATCCTGAGCGTGGGCGCGTCGATGTTCCCGTTCATCCTGCCGTCGTCGATCGACCCGCGCGCCAGCCTCACGGTGTGGGACTCGTCGTCGAGCCACCTCACGCTGTTCATCATGCTGGTGGTCACGGCCTTCTTCATTCCCATCATCGTGGCATACACCAGCTGGGTCTATCACGTGCTCTGGGGCAAGGTCGACGAGCAAGCCATCCGCGACGAGAGCGGACACGCCTACTGAACGAACGGAGGAAAAAAGATGTGGTACTTCGCCTGGATCCTCGGCCTGCCGCTGGCAGCCGCTTTCGCCGTGCTCAACGCCATGTGGTACGAACTCATGGACGACGATGCCGTTCGCAAGGCCAAGCTCGAGACGCCTGAATCGTCGCAAGGACAGGAGCGGCTCTAGCCCCCAGGGCGGCAGTGCCGCCCTTACACAGCAGATCCCGCGGTCCCGACGGCTTCAGTCGGCCGCGGGATTTTTCTTTTTAGACGCGCCGCCGCCCGTGATGCGGTCCTTGAGCGTCAGCACCTTCGTCACCGTCGCGCCCATGCCCATGAGTTTCATGGCGGTCTCGGGCGCGAGCCGCTGAACGTCGTCGAACCACTTCATCAGCCTGTCGATCAGGTCGTGCATCTCGCGCATGCGCTCCTGCGCGTGGCGCTCGGCATCGCTCGTGGGTGATTCCAGCAGGGCGTTGCGCAGCATCGACAGCGTGGGCTCGATCTCGCGGCGGCGCCGTTCCTCGGCCAGCACGCGGAAGATTTCCCACACGTCCGACGGCGCCTCGAAGTATTCGCGTCGGTCGCCCGGGTGGTGGCGCAGGTGCACCAGCCGCCAGGCCTGCAGTTCCTTCAGGCCCATGCTGACGTTCGAGCGCGAGAACTCGAGCAGCTCGGCAATTTCGTCGGCGTTCAGCGCGCGCTCGGACAGAAAGATCAGCGCGTAGATCTGCCCGACGGTGCGGTTGATGCCCCATTTGCTGCCCATTTCGCCGAAGTGGGCGACGAACTGGCGGTTGAGGGGCGGGAGGTCTGAAGAGGTGGCCATGGGCCGGATTGTCGCGCCGGGCCGTGCTGTATTTCCGGAAGTTTCCGAAAACTGCGGAAGCACGAAAGGTTAACAAATAACCAATATTGGTTATATCCAGGAAGCAGTTAGTTAACAAAAATAAACAATCACTGACCACTTGCACTTCGTTGGTGCATCAGCAACCCTTTTCAAAGGTTAAAGAACAATGAACAAAGCTCATCGCAGCATCTGGAACTCGGCGCTCGGCGCCTGGGTGGCTGTTTCGGAGAACACCCATGCCCGCGGCAAGAAGAGCCAACGCGCGGTGGCGCTGGCGGCGGGTGCGGCATCTCTGCTGATGCTGGCGGGGCCTTCGTTCGCAGGGGGTGACGGCGGTGGCGGTGGCTTCCTCGTCAACGGCAGTTCCGGCGCGGGGCAAACGGCGGGCAACAGCACGACCGGGGTGGGCGGCCACGGGGGGCAGGGCGATCAGTCGGCCGCAGGCGCCGTCGGCGGCGCCCTCGGCACCAACGGAGCCAACGGCACTTCGGCGGCGAGCGGCTTCACCCCGGACAGGCTGGACGGCAGCGGCGGCGGCGGCGGCGGTTCCGTCCGGACCGGCTTCGTTCCTGTCACCGCCACGATCACGGCCGGCAACGGCGGTAACGGCGGCACCGGCGGCTACAACCGCTCGAACCCGGGCGGCGGTGGCGGCGGTGGTGGCGGCGGCAGCGTGCTCGCCACCCAGTCGTTCGAGGTCAAGGCGACGGGGTCGCTCGTTGGCGGCAATGGCGGCAACGGCGGCGGCGTGGTCGCGAACACATCGTCGCTGACCGGTGCCGGCGGCGGCGGCGGCGCGGGCGTGCTGGTGGTGCCCGTGGGCGGCGTGACAATCACCAACGCCGGCACCATCACGGGCGGAAACGGCGGCACGGGCCTGGCGACCCGGGGAACCCACCCCGTCACCAGGGCGACGGTCTACGGCGGCGCGGGCGGCAATGGCGAAGGCGGCGCGCTGGGCGGCACGCAGCTGGGCGCGTATGCGCAGGGCGGGGCCGGCATCGTCGGCAGCAATCTCACCATCGTCAACAGCGGCACCATTTCCGGCGGCCTGGCGGGCGACAAGTCGACCCGCGCCAATTCGATCCAGCTGGGCGGTGGCAACAACTCGCTCACTCTCAAGGCCGGCTCGGTGCTCAACGGCGGCGTGGTCGCCCAAGGCACCGGCAACAAGCTGTTCCTGGAAGGCACGAATACAGAGGACGCCGCGTTCCAGGGCTTCTCGAGCATCAATGCCGCCAGCGGCAGCAAGTGGACGCTGACGGGCAAGTTCCAGCCCACGGGCAACCTCGCGGTCAACGTGGACGGCACCGGCGCCACGCCCGCGCAGCTCACCATGAACGGCGTCATCTCCGGCGCCGGCAGCCTCACGGCCGACGGCCGCGGCACGCTGGCGCTGGGCGCCACCAACACCTACGCCGGCGGAACTGCCATCAGGAACGGCACCACGGTGCAGATCGGCACGGCCGGCGCGCTCGGCTCCGGCACGGTCACGCTCGACGGCGGCAAGCTCGCCGCCACGTCGAGCCTCAGCCTGACCAACAACCTGGCTTTCGCGGCCGGCCAGCGCAGCACCGTGGCCGCCGCCACCGGCCGGACGCTCGACATCGATGGCAACCTGGCCTTGAACGGCAGTGCGACCGCCGTCTTCGGCAGCACGACCGAAACCGGCACCGTCCGCCTGGACGATGGCACCACCATCGTCTCCAGCACCGCGGCGGTCGTCGTGGCCGGCGGCACGCTGCAGGTGGCGGACGCCACCCGCGCCGCGACGATCTTCCCCAACGTTGCCTCCACCACGGTCAATACCGGGGCCACGCTGGACCTGAACGGCTACAACGTCACCATCGGCAACCTGCAGGGCGCCGGAACGCTGAAGACCCGGACCGGCAACTTCCCCGCGCAGACCACCACGGTGCAGTCGGGCAACTTCTCGGGCTCCATCACCGGCACCGGCCAGCTCGTGAAGACGACGGCGGGCACGCTGGTGCTCAGCGGCGCCAACAGCTACACCGGCAACACCACCATCAGCGGCGGCACGCTGCAACTGGGCGACGGCGGCACCACCGGCAGCATCGACAACAGCAACATCACCAACAACGCGGCGCTCGTGTTCAACCGCTCCAATGCGACGAACTTCACGCGCACCATCAGCGGCAGCGGCAGCGTGACCCAGAGCGGCACGGGCACGCTCACGCTCTCGGGCGCCAACACGTATGGCGGCGGCACCAGGGTCAACAGCGGCACGCTGCAGGTTGCGGCGGCCAATGCGCTCGGAAGCGGCGGGCTGACGATGGCCGGCGGCAAGCTGGCCGCGACGTCGACCATGACCCTCTCGAACGGCGTGAGCTTCGCGGCCGGAACGGCCAGCACCGTCGCCGCCGCCACCAACCGCACGCTGACGCTGGGCGGCGCGCTGAACCTGGGGGCGAACGCCACCGCCACCTTCGGCAGCGCCACCGAGACCGGCGTCGTCAACGTTGCCAGCAACAGCGCCACGGTGGACAGCAGCGCCGCCGTGGTCGTTGCCGGAGGCACGTTGCGCGTAGGCAGCGGGGCGCTGATGAGCACAGTCCTCGGCAACATCGCCTCGACCACCGTGAACGGCGGCGCCACGCTCGACCTGAACGGCCAGAACGTCTCCATCCGCAACATCCAGGGCGCCGGCACGCTGCAGACCGGCTTCAAGAGCGCGCAGGCCACCACGATCGCAAGCGGCCTGTTCGGCGGCGCCATCGCGGGCGCGGGCAAGCTGGTGAAGAGCGGCGCCGGCACGCTGACGCTGACCGGCACCAACACCTACGGCGGCGGCACCACCATCGACGCGGGCACGCTGCAGGTCGGCAACGGCGGCACCACCGGCAGCATCAGCGGCGACATCGTCGACAACGGCGTGCTGCAGTTCAACCGCTCCGACGACATCGCATATGCCGGCGGCATCACCGGCACCGGAAGCCTGACGAAGTCGGGCGCCGGCAAGCTCACGCTCACCGGCGCCAGCACTTACGGCGGCGGCACCACCATCGACGCGGGCACGCTGCAGGTCGGCAACGGCGGCACCAAGGGCAGCATCGCCGGCAACATCACCAACAACGCCGCGCTGGTGTTCAACCGCTCCGACAGCTACACCGTGGCCGGCGACATCGACGGCACCGGCAGCCTGAGCGACAACGGCACGGGCACGCTGATCCTGGCCGGCACCAACAGCTACAGCGGCGGCACCACCATCGGCAAGGGCGCGACGCTGCAGGTCGGCAACGGCGGCAAGAGCGGCACGCTCTCGGGCGCGGTCACGGCCAACGGCAACCTGGTCTTCGACCGCTCCGACGACTCGAGCTTCACCGGCACCGTCAGCGGCGCGGGCAGCCTGACCAAGAACGGCGCGGGCGAACTCGAGATCACCGGCGCCAACACCTACACCGGCAACACATCGGTGAACGGCGGCACGCTGCGGGTGAACAACACCAGCGGCAGCGCGACCGGCAGCGGCAGCGTGCAGGTCGGCGCCGGCGCCACGCTGGCCGGCGGCGGCACCATCAGCGGCGCGGTCAACGTGGCCAGCGGCGGTTCGCTCGCGCCGGGCAACAGCCCCGGCACCCTGACGATCGGCGACCTGAGCATGGACAAGGGCTCGTTCCTGAACTACCACCTCGGCGCCGTCGGCGAAGACCCGCTCAACGACCTGGTCCAGGTCAACGGCAACCTGATGCTCGGCGGCACGCTGAACGTCACCGAGACGGCCGGCGGCAGCTTCGGCCCGGGGCTGTACCGCCTCGTCAAGTACACCGGCTCGCTGACCGACAACGGCCTGAACATCGGCAACACCCCGGTCACGGCCGGCGACCTGTACGTGCAGACCAGCGTGGCCAAGGAAGTCAACCTGATCAACAGCACCGGCGTGCAGCTCGGCTTCTGGGACGGCGGCGACACGGTCAACAACGGCAACGTGGGCGGCGGCTCGGGCACCTGGCGCATCGGCAGCCCCGGCAGCCCCAACGACACCTGGACCAACAGCGAAGGCGGCTACAACGCCACCTGGAAGCCCAACCAGTTCGCCATGTTCGGCGGCACCGCGGGCACCGTCACGGTGGACAACAGCGGCGGCGACATCAGCATCGGCGGCGCGCAGTTCTTCTCCGACGGCTACGTGGTGCAGGGCGATGCGCTGACGCTGGGCAACGCGCACACCGTCATCAAGGTGGGCGACGGCACGCGCTCGGGCGCTTCGATGACGGCGACCATCGCCTCGCAGCTCACCGGCGCGGGCGGCCTGACCAAGGACGACTACGGCACGCTGGTGCTGACCGGCGCCAACAACTACACCGGCGGCACCGTCGTGTCGGCCGGCGTGCTGCAGGGCAACACCACCAGCCTGCAGGGCGAGATCGTCAACAACGCCAACGTCACCTTCGACCAGTCGACCGACGGCACCTTCGGCGGCACGATGAGCGGCTCGGGCAGCCTGCGCAAGATCGGCACCGGCGACCTGGCGCTGGCAACCGCCAACACCTACACCGGCGGCACCAGCATCGACGCCGGCAGCGTGAGCGCGAGCGTCAGCGGCGCGCTGGGCACCGGCCCGGTGAACGTCAATGCCAGCGGCTACCTGGCCTTCACCGGCAATGCCGGCGCGGGCGACCTGCGCTTCACCACCGCCGCCGCCAGCCCCGGCATCAACGGCGGCGCCATCGAGTTCAGGGACGACTCCTCGGCCGAGCGCGCGAGCTTCCTGAACTACAAGGGCGGCAGCGTCACCTTCGCCGGTAATTCGACGGCGGGCGATGCCGTGTTCGACAACCGCGGCGGCAGCGTCACGGTGTGGAACAACGCCACCGCGGGCAATGCGCGCATCGTCAACTCGGCGGGCGGCTCGACCAACATCTGGGACGACGGCTCGGCCGGCCGCGCGACCATCGTCAACGAGGCGACCGCTTCGCTCGACATCCGCGACCGCGCCACGGCCGCGCAGGCCACGGTGGTCAACAAGACGGGCGCGGTGGTCAACATCCGCGGCCTCACCACGGCCGGCACTTCCATCGGCTCGCTGGAGGGCGGCGGCCGCGTGCTGCTGGGCAACAAGACGCTGACCACGGGCGGCCTGAACACCAGCACCGAAATCTCGGGCGTGATCTCGGGCGTCGGCGGCTCGCTGGTGAAGGAAGGCACGGGCACGCTCACGCTGTCGGGCGCCAACACCTACACCGGCGGCACCGCGCTGCTCAAGGGGCGCCTGAACCTCGGCAACGCGCAGGCGCTGGGCACCGGCGAACTGGCGATGGACGACGGCACCGCGATCGGCTTCACCGCGCCCGGCATGACGATTGCCAACGCGATCCGCTTCACCGGCAACAGCGACCCGATCATCGACACGGGCGCCTTCGAC